>NZ_CP117710.1:0-300000 GCF_028622875.1 Streptomyces sp. MMBL 11-1 | reverse complement strand
CTGGCCGAGAAGACAACCGGCGACCGGAGCGATGCCGTTGTCACGATCCTCGCCAAGGGCCGACGGCACGCCTCCATCGCTCATGGCGTGGGAGAGGGCGATTAGCAAGCCGGGCTCGCACACCCGAAGGCCCCTCAGTTCACGGCACTTCGGCGCTCAGTCGCTCAGGCCCTCACCGCCGAAGGCGTGCCGCATAGCACCCGATGCACGCAACACCTCCGCATTAACGGCCCTGTTAGACGAGTCGGCATCGAACGCATGAAGGTAATGAGTTGGCAAAAACGGCCTCTGACCTGCACTTTCACAATTGCACTAGCTGGGACACATTACGGGACACATTACGGGACACAGGGACACAGCTAACGCACACACTCAACTTCCTACCACCCGAGTGAGGTGGTTGAGGGTCCACCGAGTTACGCGACCCGACCTGGTTCGGCCATGGCTGCGCACCTTGAACGAACCCCTCCGGGGCAGGCTCGGGTTGACACGTTCGAAGGCGTTGCAACCTACTCGCCCCAAAGGGGTGCGCTTGCCTGAATAACGCGGAGTCAGTCTGCTAGCGTGGCTCCGCCGCTCAGGAACACGAGCGGTTGCGGGCAATCTGTGATTGCGATCCGACACCTGCTTGACCGGCCGACGCTCGGGGAACCTTCCTGAGCTACCTCACCCCCCGGGGCGAAGGTACGCAGTCCGATCGACTGCCTTGGCACTCACCGCAACTTGAGGGTCAGTACGGCATCGGCTTTGCGACACAACAGCCCGCTGCTCCACCTGAAGGCCAAGCGCCAACTCGCCAAGTGAGAAGTAGGTAGTCAAAAGCAATGGCTGAGCAGCTAACTCAAGAGACGACTTCGACTCCGGCATCAGACGAGGTTGACGAACTCACGGGGGTCCCCAGCACCTTCCTCCCCCGGCAGAGGACGGCTCCATCCCTGACGCTCCCCGCACACCTCAGCGTTGAGGTTCGCGAACTTGTCGAGGATCTGCCCGAACCCCTGAAGACCGCCGTAATTGCGGCGATCAACACCCCTGACGGCGTCAAGATCACCATGGGTAACGCCAAGGGCGGGGTGATGAAGACGACGCTGTCTGTGTACATCGCCCTCATCCTGGCGCTCACAGGCGAGCCAGTGCTCCTCGTGGACGCGGACGACACCAATCGCACGTGCCTCAAGTGGCAGGCCGCAGCCGGAAAAGAGTGGCCCGCCACCGTGACAGTGGTGGGTTACACCGGCCCCGCCATGGCTAAGCAAGTAACGGACCTCATGGGGCGCGGGTTCAAGCACCTCATCATCGATGTGGGCCCGACAGACAAGGGCGTGCTCAAGACCGCATGGATGCTGACCAAGCGAGGCATCGTCCCCACGCAACAGCACGTGGGAGACGTGGTTCAGCTGACCACGACCTTCGCTCTCTTGGAGGAGATGGGGGAGCCCATCGACTTGCACGTCATGCTCGCCAAGTCCTTTCCGAAGCGCAGTAGTTACACAAATGCGCGCGACTACATTGCGGGCATCATCAGGGGTGACACTGCGGATCACCCAGATGGCCTACAGACCGTAGAGCTGCTCGAAGGCACCGTTCCGCTCCTGGAAGGCATTGCCGACACCTGGGGCGCCATCCCCGAGGAGTTCGCTCACTTCGCTGGTGTGCTCGCGGAGTCCCTCGGCGTCCCGGCCTCCGTGATCGCTGACCGGGAGGCCGCCTGGCTTAAGAGTCTGGAAGGGCAGCAGTAATGGCCAGCGGCACTGGGGCTGGAGCCTCACGGCGGCAGAAGGCAAAGAAGACCACCGGTGCGTTTAACAGGTTGAGCGCTCTCTCTACCTCGGGCGCGCTCTCGGCTATCAACGAGACGCCGACGCCTGCGGGCGAGGCCCCCAGTTCACCTGGACCCTCACCCGCCCAGGAGCCCTCTACACCGCCGGCAGCAGAAGCACCGCCGGAAGCACCCAAGGCACAGGCGACGGAACCCGCAGCGTCATCCACGAACTCTGCGTCCCCGGTGGGTGAGGCCCCCAGTTCACCTGGACCCTCACCCGCCCAGGAGCCCTCTACACCGCCGGCAGCAGAAGCACCGCCGGAAGCGCCCAAGGCACAGGCGACGGAAGGCGTGACCGTCCAGGTGCCGGAGCAGAGCACTGAACGTGCTCCGGAGCGACCTACCACAGCGCGAGACGCTCGCGATGTGGCGGAGGATGAGCCGTCCTCGCACTCTGCCGCGGATGCCCCTTCGGCGGAGCCTTCCGGCTTCACCACTGAAGGCACACGCGGTGCAGGCAGTCGCGAGATGGTGGTGATGTCCCATCCGGTAGCGGCTGAGGAGCTTCACGACGACGATTCCGGAAAGGGCTCGAAGTCGAGCGGCCGAGTGAGTGGCTTGGTGGTCCGGCGCAGCGCCCCTCCCGCCCTGCCGAGGACCAGCGGCTTCTCTGAGCAACGGATGCTCGAGGCGCTGCCGCCCGGTCTGGCGGGCAAGGTGGAAGGCCTCCCTGTCGCCTACATGGAGCTCGCCAAGAGCTACCGCCGGGCTCAGGCCACCCGCACCGGAACCAAGCCCGAGAAGCGGAACATCCGCCTGCACCTCGACGTCACGTCAGCGCTGAACCGCCAACTGGTCTCGGACAAGCGCAGGCTCCAACTGAAGAACCTCAAGCCAAGCCAGTACGTCGATGCAGCTATCACGATGGCACGAGGCGTGTCCGTTGAGGAACTCATCAGTGCTGCGGACGAGTTCCGTGATCGTCGTGTTGGTGAGGACTCCGGCTTTGGTTCCCCGAATCACTACAGCATCTGGAAAGAGAACGACGAGTGGCTCGACGAGATGATGGATGAGCTTCTCCTCGCGAACACCACCGGGCTGCACGGACAGATGATCAACGTGATCGTCGAGTCCTTCCTTGAGCAACTCAAGGCAGAGGTGCCGGGAAACAACTAGCTTTTCGGCATATGAGGGGGCGGGCCCAGGGCGGGTCCGCCCCCTCATATGCGTGCGCCTCCCTCAGGCGAGCCCACAGGGGTCCCATCACTGGTGCGTTCACAAGTGCACATTCCGGGACACGGCGCGGGACACAGTCAGAGACACAGGGACACGTCTCACGAGGCGCCGCTGAACGCAGAGGTCCTGTCCCCACATGGCGCTTCACCTTGGCCACCGTGCCCTCACCAGCTCATCCCTCAGCGACACGAGGATCCGTCTACTCCACGAGTTGACGCAGCCCGCTCATCGACCCTCCGCAAGGCGATCTGCGCGACGGTCTTGCATTTGCGGCACACTGGCCGTGTGCTCGGCCGATCACAGCGGGGCCGAGACCTGGAGGGTTCTCGGCTTCTACGGAAGACGCGCACGGGCCAGCAAGCTCCCTACCTGCGCAGATGTTCGCCCAGCGCCGCGAGGTCCTACGGAGACGCCTGGTTGCTACTCTCGCGCGACACGCAGGTTGATAAGCAGTTTGCGCACAAGATGCACGAGGGTCGTATGATTCGCCTCAAGATTGAGTACTCTTGAACCAGCCGTCGCTCACGACCCGGCTGCACAGCGAACTTGAGGGAGGATCAGGTGCCACCGCGCCGCTCACCAGTGCGCCAGGACGGAACCATGTCTCAACGCACCGTGTCGGATTGGTCTGGCGTCAGCGCCGGAACACTCAAGAACCTGGCGCGCATTGGCCTGCTGCCTGATGCGGATAACCTCCGGCCGCACGACGTGGTGCTCGCCCGCGTAGCGCACACCCTGGGTGCCACTCGTTCAACGAACCGCGAAACACAGCAAGGTGAGCGCACAACGACAGCGTTTCAGCGGGACTGGGACGCAGTCCGCGTCGTGATGGAGCTGCTCCTCGCGGCAGAGGACCATCGATGCGGAGAAGCCCCAGCTGAAGTCGATCGTCGCACCCGTCTCGTGGCTTTCCCCGAGACAGTCGCTCTTGTCGTACAGGACTACGAGCTGCTCCAGCTCTGCGAGAAGGCTCTCGACGAGGGGCTGCCTCTCATCATCATGACGATTGGAGCCTGGCATGCAGAGCTCCAGCAGCGCTTGGCTGGCACGTGCGAGGGGGACATGAGGATAGCTGCCTAAAACAGAACGGCACCCACATACCTGCCGCAAACAGAGTGGGTGCCGAACCGAAAAGGCCAGGTAGCCTCTCTCGCCATCCCTGAGGCTACCAGCCACCAGCCGAGACGTCTCCACACCGTGGAGCCTCGGCTACATGTGTCTCATCCGCCGCAATTTGGCCGAAACTGGTAGCCCGTGCCGCCCTACCCAGGAAGCTGTGGGACTCGCAAGCGCCTCCCGCTCTCTCCCCAGAGCCTCTCTCCCGCGCCTGCCGAGCAAGTGACACGACACCTTCGATGGCCCTGGCTTCACGCACTGTGCCTCGAATCAGTGAGTGCTGGCCTTGCTCCCAGTAAGCCCGGCCGGCAAGCAAGGCATCTTGGTTGCGTTCGTCGGCCCCTCTCACGACTCGCACCGCTGGCCGCTGTAATCACGCCCCGTGCGGACGAGTCCTGACCGGGTGGGCGCGAGAACTCTCATGTCGCGCCCACCCGCGCTCGGAAGGAGGTAGGGCTACCCGCATTCCCAACTGAACAGGTCCGCGTCCGGCAGTCTCTGCTTCCCCAAGCGAGCCGGACGGCGATACCGGTTTCCCTTTTTCTCCTCGACAGGAGCAGATCATAGCTACCCGTCAGAGGGTCGGCTCAGTCGTGCCTGGGGCAGGTTCAGGAAGTCCACGCAAGTCGGCTCAATCTCGTAATTTTCACGCTGGTTCTTCACGTCGGCCTGATCTCTCGGCCGCTCCGTCCAGCTCGCAGAGCTGGTCCTCCCCGGTAGCTGGCCCAGTTCCGATGGTCGGTCCCGGTCACCCGTTGCAGCTGAACCGGGGGATGCGTTCTCGGTTGTACTCCGCGGTGCGGGGACTGCTGACGGATCCTCGGGTTGCAGGTCAGAAGGACGCGGTCCGGCTGGCGGCGGTGGTGCTGTTGGCGAAGTCTCCAGCCGCTTCAACCAAGGTCCGCACTCGCACCGGTGACCTGTCCCGGTGGCTGGGCTGTTCGGCGTCTCATGTCGCGCACGCGGTCCTGCCTGAGGTGAAAACGGCGGGCATCGCGACATCCGAGGCCCGCGTTGACGACGACGGTTCCGGTCGCGTGGCCGGCCTGACCATGCGGTTGTTGCCGTTGTCGGAGGCCAGGGCGCACGAGGGCGATCACCCGTTGAAGCTGACCCGGCGTGATCTGGCGACGTTGCTGCGGCTGTGCGAGGCGGTGATCGGGCCGGGTTGGGCGCCGAAGGACGGTCCGGTCACTCCGGCGGGGCTCCTGGCGGACCGGCGGGGGAGGGGCGCGGCGACCGATCGGCTGGCGTTGTTGCTGCTGGTTCTGCAGACGCGGGCTGATGGCCGGGTGCGGATGGTTGGCGGGAGCGTCGCGGCCGGGCGGGGTCGTGCGGATGCCACGGTGGCCCGGGCGCTGGGGTGTTCGGTGTCGGGTGGGGCGAAGGTCGTGGACCGGTTGGAGGCTCGCGGTCTGCTCACGGTGCCGCGGGGGGATACGGCGTCGGGGTGCTTCGGGCGGGCTCGTATGTGGGTGCCGGCCGTGGCGGAGGCGCACGGGCGTGCCGTTCCTTCGGCCGCCTCGGTTCCGGAGGTCGGCGCGCAGGCGCCGCAGCCGGCGGCTGATTCGGCGGTGAGGTGCCAGCAGTGTGCTGCTGACGACCTGGCAGCAGGCATCGACGGCGCGGGGGTTCGCGGCAACGAATGGGTTCAGGGTGCCTTCGAGGAGGTCCTCGTTGGGGCGTCCGGGCAGCGCCCTGTTGCTGCATCCGGCGATCTTGAAGGGTCTGGGGTCGGGGAAGGGCCTGCTGGTGCTGGGATCCGGGGTGCTGGTGGTGTCGTGGGGGGCGCAGGGGCGGAGCGCCCTGTTGCTGCAGACCTTCACGCCACCCACCCGCAGGTGGTTGGGGTATCTCCTTCGTCTGCTGGTGAGTTGGTTGGTTGTTCCGGCTCTGCCGTCGATGGCCGGGCTTCGGAGCCGGAGTGCGCGCGCACGGGCGAGGACCAGAAAGCTCCAGCAGCGCCTGATGAAGCCACGGTTTCAGGTGGCGGGGGTGGCCCGCTCCGCGGGGAACAGCACAGTTCTCAGGCGATCGACAGCTTCGGAAGTGCTCGGGCCGCATGCGGTGCGGTGTTCGTCCGGCCGTCGAGGCTTCCCGAGGATCTCAGCCGGGTTCTGAGGCCGGTGGCGGGGTTGTGGGCGGGTGTGGGCCGCGTCTCGACACAGCGGTGGCTGGCGGGGGCGGTTCGTAGCGAGCTGGCCCGCTTGCGGGGGCTGGTGGGCGCTGAGCCGGCCGAGCAGGTCCTGGTCCAGCGGCTGGAGCGTCGGCTGGGGATGCAGGCGGGCCGGCCGGTGGGCGGGCTGGAGGGCTGGCTTCTGAGGCGGGGTTTGCCGCAGAAGCCCGGCTGCTGGTCGCATCTGTGCGACGACGGTGTGCGGATCGACACCGGAAGCGGCTGTTCGAGCTGTGAGAGCGTGATGGGGGATCGCCGGGCGCTGCGCGCATCGGTTGCCTCCGAGGTCGCGGACGACGTGCCGGAGTTGCCGCTCCAGGCCCGTCGACGCGAGGTCGAGCGGCGGCTGCAGGAGCGGGTCCAGGTGCGGGCCGCGGCTCAGGGTGTTCGCCGTGAGCGGTCGGCTGCCGAGCAGGCGGTGCGTCAGGAGGTGCTGGCCGCTCGGCGGGAGGAGCTGGATGCCGCTGAGCGGGAACGTGTGACGGCTCCGTGCGAGGAGTGCGGGATCCCGGAGGCGGCGGGTTTGTGCCTGGTGTGTGTTTCCGGCCGGCGAACGCGGGACCTGCTGCGCCAGGCGGTCGACGTGATCGTGGCCGTGCGCGCCGATCTGGATGATCCGGCGGCGACCGGGAAGCTCGCGGAGCAGGTGGCGGCGGACACGCGGCGCCTCCTGGAGGACGCTGTGGCGCGGTCGGTGGACACGCAGGCGGAGGCGGTTCTCGCGTACACCCGGGCCACGATCGCGGAGCAGATTCTCGCCGGGCGCAGGGCTTCCGCGCTGGCGCGGCTGGTGGTTGGCGAGGAGGCCGAGGCGGAAGCGGACCGTGCGTACGAGGCCGCCATGCGCCGCCGGCACCGGTATCCGACCCGGTCGTTGGCGCTGCGGGCGGCCGAGGAGGCCGCGGAGAGGGCGGGCGAGACAGCGGCCCGGACGATGCTGCGTGACCGCCTGGCTCGCCTGGAGGACGAGCGTTCGGCGAGGCCGCCTGCGAGCGAGGGCTGGGAGCGGCGGTGTGCCGAGCTCGCCCGGCGGACGCTGCCAGGAGAGAGCCCGGCGGCCGTTGGCGCGGCGGACCTGGCTGAAGGTCTGGTGAGTGCGGCATGAGCGCGGACCGGGCCGGGGCTGGCGGGCGGAGCAGGCCGGTGTTGCCGGTGTGGGAGCGGTTGCGGTTGTCGGACCGGATGCGGCGTCTGCTGCTGGAGGGGGACACCGAGGGCCGGTACGGCGGGCAGTCGGACTCCGATGCCGGCTACCGGTTGACGATGGCCCTGGCCGTGGGGTGCTCGCAGCCCGGTCGTGCCTGGGCGCCGGCTGATTTTCATCACGCGCTGATCTACACGCCGAGTGCTGGGGGAGCGTGGGCGCGGCGTCTTCGGGAGCGGAAGGGGACGCTGTACGCGGAGGCGAAGCTGACGGCGATGCTGGAGAAGGCCGCCGTGCTGGTCGCGGCGAGCCCGGTGATCCGGGGCCGTGAGGACGCGGTTGAGGCGCTGGGCGGCATCCGCCGAGCGGTCGAGGAGCGGACGTGGCCGGCTCGGCGGGGCGCGGACACCGACCAGAAGAACCTCGCCGCCCGTCTCGGGCTGTGCGAGCGGGCCGGTGGCGTCGAGCACGTGGTGTCGGTACGGCAGTTGGCCGAGCTGATGAACTGTGCGAAGGCGACCGCGGAGGCCAGCGACAAGCGGCTGAAGAAGGACGGCTGGCTGGTCCTGCTCGCCTCCGGGTCGGGCAAGGACCACGGCTCCCGCTGGGTGTTGCGTGTACCGCCCGAAGGGGAGGAGGCATCCGGAGCGCAGCCAGGACAGTTGCCAGCTACGGGTTCGAGGGGGGCAGGAACTGTCCCACCCGCGCACACCGGCACCTCGCGGACCGACACCGAGGCCCTGGCCGCGCTGATGGGCCACGACGCGTTCCACCGATACGCCCACGGAACCAGCGGCGCCCGGCTGCTTACCTGCCTCGATCCGGTGGACGGTCTCGACGTCGCGCAGTTGAGCCGGGCGACCGGGCTGCACCGCACCACGGTGGTGCGCCGCATGCGGGGTCTCGTCGAGGACCAGCTGGCGGTCGAACTCGACGGGAAGTATCTTCTCGTGCCCGCCCTCAGTGCGCCCGGGTGGCTCCACGCCGACGGGCAGGTCCTCTCCCAGGCTGCTGAGCACCACGGCACCGTCGGCCTGGGCGAGCGCCGGCGGGACCGGCACCGGCGCGACCGCCACAACTACCGCCGCTGGCTGGCCGAACGGGCCGAGCAGCGGCACCGCCGGCGCCCCGTTCTGGAGCTCGTCCCGGAGGGCGTCCTGGACCCGGACACCGGCGAGCTGCTGGACGACGCGTGGGCAGGATGGGACGTCCGAGACCGGGCCCGCCCCGTGTGGCGAGGGTTGGCCCCGCCCGGCGAAGGACGCGGCGCAGCGGCGGGAGCGTGCGCGTGAGGAACCCAGACCCGTCCTCCCCCGGGTGCCCGGCCGCCTCACCGCCCGCGCCTGGGGAAGCCCCCTGCCCCCACCGCCCGCCGCCGGACCAGCACACGAACACTGAGCAGCGGCCCTCAGCGCACGTGAACGACCCCGGGGACCGAGGTAGCGGGATGGGCTGCCGGCGGAGGGCGCCCTGGGAAGACGACGGCCGCCCGGGACACCGCGCGACCACGCGGGCATCCCGAACGGCAGAACGATCACTCGGCGGGCGTCTGCTCTCCGGCCGGTGCAACGGCGCTCGCGGTGAGCCCGGTGCCGCTGGAGATGGTCTGGTAGATATCTGCGAAGGGAACCAGCTCCGTCAGGAACGCCCGCCAGACGGCATCCCGCTCCGGCCCCAGGTGAGCGGTCAGCCGGTACAGCTCGACCAGGAGGGACGGCATGGCCCGCCCCCAGCACTGGCTGTTCTTCTCCCAGGCGCTGAGCACCGCCTGCAGCGTGTCCAGGGTGAAGAACTCGGCGCAGGGAAGAACCGCGTTGACGGCAGCGAACTGGCCGGCGTCGTACGAGCCGACCCCCTTCAGCAGGCCGGGAAGAAACTGGACGAAGTACGGGTTCGGGCTCGAAGCGATCACTCGCGTCATCCGGCTGGTGCTCAGCTCCCTGAAGGTCGGAGCCAGCGCCGGGAGGCCTTCGCGGATCTCGGGGTACCGGACCAGTGCGAGAACTCTGGCCCGGTCCGGGCTGCTCAGCAGGGCGGGAGCTGGGTCGTCGCCCATCGCCTCGATGTGGGTATTGAACAGGGCGCGCACGGGTGCGGCCACCGATGACCAGAATGCCGGCAGGTCGCCGAGCCGCCCCAGGGCACGCATCTGCACGGCCGGCTGAGCCTTCTCCAGGCGCGTCATCAACTTGCGCACAGCCGCCTTGGCCAGAGTCGCGTCGCGCTCGGCGAAGCAGCGCAGGCAGTCGGCCATCCGGTCGGCGAACAGCTCCGGGGTGATGTCGAGCTCCGGGGCGTCGATCGCCAGGACAGCGAACTTCGCGGCGACCTCTGCGACCTTCTCCCGGGCGGAGGGCCTCACGCGGTCGAAGAAGGCGTAGGCGAGGTAGGTCGTGTCGAGGGCGTAGGCGGGATCGGCGACGTGCAAAGTGAAGCTGCTGACGACCTTGCGCCCCTGGCTCGGCGGGTGGATCAGCACCGCTTCCAGAGCCACGGCCAGGTGCGCGCGGGCGTACTCCATGGACGGCTCGTACAGCTCGCCCAGAGGGCGCAGCGACGGGTGAGCGCACATGTTCCGGTCGTCGCGCAGCCGCTCCAACTGCTTCTTCTGTGTGTGGTCGATGAGTTCGAGGGTCTCCGCCGTGTCGAGCAGGGACCGCTCGATGCCGAGCATGATCGGGATCGCGTCCTCCTCCTTGCTCCGCTGGGCCTTCTCCACATCGGCGACCAACACGGCCGCGGCGGCCTCCCCGTCCTCCTTGAGCGTCTGCGCCTTCGCGATCAGGTCGGCGCATACCGCTGTCCAGGTCAAGACGATCGCACCGCGAGCCGAGCCCGAGGAGTAGCAGCGGTGCGCCTCCTGGACGAGGGGACGCACATCAGGGTTGTGGACCCGGTTGACCCGGTCATCCAGATCGAGCATCAGCCGCCGCTCCTTCTGTCAGGCCCGGTGCGGGCCCGCCGGACCACATGATCTCACCGCGCAGGAACGCGCCCCCGACCAACTGCCAGCACCCGCAGAGGCAGTGGCGCCGGACTGCCGTACGGCACGGCGGGGCGGCCCGGCAGACGCCGCAGGTTCTGCGGAACTACTGCCGCGGGGGGAACCGGTCGATCAGGAGCCGGCGCTGCCGCTCGCCCAACCCCTGAACCCGCCGGGTCTCGGCGATGCCGAGCTCGACGAGGGTGCGCTTGGCACGCACCGCGCCGATACCCGGCAGGGACTGCAGCAGGCTCAGCACACGAGTCCGGCCGACCGTCTCATCCTCCCGGGCCAGGACGTCGAGCAGGGAGATACTCCCCGCTTTCAAGGAGGACAGCATCGCGCCGCGCTCCTTGCGGACCCGGGCCGCCTTGGCAAGGGCCTGGGCCCGCTGCTCGCCGGTGAGAGAAGGGAGGGGAGAGGGCATGACGCTCCTTCGATGGTCGGAGGCCACATCATCGCCGCGACAACCGCCCGCCCGTCAACTCCGGGGACACCGCCGGGCACACACCCCCAGCGGGGAGGGGCGCCTGCATCGATCCTGGTCGCGGGGGGTTGACGCGGCAGGTGACCGGGTCTTGGGTGGGGGCTCACGATATGAGCAAGGGAGCACCCTATGGCCCGAGTTGTGACCTCTGACCGGCTGCCGCAGTGCTCGCGGTGTCGCGGCGACCTGCTCACCAGCATCGTGATGCCGCAGGAACGACGAGCACGGCCGGCCGATCCGCCTGGAGCTGTGCGCGGCGTGCGATGCGGACCGGCCGGCCGCCGGGGCCCTGATCCGCTTCTTCGCGGACGGGCGCGGCCGCGACGCCGACCGGGCCAAGGAGGGTGCCCTGCTGGTGTTGGAGTGGACGAAGGAGGGTATGGCCGCCCACGGCTGGTTCTGCCCTACCGCTTCCTCCATAGCGGCGGCACCCAGCACCTCCTGGAATGCCGGGGCTGCCTGAAAGAGCGGACCCTGCCGCCCCGGTTCCGCCTGGACGTCGTACGCGCCCACCTGGAGGAGACCGAGCGGCACGGGCGCTGCAGTACGCAACCGTTCGCCGAGCTCAAGCAGCCGGACGCGGACGGCGGCGGCCAGTTCCGGATGACGTGCCGCTGGCACTCGTCCAGCCGATGGACGAAGGACGTCACGGCGGCCGACACGGCCGCACTCGTGCGGGCGTACGGCGACGCAGCTCTGGCCGCGCCGGAAGGCCGGCCTTCGCTCGACGCGGCCGACACCAGGTGAGCATCGGGCTCCGTTCCGTTTTGCTGGACCGCAAGCGCTCACCTCTCCCAGGGCACCGCTCACTCGCCAACTGGAACGCTCAGGTGCAGCGACCTGCGTCGATACGCGCCTGCTGGCTCTCGCCGACTCTGTCCACAGGCACCTCCGCCGAGCATCGTGCCAACAGCAAGCGCACGGGCGCGGAGCCCCGGCCGGCGCGGCATTGCCGCACCGTTCACCCTCTCCCACCCCGGTGACGCTCCCGTACGCACGAAGGAAGCCGACCCGCATGAACGAGCATCCCGTCGCCGTCACGCCCACCGTGATCATCGTCAACCCGGGCGGCGAGCTCTACCGGCGCTACTGCCTCGAACTGGCCGCCTCCGCCTACCCGGTGGCCGTGATCACTCCCGGCCCGCTCACCTGGGAAGCCCCGTACGTGGTGGACCACGAGGTCGCCGACGTCAACAACCCCGCGGCCCTGCGCGAAGCCGCGCGTGCCCTGGCGGCGCGGAACCAGGTCGGCGGCGTCCTCACCTGGGACGAGTACCTGCTCGTGCCCGCTGCCCAGATAGCCCAGGACCTCAACCTGCCCGGCAACAGCCCCGCCGCCGCGGCCGCCTGTCGGGACAAGGCGACCAGCCGAAGCCTGATGGCCACCCACAAGGTGCCCTCCGCCCGCTTCGCTGCCGTGAGCGACATACGGGCGGCCGCCGCCGCCGCGAAGGACATCGGCTACCCCGTCGTCCTCAAGCCCGCCAGCCACGCCGCCTCGATCGGCGTGATCCGCGTCGACTCCGCCGACGAGCTGGCGGACGCCTGGAAGTTCACGACGGCCGGCGCCAGCGAACAAGGACCGGAGGGCTCCGGTGTGCTCGTCGAGGAGTACCTGTCCGGCCCCGAGATCAGCGTCGAGTGCGTCACCTACCAGGGCCACACCCAGGCCGTGGCGCTCACCCACAAGACCCTCGCCTTCGCCCCCCTCTTCGAGGAGATCGGGCACACCGTCACTGCGCAGGACCCCCTCCTGAAGACTGTCGGCCCGATCGCGGCGGACGCGGTCCGCTCCCTCGGTGTGACCGACGGCGTCCAGCACGTCGAGATGCGCCTCACCCACACCGGCCCCGCCATCATCGAGGTCAACGGACGCATCGGCGGCGACCACATCGGGAAACTGGTCCTGCTGGCCACCGGAATCGACCTGCCGCGCGCGGCCACGGACGTCGCCGCCGGCAGACGCCCGGACCTGACGCCCACCCGCAACTCGGCCGCCGCGATCACCATCCTCTACCCGCCCAAGACCGGCACCCTCACCGCGCGGCACATCCCCCCGGCCATCGAGCACGGCGCGCCCTGGCTGCACCAGACGGGCTGGTTCAAGGACGCCGGCGACCCGGTGGCCCTTCCCCCTGAGGGCGACCTCGACGACGCCAGGGTCGGTTTCGCGATCGTCACCGGTCCCACCGGCGACGACGCCCGCCAGCGCGCGGCCGAGGTCCTCGCACACGCTCACCTCAGTGTCCGCGCCACCGGCGAGGACACTGCCCCGGAGAACGCTGTGGCGGCCACCACCCGCGCAGCCGAGTTCGCTGCGTGACCTGACGCCCAGCGGCGGGCCCGCTGCTACGGCCATGCCGATCGGGGGCCCAGGCGAACGCCTGGGCCCCCGATCGGCATGCCCGGAAGCAGCAGCAAGCCCGGGGCTGACGTCACCCCGGACAGGCTCCGCACAGTGACATTGCGCAACGGCGAGCAGCGACTTCCCGCACGGAGCACAGGGCGCAGAACCCCCGGCGCGGCCGCAGGCCGAGGGCGGGCCGACCGTGATCCGCGGGCCTGAAGTGACCGGCAGGCCCAGGACTTTATCCACAGGTTCGCACTCCGAACATATGAGCAGCACAGGAGCCCGGGCGTCCCGCTCGACGGCCTCGATGTGCTGTGCAACCCGGAGGCTGATCCCTTTCATGAGTAGAACCCGACTGAGCGCGCTGCGGCGCGTTGCCGCTGCGGCCGCAGTCGTTGCGGCGACCGGAGCGATCGCGGCCCCGAGCGCGATGGCCGCCAGTGCTGATCCCGACCTCAAGCCGTCTTCCACGAGCGTGCCGGACATCACGGAAGAGGACGGCCCGGGGGCGGGCGGTGCGACCGAGTCCGGCCAGGACGTTCCCGACCCGGGAGCCGATCCCGGCACCGATCCCACGAACC
This sequence comes from Streptomyces sp. MMBL 11-1, assembly GCF_028622875.1. Classification (NCBI taxonomy): domain Bacteria; kingdom Bacillati; phylum Actinomycetota; class Actinomycetes; order Kitasatosporales; family Streptomycetaceae; genus Streptomyces; species Streptomyces sp. MMBL 11-1. The sequence continues at coordinate 286,165 of NZ_CP117710.1, read as the reverse complement.
CGGGCACCGACCCGGGCACGGACCCGCCGACCGATCCCACGGACCCGGGCACCGATCCCACGGACCCGACCGACCCGGGCACCGACCCCACCGATCCGCCGATCGATCCCACGGACCCGCCGACGGACCCCACCGATCCGCCGATCGATCCCACGGACCCGCCGACGGACCCCACCGATCCGCCGACCGATCCCACGGACCCGCCGACGGACCCCACCGATCCGCCGACGGACCCCACGGACCCGCCGACCGACCCCACCGATCCGCCGACGGACCCCACGGACCCGCCGACGGACCCCACCGATCCGGGCACTGACCCCGGCCCCTCTCCGACGCCGAGCACGGGAGACGACGGGGACGAGGAATCGTCCGGTCCGGGGCCCGAAGGGCTCACGCCGAACGGAGGCACCTCGGACAAGACCGACAGCCAGGAATCGGTCGCGGTCGCTCCGGTGGCGAGCGGGAGCCTCGCTCAGACCGGGGCCGACGGCAACACCACCCTCGGTCTCGCGGCCGGCGGTCTGATCGCAGCAGGCATGGGGGCGCTCGGCATCACCGGCTACGGCAAGCACCGCGCCCGCCGCGGGCGGCCCAACTCCGGCTGACGACAGCCGTGTCAGCCGGGCCGCGGGCCGGCCCACCCGGGTGCCGGCCCGCGGTCGCAGGCCGGCACCCGGGTGGCCGCCACGACAGCGGCCGCCCCCCCATCTCCCCTGCGAAAGGCGTCCCGTGAACGACGCGCAGAACCCCGCCGTCACCCGACTCGCCCATGCTCTGCGCCCGGAAGCAGGCCCGGCACTCGGAGTGTTCCTTCCGGCCGGATTCCCCAACTGGACGGCGGGGATCGATCTCCTGCACTCCTTCGCGCAACGGGGCGCCGGCGTGCTCGAAGTCGGCGTCCCCGCCACCTCGCCGGTCCTGGACGGCCCCGCCATCTCCGCCGCCTACGACCAGGCGCTGCGCCAGGGCGTACGCATGACGCACGTCATGAGCACCGTGCGGCATGCCGCCGAGAGCGGTGCGCCCGTCGTGGTCATGAGCTACTGGTCCAGCGTGAGCGCGTACGGTGTGCAGCGTTTCGCCGACGACCTGGCCACTGCAGGGGCCGCCGGTGCCATGATCCCCGACCTGCCCCTGGCCTCGATGGCCCCGTGGCTCGCTGCCGCCCGCACCGCGGGCATCAGCACCCCGCAGTTCATCCCCCGCGACGTGAGCGACACCGACCTGTCCCGGCTCGGCGCAGCCGCCTCCGGCTGGATGTACGCACCGGCCGTCGCGGCCGCCACCGGATACCAGGGAGCCCTGGACCTTACCGGGATGCAGCACTTCACCCGCAGGCTGCGCTCCCACGCCCAGCACCCCCTCGTCGCCGGCATCGGCATCTCCACACCCGCCCGAGCCCGGGCTATCGCCCCGCTCGTCGACGGCGTCGTCATCGGCTCACCCATCGTGCGGCCCCTGCTCGAACAGCCCGGAAAGCCTGGCCACGCCCAAGCCATGGCCCGCGTCCGGCAGTTCACCGAAGCGCTGCGCGACGCCGCGCCCCTCCCGCACCCGCGCTCCACCGCGTCCCCCTGACCTGTGCGGCACGACCCGGCCGTGCAGCAGACCCGTACACCGAAACGAGGCCCGATTCGTGAACCACCGCCCACCCCCGGGAACGCTGCTGGCCGCTCTGGCCCTGACCGCGGCGGCACTGGCCGGGTGTGCCGCCCCGACACCGGAGCCCGGCGACCCCTCCCACCCTGGTGTCCACGCACCCGACGCTGCTGGTGAACGCACCTCCGCGCTCCAGTCGCTTCAGTCGCTCCCGGTCAAAAGCCCCGCCCCGCAGACCGGATACGACCGCAACGCCCGGTTCGGACCGGCATGGTCGGACACCACGACCGCCCCGGGCTCACAGAATTCGTGCGACACCCGCAACGACATACTGAGCCGCGATCTGACCGAGATCACCCACAGAAGCGGCTCGGTCTGCGTGATCGCCTCCGGCCGCCTGGCCGACCCCTACACCGCGGCCACCATCGACTTCGTGCGCGGGCCCCGCTCGGCCGCCGTGCAGATCGACCACGTCGTGGCCCTCAGCGCCAGTTGGAAGACCGGTGCCGCCCAACTGCCGCAGGAGCAGCGCGAGGCGCTGGCCAACGACCCCCTGAACCTGATCGCCTCATCCGGCCCGGCCAACCAGCAGAAGTCGGACTCCGACGCTGCCGGCTGGCTTCCCGCCAACGAGGCATTCCGCTGCCCGTACGTCGCCCGCCAGATCGCGGTGAAGGCGAAGTACGGTCTCTGGGTCACCGCCCCGGAGCGAGACGCGATGAACCGGGTACTGGACACCTGTCCCGGCCAACCGCTCCCCACCGACACCTCCGCCGGCGTCATCCTGCCCACGTCGTAGAAGGACCCGCCATGCCACCGACCCCGCCCCGCCCCTCCCGTGCAACCCCCGCTGGCCGGCCACGTCCGGCCAGCCCGCGCCGCCCGCCCCTGTCACCGCCGCCCCAGTGGCAGAACCTCTTCCTGGCGCCCCGGTACTCCGATCCGCGGATCCAGCAGGAGATTGACGAAGAGTTCGACGAAGGCGCCCTCCCGCGCCGTACCCACCAGCGCTGACCAGCGCCCCACCCGCCCGGGCCGCGACCGTGCTCGTCCTGCAGCCCGGCACAGGAGTCCCGCCCGCACCACGTCAGATGGGGGAGTCGCTTGTCCACCGCCACCCTGGAACCTCGGCCGCCCCGGCTTCCTTGGCCGCCGCCCACCGCTGTCGTCGCCCCCGGGCCGGTCGAGAGCCGACCCAACCAGAGCGTCCGCAGCGGTCTGAGGGTCCTGCGCGTCCTGCACGAACTCGGCCCCTACGACGAGCACCAAGTCGCCGAGATCGCCGAAGCCGCAGGCCTGCGCGGGCCCCACGTCTCCCGGCTGCTCGGCGCCGCCGTCGCCGAGCAGGTCGCCGAGCGCGGAACCCGCCACGGTTCCTACCGGCTTACCCGGGCCGGCCGGGCCCTGCTGGACGTACGGGCGCCCGGGCCCGTCCACCCCCGCATCCGGGAGGTCCTCACCGCCCTCCACGAAGAGACCGGGCTCGCGGTCGCCTACCACCAGCCCGGCTGGCGCCTGGGCACCGGCCTGCGCCTGGAACTCGTCGACGCCCTGTGCCCGGCCCACCCCGATCTGCACCACGCGGTCAACCAACAGCACGACGACCTCAAGCACAGCGCCGCCGGCCGCGCCGCCCTGGTGTCCCTCCCGCCGGGCATGACCACCGGACCCGACGACCAGCCGATCACCGTGCCCCCGGCGATCCGCGAGAGCGTGACCACCAGCCACGTCGCCGCCTCACGCACCCCCACCACACAAGCCCTGGCGACCTGCGTACGCCGGGCCGGCGCGGCCGTCGCCGTCCTCACCGTCCTGGGCCACACCCAGGCCTTCGCCGAGCCGCTGCGCGTCCAGGAGTACGCCGTCCTGCTGCGCCGAGCCGCCCAACGCTTCACCGCCCCACCCCCCAGGCCCACGGCGACCGGCGTCAACCGGGTCCGACCGCGCGCCGAGACGTACCACCGCGCATCCCAAGCAGTACGGCCCGGCCTCTACGCCATCTGAAGGACCGCCCCGCACCACACCGTGACACTGGCGGCCCCGATGCCCGCGTGCCCCCTCCTGGGGGCGGTGCGATTCCTCGGCGGAATCACTTCGAACCTAAAACCGTGCCGCGACGGACAGGACCGGCCCGCCACCGCCCCGCCCGCTCGTAGGTTCATGCATGTCCCGCTCACGCGGGGCACAGCCACCACAAGGAGGTGAACATCATGCGGCCTTACCGCAAGACGAACCGTCCGGGCTAACCGGAGCGAGCAGCACCAGTGAGCATCCGCCGGGCTCCCCCCGGCGACGAGCTCCCTCTCGAAGGCGGCCGAATCCCACCGGATCGGCCGCCTTCGCACGTTCGCCCCACTGCCCCGCCCACCGCGAGACCGCTCTGGAGAACCGGCCATGGCCACCACCCACCCGCCCGTCGGCGCCCCGAGACCGGCGCGCCCACGCACCGCTCCTTCCACCCGCACCGTCATCACCGCGCTGATCGGCGGCACGCTGCTGCTCAAGGCCGCCGGCTTCTGCTGGGACTTCCTGGGCTACTACATTGCCGACGGCGCCGGGCACGGCACCACCGCGGCCGGGGCGGGCCTGACGCTGTTCGGCATCGGGTGGTGTGCCGGCCAGGCGCTCTCCGGAGCTCTCACCGACCGGCTGGGCCAGCGCACCGCACTCACCCTGCTGATGAGCCTGTCCGCCACGGCCTGCTTCGCCCTGGCCCTCACCCGGTCGCTGCCCGCGCTGCTGGTGCTCTCGCTGTTCCTCGGCTTCACCATGGAGAGCCAGCGGCCGGCCGTGTCCGCCACCATCAACGACAGCATCACCAGCGAAGCCGGCCGCACCCGCGCCCAGGGGTGGGTCTACTGGTCGATGAACGTGGGCATCGCCCTGTGCGGTGGCCTGGGCGGATATCTGGCCCACAACTACGGCTACCGGCTGCTCTTCGTCGCCAACGGCATCGCTTGCATCGTCTTCGCGCTCATCGCCCGGCGCGTGCTCGCCCCGCAGGTGCGAACGGCGGTCAGGCCCGAAGCCCTCACCTACCGGCAGGTTCTGGCGGACCCGAGCCTGCGGTGGATCACGGTGGCCGCGGTCGGCGCGATGGTCTGTGCCTACGGGCTGGTCAGCGTCCTGCCGCTGGTCATGACGCAGGACAAACTTCCTCCGACCAGCTACGGGACCGCGATGATCGCCAACACGGTGGCGGTCCTCGTTCTCAGCCCTCCGCTGATGCGGTTCCTGATCGGCCGCGACGAGGAGATGCGCTACCCCCTGGCCCCGATCCTGGCCGTCGGGAGCCTGATCCTCGGCGCCGGGATGGCGTTCGCGGCCCTCCAACACACAACGATGGGCTACTCGATCGCCGCCATCCTCATCGTGCCCGGTGAGATCTTCTACAGCGTCGCGATCGGCGCCTACGTCTCCAAGGCCGCTCCGCCCGGCGCGACCGGACGCTACCAGGCCGTTCTCAGCGCGGCGACCGCGGCCGCGTCCCTCCCGCCGCTCGGGATCGCCCTCGCCCTCGACCTCGGAGGCCGGCCCCTGGTCGCCGCGATGCTCGCGCTGAGCGCCCTGACCGCGGCAGCCGCCTGCCGCCCCCTGGCCCGCACCCTGCGGACACCTGCCGCGCCCACCCCCGCGGCCCCTTCCCTCGACAAGGAGCAGGCATGACCGCGAACTTCCGCCACATCCCCTGGCCGGTGGAGGCCCCCGAGCCGGTCGCTCAGCACCGAAGGACCGACAACGACGAAGACCACCCCGCCGGCGTCCTGCCCGCAGACGACACCGAGCCGGGCACCGAAACCCGCTGACACACCCCGCCGGGGACGCCTGCCGCCGGCGGCAGGCGCCCCCGGGCCGCGTACCGGAACCGGCGCGATGTCCCACCGGCACCGTCCCGGAAGCGCCCGGCCTCGCTATGCGGGCACGGCCCGGGGGGCAGGCACCAGAGCGAACCCGTCACACCCGGAGGCCGGATGCGCCCAGTGGCCGACGCTGTAGGGCTCCGGGCACGCGGCGCACGTGGCGGACGGGTGGCCGCCCTTGTCCGTGCATTTCGTGTCGTCGCACACGGTGCAGGGCTCGACCTCAAGGTCCACGCCCGGCACGAGGACGAGGAGCTGGTGTCCGTCGTTGGGGAGCAGAAGCTCGGTCAGTGCGTAGAGCTGTTCGTCCAGGAACTCTGCGAAGTCCAGGTCCCGTGTCACCTCCCCGTTGGCGTGATGCGCGCTGGCGAGTGAGCAGAAGTGGTGACCCTCCTCGTCCCAGGAGGTGCGGAAGACGACCCGGGCGACCGGCGCGTCGCTGTCCAGGGGCTCCTCCTCGGCGAGACGGGGGAGAGCGGCGACCACCGCTTCGGTGAGGAGCGCCTGCGTCCGCAGCACCCGCACCCGGTTCAGCGCGGTTTCGATCCGCAGCAGGGTCTCGTCGTCGTACGCGGCGAGGGCGGGCTCGGGGTCCTGCGGGTCGAACACGGGCGGGCAGGCCTCTGCCTTCTCCCGCTCCGGTTCGAAGCCCGGGGTCAGGGCGACGACCAGGGTGTCGCCGAACCTGGGCGCGCGGAAGGCGGTGATGTCGTCGAGTTCGTCGCCGATGACGTCGCTCAGGTCGGCGGCCGGCACGGTGCGGGGTCCGAACACGAGCAGGGCCCCGTCTGCGGCCCAGGCCAGCCCCTCGAACTCGTCGTGCTCCTCGGTGATGCGGAAGTCCACCGCGTCCGGGCGCTCCGTCGCGGGGAAGTGTGCGGTCAGGGCGGTGCGCAGAGCGGCGAGCTGCGTCTCGCCCACGGTGGTGTTGAGGTCGGTCATGTGCTGCTCCTGGTGCTCGGGGACGGCGGGTCCGCGTCGGCGGTGGCCGGGGTCTGGGTGTGTGGTGTCACCGGGGAAGGGTGAGGGTGATCTCGTCGCGGGCGGACGGGGCTTCGAAGTCCGTCAGTTCGGTGAGGGCCTCGGCCACGGTGCTGTAGGAGAAGTTGCAGTTCGGTTCGGTGCGGCCGCCGAAGTGGAGGTCGCCGAAGTCGGACCAGTCGTGGGCGCCGTCGTTCTCGTCGGTGTAGTGGAACGTGACGGCGTCGGGCCGGGGCCGGTCGCGGTCGGTGAACCACTCGACGAGGGCCTCGCGCAGCGCGGTGAGCAGCTCCTCGGGTACGGGCCCGTACGACAACGGCGTGCGGTCGCCCCGGGGCCGGCCCTTGCGGTCGTACCCGCAGAGGCCGCACCGCTGCGCCTGCCGGGAGAGGTCTTCGGCGGAGCAGGAGGGGTTGCGGCACTTCCACAGCACGCCGGCCGCGTAGAGGGCGGCGCGGATCGCCTGGGCCTGGTCGTCGGTGGCGTTGTCCAGCAGCTCGGACAGTTCAACGGTCGGCAAGGGGCGTCTCCTCGGTTCGGGGCAGGGGGCAGCGCGCCGGGGCCGGTTCGGGCCCCGGGCGCGGTTCGTCACAACGAGGGCGGGTCAGGCGGTGGTGAGGATCTCGCCGGGGCGCAGGAAGCGGCCGGTGTCGATGAAGTGCTGGCGGGAGGACGACGATTCGGTGTCGAAGTCGCCGTAGGTCCCGGGGGAGGGGTCGCAGCCGCAGGCGCACGGCAGCACCAGTTGGCCCTGTCCGGCGCGGGTGAGGTGGCAGCCGCCGCAATCGCTGTCGGCGCTCTCGTTCTCGAAGGCGCATGCGCACGTCCAGGCATCGCAGCCCTCGCACAGGGCGGTCTCCTCGTCCGGGTTCCTGCCGAGCTCGGCCCAGCAGTGCTCGCAGCGACCCCAGATGAAGCCTTCGCGGTCGGCGGCGTTGCTGACAGCGGCGTAGAAGTCGGCCCCGGAGCCGCCCTGCGCCAGGGCGTTCAGGGTGATCCGGGACAGCCGGAGCGGGTTGGGGACGCTGGAGCGGGCCAGGACGGCGTCGGTGGCGGCCAGCATGGCGCGGGCGGTCCAGTCGGCGAGGCGCGCGAAGCAGAGCGTGATCATGGTCATCCCTCCTGGCGGGGCAGGGGGACGGCGGGCGTGACCTCGGCGTCGTCGGTCTCCGAAGGTGCCGACTGCTCGTGGCGGACGTCCATGTAGGGGCAGATGAGCCCGGCGTGACTGAGGTGGGACTCGCTCAGAAACTCGAAGTCGGGCTCGCACTCGGGGTCTTCGAAGTCTTCCTTCTGCTCGTCGCGCCAGGCGCGGAAGAACGGGAGGAGTTCGAGACGGCGGCGGGCATCTTCGATGTCCTCGCCGTTGACGACGAACGCGTACGGAGCTTCCCCGTTGTGGCGGTTCGCCCCGGCGTAGGTGAGGGTGAACGCCTGCCCGGGGAGGGGCGGACCAGCCAGCTCCAGAAGACGGCCCATCACCTTGTCGAGCAGTTCGAGTCCGTCGTACGCCTCGTCGTCGAGGTCTTCCTTGTAGCCCTCGAACTCGGTGGGGACCTGTTCACCCCGGTCGGTGTACTGGGTGGGGATCCAGGAACCGTTGCTGTCGTAGTAGCGGTCCAGAACGGCCTGGTGGCGCGCGGCCTGCTCCTGGTACGACGAGATGAGCTTGTGGAGTTCGCCGATGAAGTCGGTGGGTGTGTCCAAGCGCAGATCCTCACGTGCGGGGGCGGGGAGTCGTCGCGCGAAGCGACATGAAGGGGGGCCCAGGCTCTGCGGCGGGCACCGGTGCCCGCCGCGAGTGCGAGCCTTCGGCGCCGAAAGGTGGAGAACCACAACCCCTTTTGACAATTAAAAGTTTACCATATGCGCGTGCGTTTGGCCAGGTCAGAGGTGGTTTCGGGCCCCGGCCGGGCCGGACTGGGGGGTGCCGAATCGGACTGCGGCGGCCGGAGCGGTTGGCACGCCGGAGACGTCCTCTGACGGTGGGCCGGCAGCACTGAACAGCGCCTGCGACGGCTGGCGGCCGCGCGCACCGACGCCGGCCGGGGATCAAGGCCCGCCCGGTGAGACGGGCTCCGGCGTGCTGCGGGCTGGAGGAGGCTGGTTGAGGCGCGGGTGGAATACAGAAAGTGCCCGCGGGTGAGCAGTCTCTGCTCACCCGCGGGCACTTCCGGTGGCGCGGTCCCTCGTGGTGCCGGTCAGTCCTTGTCCGGCGACGAGGGGTCGGGTTGGTCGGCCGGCTGCATGCGCGCCTGGCGCTGGGCCATGGTGCGGTAGCGCTGGAACGTCTCGAGGAACCAGAAGGGCCGGTCCATCTCGTCGTGGCCGTCCGGGGCGGGGAAAGAGCGTCCCGTCACCGGTGCCGCGTAGTAGCTGATGGACTGCTCCTCGAGGCCGGTCTTCTCCGCGACGTGAGCCGCGTAGTACCGCCGGCGCCGGCTGCCCTTGCCCGGCTGCAGGGTCGGTGCGACCGGGGTCCAGCGTCCCGGCTTCTTCTGGGCGATCCGCTCCTGGATTTCCGGGACGAGGTTTCCTTCCTCGTCCATCAGTCCGACCGCCTGGCAGTAGGCGACGAAGACCGATCGCGGGTAGCGGGGGCGTGCCGCGTCGGCTTCGGGCACCTCGATCCCCATGGCCTCGGCGACCGCTCGGAGCGGGGAAGGATGCGTGGTCGCCTTCGCGGCCTCTCCCGGCCGGCGGTGCCACCGGGCCACGGCCTGGCGGCTCATGCCGACCTCGCGGGCCATATCGCTGAGACTCATGGTGCTGCTGGTCACGGTGCCTTCCTGTCCTTCATGTTGGTGTCGGGGCTGAGATTACGGCAGTGGTGTCCCCCGCTGGGTTCTGGTTGGCCGGCGGCCGGCCGGCGCCCGCGGAGTGGGCGACGACCGTGACCCCGCCGGGCCCGTCGGCGAGCACCCCGAGGTCCTTGAGGCTGCGGACGGCCTGTCGGGCACTGGTGACGGTGTATCCGTGCTGTTGGGCCAGCGACCCGGCAGTCGGAAACTCGGCGCCCGCCGGGTACGCGCCGGCGTCGATGAGCTGGGCCAGCCGTTGCGCCAGCCGCCGGTAGGCCGCCGTGCCGAAATGGCTCCCCGCGGACGTGTCTGCCTCCGCGGTCGGCTGGATCGGGACGAGGTCCAGACCGGGCAGCGACTGCGCCGGCACAGCGGCGGCCGTCGGCGGCGAGGTGACGAGCACGCGCCGGCCGCTGCGCGCGAGGAGACCTTCGGCCTGCAGCAGTTCCTGGCCCCGCTGAACCGTCTTGAGACCGACCCTGTACGTCGCCGCGAGGTCACGCTGCGGGGGAAGGACCGCCCCGGGTGCGAGCAGGCCGGCCCCGATCTGCTCACGCAGCAGATCGGCGAACTGCACGTGGACCTTGCGGGTGTCGGGGCTCACCCGCGCCCCCGGCCCGGCCTCCTCGCCCCGCCACGCCACACCGTGGTGCAGCACCACGGCGTAGTGCGCCGGGCCGGCGGCCGGCGGGGTCTGCTGGGCGAAGGCGTTGTTGCGCGCCGCCGCGGTCGCCAGGGCCGCATCACGGGTCGGGCGCTCCAGGACCTGGTCCGATGCGGTCAGCCACACGGCCCAGGGCTGGTCCGCGGGGCCGATGGGCTCGGTGAACTCGGGCACGGTCGCCTTCCTGGGCGTGCGGTCACTCGAAGGTGAGGTCATGGCAGGAGCAGTCGGATCGGGTGCACGGCAGCCGGCCGTCGTCGGTCAGCCTGCGGGCATGCGCGGTGTCGGAGTGCCCGCACCGACAGGCGGTGGAGGGCTTTCGCCCGGTCTCCGCCCGGCGGGCGTCCCGTTCGGCCAGGGCGGCGCAGCGGTCGCGTTCGGCTTGGGCCTCGGCCAGCAGCGCCAGGAGGCCGGCTCGGTCGAGCGGGCCCCGCAGTTCGGTGGTGTCGATCAGCGACAGGGCGCTGCCCAGGGCGGGTTCGAGGCGGATGTGGTTGAGCAGCAGCTGTACGGCGGCGGCGAGCTGGCCGGCGCGTCGTGCCTCCTGGTCGTAGGTGGGGGCGGGGGCGTTCGGTTGCGTCATGGAGGTCTCCTCGGGTCCCGGTGCCGGCCGCGGGGACGGGGATGGCACCGGAGGGCGGGCGGGTCAGGGCAGGATGCGCTCGGCGCGGGCCGCGGTGAGCCAGGGCCCGAACTGGCTGGTGATGCCGTCGTACAGCGCGGAATCGGGCACGTTCTGCGGGTCGGCGGCGTGGAAGTGGCTGGCGTTGTCGACCCGGCGGCCGGTCAGGTCGTCGAGCTTGTCGAGGAAGGCGATCTTGTGGCCGTAGCCGACGAACGCGAAGAACAGGGGGAGCTCCGCAGCCTCGCGCAGTGCCGCCACCGCCGCCTCCCTGTCCGTGGGCCCGCCGTCGGTCTGGAAGACGACCAGCGCCGGCACCCCCTCGGCATGGGCCGGTGAGCCGAGGTGCAGCTTGACGACGTGCTGGATGGCCCTCTCGTAGTGGGTGCGGCCCATCCGGCGCTCGATGCGCTGGTACGCGGCCTGGATCCGGCCTCCGTGGTCGCCGGGGCTGATGACCGTGGCTCCGTCGATGCCGGTGGAGAAGAACACCACGGGCACCTGGCCGTCGTCGTCGAGGTTCCGGGCCAGCCCCAGGACCTGTTCGGCCAGGTACTGGACATTGCCGTCCCTGTAGTGCGGACGCATCGAGCCGGAGCGGTCCAGCACCAGGTACACGGCGGCCTTCTGGTCGCTCAGCCCGTGTTTGGTCAGGCTGACGGCGGCCTTCTTGGTGAGGTCGGTGACCGAGGACCGCCCGGCCGGCGCCCGCGTGGAGGCCGGGGGCTGGGCGGGGGCGGTGCGGGAGAGCAGTTTGCGGAACATGGGGCTCGCTATTCGTTCGGATCGGGCCGGGGCCCGGCGGGGCTGAGGCTGGTGCGCGTACGCCCAGGGCGGCGGGCTGCTGCCGCCGGGGTGGCCGGCGGCCGACTTGTGCTCGGAGGTGGCGGCCACGCTGTGCTCCTGTGGTCGGGGCCGCCCGGTCGGGTGTACGGGGTGAGGTTGACGCGGCGGGGCTGTGGACACGTGCCGGGCATCGGCCCCGGCCGGCTCTCGTGCTGCAGGACGGGGCGGTACAGGGCGGCGAAGTAGGAGAGGTGGTCGCCGATGCCGCGCGCTCCGGCCAGCGGGTGCTCGATGCCGCTCCACACCTCCCGTGCCAGGTCCGCGTACCGGCTGCCGGCGAGCACGGTCACCCGGCAGCCGGTCACCGCCATGTGGCGTGCCTGCCGGAGCAGGGTCGGGGCGGTGACGGTGCCCGCCTGTCCGGCCCGCAGGTCGTAGTCGAGGATCCGGTCGCCGGGATGCAGCAGCCCGAATTTCGCCGACAGGATCACGATCCTGCCGTCGTCCCTGGCGAGCGCGGCCGCAGCCCGACGTGCGGCCAGGTGGTAGCTGCCGGTGTAGATGTCCTCCGCCGGACCGGCCGCCTGGCCGCTCTTGCGCATCGCGCACGGCACCACCAGTAGCCGCGGCCCAGGGACCGCGGCCGCAAGGTCCCGTCCCGCGGGAGTGATCCGGAACTGCGGCACGCGGCAGTGGAGGTGGACCTTCTCTGCGTCGACGCCGGCGAGAGGCTCGGCGAGGCCGTGGCGCACCAACTCCGCCAGCGCGTTCCCGCGGACGGCCGCCGGCACAACACCGGCCGGGTCCAGCCGGGCGGCGCTGAGACCGGCACGCTGCTCCCAGCTGAGGCTGGCCCGGGCCGTCATCGGCTCCCGCCCCGCGTACGGACGAAACGCACCGGCCCCGGCCGGCCGGGGAAGCCTTCCCGGGCCTGAACGGGGCGCATCACATCGCCGTACTGGGGCGCGCTGTTGGCGGCCAGGTGGTGCTCGCCGTGTCGTGGCGCGGCCTGCCATGATGGCCAGATGGCTCTGGACGACCGCCGCATCGGAGTCGCCGGCATCCCCGCGCTGGGCACTGCGCTGCTCGTGTTGGGCCTGTGTGCGCTGGTCGGCGCGGACCCTGAGCCGTGGGTGTGGCCGGCCCTGGGCGCCGGCGGCATGTGGGGGTACCGGTACGCGCGCCGCTGGTCCTCGTAGGCAGACCGGTCCCGGCGCCGGGCCGCGCTCCGGCGGTCGGTATCGCAGTCGCGGTTCCTGCAACCGAGTTCGCCGTCAGCAGCGTGCTGGGCAGATCCGCGCTCTCGGGGGAGCTGTCGAGTCCGGTCGCCGTAGTGGTAGGGCCAGCCGTCCGCTGAGGCAGTGAGCGCCGACAGCGACCTGGAGGACCCTGAGCACTTCGACTGCGAGGTGCCAGGGGCCGGCGGTCCGGCGGGGCGCACCCTCACCGCAGCGAGGGGCCGGGAGAGCCCGGCGGCGCGGAGACGGCGGTATCGGCGGGCGGGGCGCCGGAGCACCGTGCGGCTGCGGCCCGCTGCCGAGAAGGTGTGGGCATCCGGACGCCGGGCAGAGCCCGAGCGGCCGCCCACCGGGGGGACGACGCGGGTGGCGGCGGGCACGAACCGGCTCAGCAGAAGACCCCGGAGCGGGGTGCGTCGCCGCGGCCCATCCAGGGCCCGGGGCCTGGTGGCCCTCGTGGATCGCGTCATGGCTGTCCCTTCCTGTGCGTAGTGAGTGCGGTCGGCGAGCGCCCTCCTGAGGAAAGCAGCGCCGGGGGAAGAGCAGCACGTGATCCTGCGGGAGCCACGACCCCCACCCATGATGTCAACTAAAACTTTACATCGAGTGTGTATTGCTGGCAACCGGAACCGATGGGCGGTGTCACACCGAGCTCCCCATGTGCCGGAACTGTCCGGCAAGGCGTCACCGGGAACTGTGCTCCTCCACCTGCACTTCGAGCAGGGAGCACCAGAGAACCCCCACGATCTGGGTTTCGATCTCAGCGCCCGAGCACTTCTCCTCGGCGACGAAACGCAGAGCTGTCCAGACGTCATCGGCACGGTCGAGGACCGCCTGGATCTCGTGCGCGATGGCGCTGTCCCGCCCGAACTGAAGGGCGGGGTCGTAGCCGTTGTTGTAGACATCCATCACCTCGCGCCAGCGGCCGTCGAGCCGGATGACGTCCCGTTCCTGGACGTCGCGGGCGCGGACAAGACGGATGTTCCAGAAGGGGCGGTCGGGGAGCGTGGCGGAAGGGCTCGGCTGTGTGGTCAGGGCAGTTCCTTTCGTGATCGGGCCGTGCCGGCAGCAGATCGGGCGCGTCAGCGGACGGGAAGCCGCATCGCGACATGCTGCTCGGCCCAGTCCGTGCAGGGCGCGCACAGCTCATGGGCCCGGGCGTCCCGCCCGCAGGAGCGCGCGGCGCGATCGAGTTCCTCGTACAGCCTGGTGACGGCCGCGTTGAAGTCGGCCAGTGCGGGGACCACGACGAGGTCGGGGCAATCACCGGCGCGGGAAGGCACGTCGCCCTGTGCCACGCGGACGGGGTGCGGGGCAAGGGCCCACCCCTCCTCCATCGCGGGCACGCCGTCCAGAAGAAGGGCGCCGATGAGGGCGTTGACGCGGAGGGCGGCCGCGAGATCGCGGCAGGCCGATGGCAGGACCGGCCGGCCGTCAGGACCGCGGACCCCGCGGGCACGTCCGGACTGGATGTCCCAGGCCGTACGGTCCAGTTCAGCCGCCCACCGCCACACGGTGGCCGGCGCCTGATGGCGGTTGGGTGGCAACTGCGAGTACCGGGACAAGCTGCTCCTTCTGCGTAAGCGGTAGGTCATGGCCGCGCGGAGGTCGCGCGATCCGTAGTCGGCCCGGCTGCGAATGAGTTCACAGCCCCCTTGGCCCGGAGGCTCAGGCGGGACGTCCCGCCCGCAGCAGCGCGGGCGCCGCGCCCTCCAGCCCGACCAGGTCGCGGCAGGTCGTGCTGACCGCGAGGTGCAGAACATGGACACGGGGGCCCGGCCGAAAATCCTGGCATGCCCCGGAACAGCGTTCGCACAGCCCATGGGAGGTGAGAGCGAAACACTCCGCACAGCGCACTCGCCGGTCCGTGCGCCGGAAATCACCGGTGAACGTCAGCCGGGTGAGCCGGGTGCAGTCGTCGCAGGTGAACCAGCCGAGCTCGTTCGTCCGGCCTCAGTGACCCGGTAGACACCGCTCCCGGTCGTCCGGGCGACGAGCCCGCGGCGTACGAGGGAGTCGAGGATGTGCTCGGTCTGCGACGGCGAGCCGATCTGCCAGTCGCACCCGCGATGCCACGTACCGGAGTTCCGGCTCGCGAGATACGTCAAGGCCCGGAGCTGCAGTGCGCCAAGGGCGCGGTCAGCGCTCACCGGGACTCCGCGGCATCGGCGCCGCAGGCGAGGCATCGGACGCTGGCGGACGGGGCCTCCTCGCAACACCGAGAACACGGCTCGCCGCTCAGGGCGTAGCGGTGGGCCCGATCCAGCGCATCCTCCCAGTCAACTCCCTCACGACCGGCCCAGATCAGCACGTCGGCGATGAGGTCGGCGGTACAGGTCGGGACGTCGTCGTTGCCGTTGCCCTGGACTCTGTAGCCTTCGACGGCTGTGCGGCCCCGGTCGGCGGCGAGAAGGTCCATGGTCACTCCTGAGAGATGGTCGAAGGCGCGGTCCGGTGCCGTGGTCCGCAAGGGGCGGAAGGCGGGCCGACAGCGGGGAGACGGGAGAAGCCGGTGAGCCCGGTGCCCCGGGGGCGTCACGGGCAGTCGGGGCAGCACCGGCCGTCGTCGTAGTCCGGGGTCTCGCGGAGGTTGCGAAGTCGCTGCCCGAGCTCGGCCAGCTCACCGTCCAGGGCGGACACGGAGCGGGTATCGCCGCCAGCGCGGGCGGCGGCGCACTCGGTACGGATCTGTGTCATGCGGGCCTGGATGGCGTCAGTCTGAACGGTGCCGTTCGCGTTCTGTTCGGTGTTCATCGAAGCCTTTCCGCCATCCACTGCTTGACAAGTTAAAGTATACAGCCGCATTCCATGGATAGTCAATTCTCAGTTGTCGAATATGGACGGTTGGCCGCGCCGGAAAGTTGCCCATCGCGGGCTCGTGATGTAAAATCATACATGTCAAGCGAGTTGAAGTGGACCGCCTGCTACAGCAGTTGGCCTCCTCGCCGACGCCGCGCGTCTTCGCGCCGCCCTTCCTCTTCGCACCGGGACCGCCGAGCGCCCCCGCAGTGCCTCACCTCCAAGGACTCCCATGACCGACCCACAGCCCCCGCACACCGTCACGATCACCGGCCTCCACCGGGACGGCACCATGTGCCCCATGACCGGTGCGCACCAGATCACCGGCACCGGACGCGCCGCCAGCCGAGCCTGCGCCGCACACGGAGGACGCCGCATCCAGGTCTCGTGCACCTGCGGTGCGTCCATCCCCGCCATCGACCGACTCGACGCCGTCGTCACCAGGGCCGTTCACCACGCCCAGCACCTGCGGGAACTCAGCTTCCGCTACATCGTCGACGACGGTGACGGACCTCGGCGGATGCGCCGCGTCCTCGCCCCCATGGCCTGAGTCTCACCCGTGCGACATGACGGCGAGCACCCGGACAGCGAATGCCACCCGCTGTCCACAAGCACTCCGTCCCACCGTTGCCAGCACCAGCCCAGCAGCCCTACCGCCGACCACCCTCAGCAACCTCACTTCCGAAGGGCGCCTTCCTTGACGTCACCCTCAGGCCGTATCGCCCTGACCGGCGCGACCACGGTCGCCGCAGCGCTGCTCCTGACCGCCTGCACCGGACCCACCCCCGTCGAGCACGGCATCGTCAAGGACAAACGCGGACACGGCGGCTACACCCCGACCAACTGCCGTACCACGACGAGCGCCTTCACCCAGTCGCTCACGCTGACGGGCGGTTCCAGCGGAGGCCGGAGCAGCACTACCGGCTCCGGCAGCCGCAACGGGTCCACCAACTCCGGCAGCTCATCCGGCAACAGCAAGCCCGCCGCGCCGAAGAACCTCCAGAAGGCCTCCCCGAAGCACGGCACCGAGACCCCCAAGAACAAGCAGAAGGACAACGGCGGCCCCTCCCCCCGGCGTGTCTGCGACTACGTGAAGCCCCGGTGGGAGATCAAGCTCCAGGACGGTGACCGCACCGGGTGGAAGCAGGTCAGCAAGGCCTTCTGGGACGACGTGGAGAAGGGAGACCGCGTCTGAGGGAAGAGAAGGGGAGGGGCTGTCCCACGGGCGGCGCCTCACCCTTGTTCGTCGCTGGTCCGCGTCCACAGGCCATCGGACGGAGGCTCAAACCCGCAGCCACCGGCCCCCGCAGCGTTCGAGCAGCCAGTGAACCCCGCAAAGAACTGAACGTGTACGGGGAGCCACACACCCTGTGGCTCAGTCCGCCGCCGTACGGCGTATCCACGCCATGACCCCGACGAAGGAAGACCGTTGAGCTACATCCAGTTCCAGGACCAGCACGGCAGCGCCACCCTCCGAGGAGTCGAGCGGTTCAGACTGCTCAGCCTGGTCCAGGACAGCACCGCAGCCCTCTTGCGGGGACAACGGCCGGCAGAACTCGCGACCCGCCTGCACGATCTACTGCCCGACGACCACGAACTCCGCTTCGCCTCCGCGCCCCGCGGCCGGCAGACGGGCCCCTGGCTGCAGGCCTACTCCGCTGCCGCGCGGAGCATCTTCAACGACCCCTTGGTCCGCTACCGGGGACACCAACTCGCCCTGATGACCATGCAGCTCAACACCGCCATGGCCGTGGGAACCGAGCCCGTCAGGCTCGCGGCACGGCTGCACGGCCAGTGCGAGATCAACTGCTGGGTCGACGGCCCGCACCGCACCTGGCTCGCCGATGTCGTCGAGGGTGGCCTAGAGGACGGGTCCTTCCGGGCCGGCCTGGGCTGGGAGTCCATCGCCGACCTTCTGCGCCAACGAGACGACCAGCCCGTTGTCACCTCCTTCTCCGACCACTTCCCGACCTTCTGGAGCGTTCCCACCACCCAGCTCGGCGCCCCGGACGCCGACGATGACGAACTCATCCAGACGTGGGAAACCCTCCCCGCGGAGGAGCGATGGCGCCTCGCCCTCCAGGAGTTGCAAGTCCGGACCGCCGACGCCGAGCTGGAGATCCGGCCCGACTGGACCTCTTACCGCTACGGCCACACGCTGTCCTTCCACGACCTCATTGCCGAAGATCACCAAGAGCGCTTCGACCGTGCGCTCGGCCTCCCACCTGTACCGAACGGCTCCGACCGCACCTGATCCGGGCAGCGCCGAAGAGGGGCCGGCCCGCAGACGCGCGGGCCTGGCCCCCCTTGGTCGGTTCGCACCGGGACGAGCCCGCCGTCGGAGCCGTCCAGTCACCCGAGGCACGTGCCCTATCAGCGACCTGCCCTTGGTTCTTGGGGATGGCGCTCAGTCCGCGCGCCATGTTCCCTTCACTTCCCCCTCGAAAGTGCCCCCGCGGCTGCCTTTGCCGCCTCCACAGGCGATCCGTATGGCCACGCCGGCGAGAACCGCGATACCCACGATCTTCAGCACGGTCAGGGTGGCCGTCCACACCGCCGCGGCGGCCGCCGTGACGCCTGAGGCGATCTGCGGACCGTAGACCCCGCCCACCGCCGCGAGCGCGGTTCCGCCCCCGAGGTAGGCGGCGGCCTTGATACGAGCCCGGTTCCCGGTGAGCCAGGACGGCAAGGCAGCGGGAGCGGCCCGGTCAGCCGCCACGCCAGCCGGGCCGGCGACGGGGGCGGTGGGCGGAGCGACGAGCGGGACGGCCTCGCGGATCAGGTCCGTGGAGCCGTCGGAGTGGGTCCGGTAGGTCTCCCGGAGGGTGTAGCCGTCAGGGACGACGAAGGGCGTGATGCCGACACCCGAGGCGCTCGGCGTCGGGGCGGGAGCGCCCCAGGTGGGTGCGCCGTCGGCGAACGCCTCGTCGAGGAGCTTGCAGGCGATCTCGTTGTCGTGGGAGGTGCTGGGCGGCACGGCAGTGCTCCTTCATGAAGTGGACCGGGTCCCTTCGCCGGGACCGGCTGAAGGGGGGAAGGTGCGGTTGGAAGCGTCAGCTGCGGGAGTCGGGCTCGCGCCACGCGTTGCCGCCGAAGGACGGATGACGGCGCCGGACGTCGGTGATGTAGCCCCGGCAGTGCAGCGGGGAGTGGCCTCCGACGGGCCACCCCGAGGCGTTCGCACACCAGGTACAGGTGGGCTGCGGCCGCAGACGCCGCACGATCCGCTGCCCGATCACGACCAGCAGCGCACCGACGGGGATACCGGTCAGGACCAGGAGGACGTCCATCGCAGGCTCCTTCTCTCAGGAATGGGTTCCGCGCACCGGGTCGGCAGCGGGGTGATCACGGAAGTGAGGGCCCGGGGCCGGGTCATGCGTCCGGGCGCTGGTTCTTCAGCCGGTCGAGGAGTTCGTCGAGCTCGGCGGAGCGGTGGAGGACCTCGCGGGCCTTTGACCCGTCCGGAGCGCCGACGATGTCGCGAGCGGTCATCTGGTCCATGAGCCAGACGGCCTTGGCGAAGCCGATGCGCAGCTTGCGCTGGAGCATGGATGCGGAGCCGAACGACGTGCTGACGACGAGCTCGACGGCGTGCAGGAACAGCTCCAGGTCGTCCCCGCTGAGCACTTCCAGCGCCGCGTCCTGCCCGTCGCTCTGCGGTCCGGGCGGGGCGGGGTGGTCGGGGTCGGCCCAGACGTACGGCGTCTTCGGGCCGCGCGGCTGGATGATGCGCTCGTGTGCGGCGAACCACGCGCTCACGGACTGCCGCGTCGGAGGCTTCTCGTCCGGGTACTTCTCCCCGATGGCCTTGCGGACAGAGTCGACGGTGACGCCTTCGGGGCCGGCGTCGCGGACCATCGCGAGGATCTCGTCCTTGCGGGGGTGCTCCCGGGCCTTCCTCCCGTCGCCTCCCTCGGTCTGCTGCGCGTCGTGTTGCTCCGCGGCCTCCTGGACCAGTCCTTCGATCCCCGCCCAGACCTTCTCGAACGCCGCCCTGACCGTAGCCTCGTCCGGCCCGGAGTCACCCGGCCCACCGGCGGGGCCAGGGGCGATGTGGCCGGCCGGGGGCTGCTGGCCCGTGCCGTACCGCTTGAGGTATTCCTCCGCGGGGGGCAGGTCACCCAGATCGCCGGGCAGTCGCCGCCCGCCCGGCTGGCTGGGCCCGCCGGTGCCCGTGCCGCTCGTGGACGGCGGCAGAGGTGGCGCGGCCTGCAGGGTGCCGGCGGCGCCGTTCGCATTGGCGGAGCTGCCCAGCGCGGCGGGCGTGTCGAGGTGGAAGGCTTCGAGCATCCATCCGCTGCGTTCGGTGTCCGACCAGCGGTCGCCGTAGCCCCACTTGTTGGCGATGGTGATGGCCTCGGCGTCGAGGTCGGGGCGGATGTTGGCGCGGGCGACCGCCATCTCCTCGATGTGGGTGGAGTCCTCGTCGTCGTTGACGTAGGCGAAGCGGCCCTTCTCCGGCGGCTCGGCCTGGTCCATGGCGGGCGTCTTGATGTAGCAGGCGCCGTTGCCGGGCAGGGCCGCCAGGTTGACCTGGTGGTAGAAGTCGGGGAAGACGTACTGGCCCTCGCCCTTCTTGCGGAACCGCAGACCGATGGTGGTGTCGTACTGGGAGTCGATCTCACCGCCGCCGGTGTTGGGGCCGGTGCCGCGCTGGACGACGTCGACGTAGTCGATCGCCGCCTTGCGGCCCTTCTTGATCCCCCGGGTCTTGGGCTTAACCGCCAGAGGGCTCCAGGCCATCAGGTCCGAGCCCTCTTCGGTGATGACGATGATGGCCGGCTGCGAGGCCTTGGGGACGAGCTTGCCGCCGCGGGCGGTCTTGGCCCGCTGGTCGGCGATGTCGTGCGCCGCGCTGTACATGCGCACCGCTTCGTCCTCGGTGGTGGCGACCCAGTCGATGAGCGGCCGGGAGATGGTGTTGCCGTCCTTGTCCTTCCAGCACTCCGCCCAGGGGCGCAGCCACCGCTTGGCGGTGTGGCCGCTGGCCATGTCGATCATCCACACGACCGCGTCGACGCAGCGGGTGAGCAGCGAGATCAGGACGTGCAGGGTGACGGACTTCCCCGATCCCTTCTGCCCGGCGATGAGCACGCTGTTCTGGCGCATCAGGAGTTCGATGGGCTCACCGGACTCGAGCATCCCCATCGTGATCGGCTCGTTGATGGTGATCGGGTGATCGCTGGGGTCCAGGTCGACGTGCTCGCCGAGCACGTTGCGGGTGGAGACCGACAGGAACGCCTCCGCGGCGTGGGCCCCCGGCTTCAGGGTCAGCGCCCCGGCGCGCAGCCGGGCCTTCATCTCCAAGCGCTTGAGCAGCGGCAGCAGGCCGTCGTAGTCGGTCTCGGTGAGGGTGAGGGTGAGCTTGTACCCGTTGTGGGTCTTGTCCTTGCCCTCGACCATCACCCCGCGGGCGCCCACGGAGGCGAACAGATCCTGCCAGTCGGTGAGGGGCCGGACCTGCGCCGCCTCCTCCTTCGCCCACTGCTCGGCGATCTCCTCCCCGCGCAGGAACCGGTCGACGCCGTAGAAGGGGGCGATGGCCACGGTGGCGGCGGCGATCGCCGCGGCCGAGGACAGCGTCCACGGGGTGCCGTGGGCCACCCAGTTCAGCCAGGCCGCCGACGCCGTGGTCCAGATGCCGGTGAAGGCCGTGTGGTACCAGCGGGCGCGGCGGCTGCGGTAGGGCCCGCCGGAGCGCAGGAACCGGGCGGTGGCGGCCGCGACGATGCCGCCGATCGAGCCGATGCCCAGCATCTCCAGCGGCACCGTGTGGCCCAGGTCCTCGACCGTGCCCAGCGCGACGCCGCCGAGGTAGATCACTCCCGAGGTGTACAGCGGGGTAGCGAACACCCCCTGCGCCCAGGGCGCGGTGACGCGGTCCTGCGAGCGGACCATGGTGAAGCACTCCTTGTGTCGTGGTGGCGAAGTCCGGCCGAGCCAGAGGCCGGCACGTCTGGATCAGGACGCGTTGCGGCCCGCGTCCCACTTCGCGGCCTGGTAGCTGGGGTTCTCCAGGTTGAGCAGCTGCTCCTGGTGCAGGGTCCGGTACAGGTAGTGGACGCCCTGGATGGCGCCGCCGAGGTCACGGAAGCGCTGCCCGGCGTCGCGGTGCATGGCCGGGATGGCCGGGTGGACGACGAACTCGGACTCGGTGGTGGAGGCGACGGTCTCCATCAGCTCGTAGAGGGCCTCGGCCAGCGGGGCGAGGTGCTCGATCGTCGTCTCGTAGCCGAACATCGAGCTCGTCGGGTGGAGGCCGATGTGGACCCCGGCGTCACGGATCGCCGAGGAGGCCAGCAGCAGCGGCATCGCGTGGACGGTCGGGTCGCTCCCCGCGTACGGGGGCAAGATGTGCGCCCAGTTCGCGGAGATGTCCCACTTGCGGCCCTGCCACGTCGGGTTCTCGATGTTGTCCAGCTGCTCGGCGTGGACCTCACGGAACACCTGGTGGGCACTGTCGACGAAGGCGCCCAGCAGCAGGAACTGCACCCCGACGGTGCGGAACTGGTTGCTGATCTCCGGGTTGACCTTGAAGTCGTCCTCGGTGACCTGCGCGATGTTGTGCATCAGGTGGCACATCGCGAACTCCAGGTGCCCGAGGTTCTCGATGACGGTCTCGTAGCCCTTCATGCTGTCCGCCGGGGCGGCGGCGAAGGCCGCGGAGGCCGCCCGGATCGCCTGGGCGGCGTAGATGAGCGGGTACGCGTGGTGAGCCGGGCTGGTGGCCACGGGGGTTCCTCCTGCTGGTGCGGTGGCCGGCGACGGCACGGGGATGTGGCCGCCGGAGACGGGCGCGGCCGTGCCGGTGCCCGCGGCCGGGACGGCCGGGGTGGGCTTGGCGGGCTTGGTGATCGGGCGGGCGGTGGCGGTCTTGTAGATCCAGGTGGAGAGCCACGTCCACCGGCGGGAGTGGCCGACGAGCTTGGCGAGCGGGCTCGTGGCCCAGTGCAGAACCCTGGACAGCGGCTTCAGCCAGTTCGGTCCCGTCGTCGAGAGGCGGACGGTTCCCAGGGCGGTGTGGGCGGAGAGAATTCCCCGCCCCGCGATCCGCATCACGTTGGCCAGGAGCTTCCCGC
Organism: Streptomyces sp. MMBL 11-1; assembly: GCF_028622875.1. Lineage (NCBI taxonomy): Bacteria > Bacillati > Actinomycetota > Actinomycetes > Kitasatosporales > Streptomycetaceae > Streptomyces > Streptomyces sp. MMBL 11-1. The sequence continues at coordinate 263,736 of NZ_CP117710.1, read as the reverse complement.
CGTGCTTGCTGGTACCGCGGTACATCGCGCGGAACGGCGTCGCGGCACGGTGGAGACGGCGCCGGAACTTCTTGCTGGTAACGGTCCTGTAGGCGCGGCGTGCGGCCTTACCGCTCTCGGTGGCGCCGGCCTTCAGAAGGCCCCCGGTCTTCCGGATCGGGTTCTTCCTCCAGGTGTGGCGTCGCCGGTGCTTGGGACCGCTGCCCTTGCCCTTCTTGCCTGGTCCCTTGGGCCCGAGAGACTTCCCCCGGCCCTTGCCCTTGCCACCCTTCCCAGCGCCGACGGGCGGCTTCGTGCCCGACGACTTCGGCGTGAGGGGGCCTCTCGTACCGCCCCGCGTCTTCTTCAGGGCCTTCCCGAAACCGCCTCCGGCACCGGTCGCTCCGGTCTTCCGGTTCGGCTTTGTCGGCCCGACTCCCCGGGATCCCGAGGAGATTCCGCTTCCGAGCTTGCCGAGCAGTCCGCTGCCGCCCGTCCCGTTCGTCATGCCCCCCGGTGTCCCCGTGCTCCTGCGCCCGCCGGGACCACCGAAGCCGCCCTTGGCCAAGCTGCCCTTGAGGGGCTTGGGACCGGAGGCCGACCTGCCTCCGCCCAGGCCGCCCCTCCCGCCGAGGTGGCCCTTGGAGGAGTTCGTCGCCCCGCTCCGGTTCGACAGAGACTTCGTCGACCCGAGACCAGCAGGCTTACGCGACAGGGCACCAGGGACGTTGGACCCCGCCGGCCCTCCGCCGGAACGGTTGCCCGTCCTGAGCCCTCTGTGGCCGGAGCGACCACCCCCGCGACCCCCTCCGCCCCGGCCGCTACGTCGGCTGCCGCGCCCGCCCGGTCCAGCTCCCCCGGAACCGCCGGCCTGGTGGCGGCGGCCGACAGCCTTGGCCGCCCGTCGGCTGACCTTGATGACCACGGCGGTAGCGACGGTGACCGCGGCGGCAAGGATCGCGAAGACGACGACGGGAAGGCCGAAGGCGTGGACCAGCCAGCACAACCCGATCAGCCCGGTGATCGCTCCGCCAGGTATCAGGAGCCCAGCGAGGCCATCTCCCTTCTGTGACGCTGAGCGACGGCGCTGCGTCCGCTGCGCGCCCGGGTCCGTGACTACCGCTGCGCCCGACGCCGTGGGCTGACCGGCGGCGGGCGGCGGCGCGGGCGCCGTGGCGGCCGACGGCGCCAAGTCGTAGTCGGGGGTGGTGCTCACGGGGATTCCTCCAGCGCGGGGCAACAGGCTCTGTGACAATCAGTAGTGAGAGGGGCGTCAAGCCGACGGCGTCAACGTCAACGTCAGGCAGCCCCGTCAACGTCAATGTGGCTGGTCAGAGGCGGATTCTCGGGCTGATCCGCGTTGATCGAGTCCTCATGTCACGTCGCGACGATTGACGTTGACGTTGACGCACCCAACTTCACGTCACACTGCGTTAGTTCATGACTTCGTAGAAGAGGACGAACAGGAGGGCCGCCAGGACCACCCAGGGTGTAGAGCCGATGTCCTTCCGAGGCCGGGCTGGGCGGTAGGCGGCTGAGTGGCCCCGCCAGCCTTTCGAGGCGTCCAGGGGCTGGCGGAGACCGGACTCGATACCGACAAACGGCGGCCGGTAGCAGGTCGACCTGTGACGCTCGGTGAGATCCAGTGGGAGCGTCCCGACTTCGACGGCCTGCTCAAGCAGGTCGAGTTCGGCCCTGACGCGGGCGACGTTGCCCAGAATCCACTCCCTTCTGTCGTTCACCGCGACGGTGCGGAGGATCTCCTCGACGTGGTGATGGACGGCCGCGAAGTGGGCGATCGCCGGTGTCTCTTCCAGCGCGAATCGTGCCTCGACGCACGCCATCTGTTTGCCGTTGAGGTCAGGGCGGGGCACCCGTTCGAGCCTCTTGTCCGTGCGGTGCGGCCGACGATCGGTCATGCCTGGAGCCCTTCTGCTGGTCAGGAATCGGTGAAGTCGGTGTCGCCCAGGTCGGACTGCTCCTTGAGCTCCCGCGACTCGTTGATGACCTCGACCATCGGGCCGAGGTCCAGCGAGATCCGCAGGACGAGCAGGGACGTCCGACGGGTGTCGCCCTTGATGAAGGCGTCGCCGGGAACGAGGGTTTTGAGGTGAGCGTCGATGAGGTGCCTCGCGGCCTCGAGAGAACTTTCGGCCTCCTGGGCGGTCCGCGCGGACCACTCGTAAAGCGGGGGGCTGATATCGCCCATCGGGAACTCCTTCTTCTGGACGGTCCGGTCCGGTTAGGCGGACCGGAGCTTGCGGGGGAAGTGGCGGGCGACTTCAGCGGCACGGTCCGAAGAGATGGACCCGTTCTCGGCCCGGACCGCATCGCCGAGATTCCGCTTGGTGATGGACCGGCCCTCGGACCGCAGGAGGTCGATGGCCCGCTGCTCCGTCTCGCTGAGCTCGAAGCCGTCCGGAGCCAGGTACGGCGGTCCGTCCGCGAGCCGGCGGACCGTGGTCCGGTCCGCCAGCTCGCGGTCCGTGTGACCATCCCGGCCCGGCCCGCCGGCCCCCGACGCACGGTCCGGACCGTGGTCCTCCCAGGTGGTGGCCCTATTGGTCCGGTCCGGTCCGCGGTCCGTGGTCTTGGTCCGGTCCGGTCCACTCGCGGTCCGGTCCGGTCCGCGGTCCGTGGTCTTGGTCCGGTCCGGTCCACTCGCGGTCCGGTCCGGTCCACTCGCGGTCCGGTCCGGTCCGCGGTCCGTGGTCCTGGTCCGGTCCGGTCCGCGGTCCGTGGTCCTGGTCCGGTCCGGTCCGCGGTCCGTGGTCTTGGTCCGGTCCGGTCCACTCGCGGTCCGGTCCGTCGCCGGGGCGGCGGACCACCGGTCCATGAGGGCGTGGACCGCCGGGATGGTCCCCGGTCCATGGTCCGGTCCGACCCGCCGGACCGAGAGAATGTAGAGGTCCGCGTACGCCTTTCCGGACCGACGAGCCTTGCGGTCCGCCAGCATCCGGCCCGCCTCGGTCCACGCGGTGGTCGCGTTGCCCCAACGGTCCGGGTTGTCGATCATCAGGGAGCGGGCGGTCCACGAGCGGACCGGGTAGCGCAGCCAGCGGGCCATGCCGAGGCTGGGGAGCGCCGGCGGGAGGTTGCGGTCCTGGCGGAGCTTACGGCGGTGGACGAGGCGGGCGAACAGCTCCCACAGACCACGCCGACCATCGACATAGCGGAGAAGGTGACCGCCTTGGGGGTGGCGGACCAGTCGCTGGAGTAGTGCCACCACTGCTGGACCGCGGCACCGATACCGAAGAGCCAGGTGGCGATCCGGTACTCCCAGCCCTTGTCACCGTCGCGGCGGGCCTGGTCATACAGCCAGGCGCAGTACGCGGTCGTCATCTCGTACGCCGCGGCGTAGACGAGGGACGCCGCGAAGTTCCAGCTGAGGACCTTCATGGCGAAGCCCGACTGGCCTGTCCAGGCGACGATCATCGGGGCCAGGATCGGCACGATGATGAGGAACCGTACGGCGAAGAAGCGGAGCGCGTCGCGGCCCTTGTCCGCCCAGGTCGGCCGGCCCGCACGGAGCGCCTCCTTCTCGTTCCGCTTAGCCGCACGGTGCTTCTCGGCGGCTTCCCGCTTGAGGTTCCGCTTCTCCAACTTCCGCGCGGTCCTGGACATGGCCTTGGCCAGCTTCTCGGCAGCCTGGGCGCGGTCCGTCTCGGCGTCGGCCCGCAGGACGGCCGCGTCGCCGCGCGCCTCGGTGAGGGTGGTCTCGGCTGCCGCCAGGGCGGCGTCGGCCTTCTGGGTGAGGCCCTCGGCCTGTGCCCGGGCGCGGAGGAGGATCTCGCCCGCCTCGTCCTTCGCCGCGGTGGTGACCTCCGCGGCGCGTTCCTCTGCCTCGGCGACCGTGGCACGCGCCGCAGTCCGCAGCCGATCGGCCTCCTCCTCGGCGGTGTTCCGGGTGCGCTGGGCGTCCTCGGTGGCGTCCTTGCGCAGCTGGGTCGCTTCGGCCGCAGCGGCGGTTCGGACCCGGGCGGCGGTCTCCTCCGCCTGGCTGCGCAGCGTGTCGGCGGTGTCCTGGGCGTGCTGGAGGAGGCGCTTCGCTTCGGCGTGGAAGGAGGCGGCCTCGCCCTGGGCACGGTCGCGGTCGGCGGCCCCGGCCTGCCGGAGACGTTCGGCCTCCGCGTCGGCTTCGGCCCGCAGGCGCGCGGCGTCCTCCCGCCCGCAAGCGAGGATCTTCTCGGCCTCCGAGCGCTTCTGCTCGGCCTGGGCCCGAGTGTCGGCCAGCAGGGATGCGGCCTCCCCGCGGGCGTTCTCGACCAGGGCCTCCGCTGAGGACTTCGCCTCCGCAACAACCCGGTCGCCCGCTTCGGTGGCCTCAGCGATGATCCGCTCGGCGTCCAGGGTGGCGCGGGTGATGCGTGCGTCGGACTCGTCCTGAGCGGCGGAACGGGTCTCCTCGGCTGCACTGGCCACGTTGGCGCGCAGCTCGTCGGCGTCGGTTTGGGCCTGGTCCAGGAGCTGGGCCGCGCCACGCTCGGCGTCGGAGCGCATGGTGTCGGCGACGCTCTGCGCGTTCTCGCGAAGGGCGTCCGCCTGCTTCTGCGCATCGTTCAGAAGACCGTTGACGATGCTCTCCGCCTGCTCGGTGGCCTCGGCGATCGCTTCGGCGGCGACCCTTTCGGCGTCGGCGACGATGCCGTCGGCCTTGGTGCGGGCCATCTCCACCACCTTCTCCGACGAGGTCGGGGGCGCGGCCGCCTTCTGCACGGCGGTCTTCCTGCCGCGCTTCGGGTCTGCGCTGGGGCGTGTGGCCATGACAGGCGAGGGTCCTTTCGGTCTGCTGGCGCAGGTGAGGGCTGGTCAGGAGGGGTGGTCGCCGTGGTTGGTCCGGACGGTGCGGCTAGGGGGTGCCGGGGGAGGCCTCGATGTGGGCGGGTCGGCCGCTGAGAAGGAGGGTGAGGACGAACCCGAGGGCCAGGGTGGTCACCAGGAACACGCCGATGAACCAGCCGAGGTGAGCCAGGGCGGCGAGCCACCCGTTGAGGAACAGGTCGACCGTGGTGAGGATCGTGCCGATGAAGGCGACGAGGAGGATTCCGACGGTGGCACCCCGGCTCAGTTCCGCGAAGGGCGGAGTGTCGCGCTCGTCCGAAGGGGCGGTGACCGGCGCTTCGGCGTAGGTGGCGCTCATCAGCGCTCACCTCCCGCAACCGCAGAGGCCCGCCCGAGCGGAGACTGCGGGTGATCCTCCATCGCGCGGGCACCGCGGAGCGAGAACCCGCGGGCACGGCGGTGACCGGGGCTGCCGGCCTGCTCGGCCTGCGCGACCGGGTGGAGAGCCAAGGCGTCGATGAGCGGTGCACGATCGGGCGCCGGGCGCCGGACCTTGCCGCTGACCTGTACCTCGGTGCCGTCGTACAGGTACGCGCAGAGATCGAGGTAGTGGTCGGCGTCGAGGGTACAGACGGCCGAGCCGCCGTCCGGACCGACGATGGTCACCAGCAGAGCGCTCGCCTCGGCCGGGTCGGGAACGCGGATCGCACCCACCACGCCGGTCGCGGAGACGAGCGTGCCGGCCAGCCCCAGGACCAGCGGACTCATGCCGCTCGCCGCGCCGTTGAGGGACGTGCCGTTCACACGGCCGTTGAGCGGCATCTCCGAGGTGGTGCGATTCCGGGGCGAGGGGAGAACGGCCCCGGGAGCGGTAGGCGAAGCGTCGCCCCTTCCGCCGCGGTACGGCGCGGTGTCGGGCATCCTGGTGTGCATGCGATCAGCTCCCTGATGAGGATGAATTCGAGTTGGTGGCTGTGAGGTGGCCCCGATGCGCCGGTCCGCGCTCGGGGCTCACCCATGTGGGGCGAGCGGTGCTGCCGTGCAGGGTGGCGCCCGGCCGGCTGGTGAGCGGGCCGCGAGGGCTGATCAGCACCCGGTTGCTCACGCGGCCTTGTTGCGCTGACGGCTGCGCGCGGTACGGCGCTTCAGGGACCGGCGCTCGTCCTCGCTGAGCCCACCCCAGACACCGGAGTCCTGACCGTTCTCGAGCGCCCACTGCAGGCAGTGCTCCATGACCGGGCAGCGGCGGCAGACGGCCTTGGCCTCTTCGATCTGCAGAAGGGCCGGGCCGGTGGAGCCGATGGGGAAGAAGAGGTCCGGGTCCTCTTCACGGCAAAGTGCGCTATGCCGAAAGTCCATGCTGGGAAGTCCTTTCCGTTCAGTGGCGGTGGGTGTGCGGGAGGGAGCGGTAGGAGGGGGAGAGGCCGGGTGATCCCGGCGGCTGGCTGCTGCTGACCTGCCTCGGCCCCGCCCCCGGACCACGGGTTCTACGAGGGCCGGAGACGGCACCGGATCTGCTTGCCGATCGGCGAGGCGGTGACCGTGACGTCCGTGCAGAGCAGGTTCAGCAGAGGTAAGCCCCGTCCGGACTCGGCGTCCGCGCTGCCCATGGGCGTATCGGCCGAGTGGGGCAGCAGCTCCGGCACCGGGTCGTGTACGCCGACCACGGCTCCGGTGTCCCCGAGATGGACCTCGACGACCAGGGGGACGTCATCGCCGCAGGCCCGGACCGCGTTCGCGACCAGCTCCGAGAGGACCAACTGGGCGGTTCCGGCAGCGTCGGAGGACGCTCCGTGGTCCAGCAGTGCCGTGGCCGTAAGGCTGCGAACCTGCCGGAGCCGGAGCGGTCCGGCGACCATGTGCGCCACGAACCCGCGCTCCCGGGACCTCAAATACAGACCGGGCTCAGATACCGGGAGTGCCGACTGCTTGGTGACCATGGGTCTCCTCCTGTTTGTCGTCCGGCTGCTCACTTCGAACCCCTCGCCCCGGCGCATTGCCGGTTGGTGAGGGCGACTCCGTGCGCCAGCAGGCCCGACAGGGCGAATCCGAGGCGCGGTCCTGGGTGGCTCTCCCGTCAACACCGGCCTGCGGGGCCGTCGGTGACGATGCCTCAGTGAACCAAAGTTCCATATGGAGATCAAGGGGTTCTGTATGGAACTTAGAATTTCCCATATGGAACTAGGGTGGATGGTCCTACCGCGCGGAGCGGCTCGGCCTGGCCACCCCGTACGATCAGGGCGCTACAGATGAGGCCGAGGGAGATGCATGACCGACGCGCAGCCCAAGCACGCGCGCATCGCCGACCTGCTCAGGGCTGCGATCGCTGCCGGCCGCTACCGTGCTGGTGAGCGGCTTCCCGGCGAGGAAGCCCTCGCGAAGGAGTACGGGACCAGCGTCGTGACCGTGCAGAAGGCGCTTCAGCTGCTCAAGAACGAAGGCCTCGCCACCGGGCTTCGCGGGTCGGGCGTCTACGTGCAGGACCTGCAGTTCGTCGGGCGCCATGGCTCGCCGCGCCGGGCCCTGGGGGAGTGGGGGGACGGCCCCAGAATCTGGCCGGCGGACGAGACGCGTCCGGTGACCATCGACCAGGTGACCACTGCCGAAGTGCCGCCACCGTCGCGTGTCGCCGAAGTCCTGGGCCTTGACCCCGAGGAGAAGGTACGAGCCTTCGACTCCCGCTATCTCGTCGATGGCCGGCCGGTGAAACTCGTGCGCGTGTATCTGCCCTTCAGCAGCTCCATCGGCCATGTGGCCGACGGGGGATCCGTGCCGGGAAACCTGTTCTCGCTCCTCCGAGAGCTCGGTCTCACCGCGGCGCACATCCGGGAGGAGGTCCGAGGGCGAACACCCGCCGGATCCGACGCGAGCGGACTCGAGATCCCCATCGGTCGAACCCTTCTGGACGCCTACCGCATCGCCTTCGCCGAGGACGGACAGGTTCTCGGCGTGGAGCAGACCGTCATGGACAGCACCGCGTACGTCGCGGAGTACGCCTACGACGTCTGAACCAGCACGGAGGCCTTCCGGCCACCAGGCTGGGGAATCGTTTCTTCTCACGGTGGTTCTCCACGGACGACAGATTTGAGCAGAATCGCAATCTGCCTCCAGCTTCCCGACATGCGGCGCACCCGGAGAGGTCCGCCTGTGGGCCCGATGTGGGCCTGGTGTGGGCGTGGGCGCGTAATGTGCATCCCGCGCTTACGGAGGGAGTGTCAAATGGCAGCCGTGGTGCAGTGGACCGGACGAGAAGCGGCCCTCCTGGGAAAGGCGATGAGACTGCCTATCCGCGTGTACGCGGAGCAGCTGGGGGTCAACCCGAAAACCGTCACCAGGTGGCGCAAGCACGGCACCGCCATCAAGCTCCTCCCCGAAACGGCGGAGATGCTCGACGCCATGCAGCTGCGCTGCACGCCGGAAATGCTGGCGACCTTCCACGCCTCCCTCGCCGAGAGCGAGGAGGTGCCGGCCTCGGACAAGCAGCCCCTTGAGGCGCACCCCACGGGCCCGCCCGCCCTCGGCCCAGCCACGGTGGTCAGCCACAGATTCATCCCCTTGTACGTCGGGGAGGCCGTCCAGGCAATCCCGGGCACCCCGCAGGCACCCGGGCCCGGCGGCTTGGGGCACCGGTCCACCCCGGCAGCGCACCCCACCGCCGACGTGCAACTCCACATCTACGACTGCGGAGTTGTCACCGCCCACCTGGTCCAACGGCTCCGGGTCGAAACCCTCGGGGAACTCGCGGCCTGGCGCTACCGCACCGCCACCGCCGACCTGACATGGACCGCCGACCGCGTCCGCGAGCTGTATCCCGCACGGACGCCGCCGTGGACGACCACCCCGTCCTACGTCCTGTCGGCCTACCTGCTGGAGAGCTCCCCCTGGAAGGGCACCGACCTGGATGCGGCGCTCCAACTGCTCACCACTCCCTCGGTCCTCGTCGACCGGCAGAACCCGCAGAAGGCCGCGCGCCTGGGCGACGAGGTCGAACGACAGCTCCTGCGCGAGGGATTCGCCCACCCGGACGTCATCGACTTCGGCAGCCCCGCCGTATCGCTCGGCCTGGCCGGCTGGTCCGGCGTTGCCTACCACCCACTCGCCCAGGAACGGGCCCTGCCCATGAGCGCCGTCGCCGCCCTCGAACGGGACGTGCAGACCCTCTGGGCCCTCAGCACCCACGTCCTGGACGAGATAGAAGCCGGCCGCGACCCCGCCATGCCGAAGGACTTCGGCTGGCGGTTCCTGCGCGGCGCCTACTCCCGGCTGACAGCGGCCCGCCCGCAGGAGACAGCGCAGCACCAGTTGATGAGGGAAGCGATCCTGGCGACCAGCCAGCTGCCCGACCGGCTCCGGGCGGCGCAGGAAGCTTTGCGCGACTCCGACACCTGACCACCGACCCCGAGCGAGGAGACCTCCAGGATGTCGACACCCCACACCGCGGCCCTCGTCATCGTCGACGCGCAGGCCGGCTTCATCAACGAGCACAGCCAACACGCGGTGCCGCAGCTCGAACGCCTGGTCCACGCCTGGTCAGCCACCGGCCGCCCGGTCGTCTTCACCCGCTTCTACAACCCCGCCGGCTCGCCGTACGAGCACGTGACCGGGTGGACCCGGCTGAGGACCCCCCAGGAGCAGCGGATCGTGGACGAACTCGCCCCGTACGCATCGTCCGCCGTCGCAATCATCGACAAGCCCGGCTCCAGCGCCCTGACCCCGGAGTTCGTCACCACCATCGAGAACGCCGGCTGGACGGACCTGGTCCTCGCCGGCATCGACACCGACGCGTGCGTCTACGACACGGCCACCGCCGCCTACCACCGCGGCCTTCTGCCCTGGATCGTGACCGACGCCTGCGCCTCCACCGGCGGCCCGGAGTACCACGACGCCGCACTGCTCCTCGCACGGCGCAACATCAGCCCGCGACAACTGATCACCGTGGACGAACTCCTCACCGGCAGCGCGGGCCCGCCGGGTCACACCGGATGCCACACCCAGCACGTGGACTGAGATCCCCGCGGAGCCGAGCTCTCGCCCGGCAGCGGGGCCCTATATCCGCATGTGATCACCGGGTGCTGCGCCGTACTGTCTCCTGCCATGAGCGCACTTCACTGCCTGCTGTGCGGAGCTCCCGTACGGACACCCCGGGAGCATGTCCTGCCGAGCTGGTTCTTCAAGCGATTCGCCGGGCAGGGCCCCTTCACCGTGCTCGTCAACGGCGTACCGGCTCCGTACGCGAGCGGAGCCGTCGAGCGCGCCCAGTTGCCGCGGCTCATGCTGCCCGTCTGCGGACAGGAATCGTCCGCCGGGCTGAAGTGCAACGACTGGCTCAACACGACCTTCGAACAGCCCGCGAAGATCCCGGTGCGCACTCTCCTCGGCGAACTGCGGCCGCTGTCCGGGTGGGAGGTCTTCACGTTCGCCCGCTGGGCGGTCAAGACGCTGCTGCTATCCGCGCACCCCCAGGCGGCATACGCAGAGCCCCCGCAGCGATCGCGGCAGCCGTGGGACTTCCCCGACAGTTGGCTGCCCAGCCTGCGGGACACCGGAGAGATGCCGTCAGACCTCTCGCTCTGGATGACCGTCTGCGACCCTGACGCCTCGGACCGAGACGGCGAACCCGGCCCGGACGACCAACTCCTGCTCCCTCATGTCCATCACCCTGCCGGCGGCGGACCCGGACAGGCGACCCACCTCGGATTCGGGCTGCCGAACGGTCGAGTCGCCCAGCTCCAGCTGCTCAGCCACCCCCACACGGATATCTCTCACCCGTTCGAAGACGCCGGTCTCGCGGCACGGCTCTGGCCGACTCCCCCCGATGAACTCGACATCCGAGGCATCAGACCCCTCAGCCCAGCGACAGGGCGTCAGTTCACGAGAACCTTCATCCGCGGAGGCCCGCACATCAGCCTCGACGGCGGCCAGCGACGGCTTCCGGAGGGACTGGTGCATCCACGTGTTCGCGTCCGGCTGCCCTAGCTGTTGACGCCGAGGGCCTCCACTGCCCGCGAAGACCGAAGCACCCCACAGACTGAGCGGCTGGTCTCGCAGACCAGCTTCTCGGCGGCTTCGCCAACGGGTGTGAGATCCGCCCACCGCCGTGAACGGTCACGTCGGGCACACGATCTGACCGCGCCGCTCTGATCCTGTCCACAGGCGCCCTGCCGCACCGTCGGATCACCCGCGGGCAAGACGCCCGCTCCGAGCGGGAGGGCCCCGTCGGTGCACCAGCAGCTTCAGTGGATCGTGACCATCATCGGCAGCCTCGCCGTCACGGTCCTGTCCGTCAGAGCGTTCTCCATGTGGATCAAGCAGGAGTACGCTGCCGCCGCGACGACGCTCGTCGGCGCCGCCGTCCTTACCGTGGGGGTGTTCTTCCCCGGCTTCGTGGCCAGCCTGGCGGAAGAGGCACTCGCCGCCTTCACTGGCACCGGGGTGGAGGAGCCAGTAGATAAGCCGTCTTCCGGTCCGCCCGCCGAGCCGAGCGGACCAGACGTCCCGTGGACGCCTCTCCTCGCCGGACTCGGCGGCATCATCGCCCTTGCGCTTCTGGCCTGCATCGCGGCCGGCCTTCGCGCCCGGCATCGCCGCCGCATGCTTGAGGGTCAACGGCGCGCTGAACTCGAAGCGCGTCACGATGGTGTCCGCGACGCCTACGCCGCCTTCACCACCGACATCCTTGCCGTCCTCGACCGACCCGCTCTCAACGACGTGGGCACCCCCGAGACCGAACGGCTAATCCTCGCCCTCGATGCCGCCCGAGATGCCCGTACCGCTCCGAACACCACCGACTACGCAGCCCGGGTCATCGCACTGGAGATCGCCTGGAAAGCGGCCGACCAGCACGCCCGGAAGGCCGGTATCAACTACCTTGCACCCGCCGAGCGGCGGGCCGTCCAGCAAGCGCGTCATCTGCTCACCACCGCTCTTGATGACGCCGGCAATACCCACGAACGGCACGCCGCCTACCTGAAGGCCATCAAGCTCATCGGCACCATCATCACTGTCCCGCACGAGGCCGTCGCTGCGGTCGAGGCAGCAACGAGGCGCGCCCTGCCGAAGAAGTGAGATGTCCCGCTGGCCTTCCGCGGCGCGGGGTCCGTCCCGCTGGGCTATCGCCGTTGAGGACACCAGCCCGGGCCGCGGGCTCCTCGTCGGAGGAGGGAAGGGGCATGCCCCGTGGTCGGGCGGTGGTGGTCGTGGTTCAGCTCGCCAAGTCCGGGCGCAGCGACGCGAGTGGGGAGCGTCGGCCTTTACCCACGGTGCGCAGGAGGTGCCAGTCGATCTCGGGGTGGGCGGGGATGACCGCGTCGACGGAGGCGGTGGTGTAGAGCGGGACGTTGACGGCTCCGGCCCGGCTGGTGCCGAACCGGACCTCGATGGTCTGCGGGGAGCGGATCCAGCCGAGCCGGACCATGTGGTCGAAGTCGGCGCGGCGGACCCGGAGGCGTTCGGCGGCCTGGTCGGGACCGACCGGGGCGTCGGCGGCGACCAGCTCGGCCAGGTCGGGCCGTCGGCAGAGCTGATCGACCTGGGCGGGGTGGTGCAGCGTTCCGTCAGGGTTGGCGCTCAGGTCGGTCAGGAGGCCTCGGTCGACGAACCGGCGCACCACGAATGCGCTCACCCGGGTTTTCGCGCCCGGGATGTTGGGGGTGCCGAGGGCGGCGGCGATCCGGTCGGCCGCCGCACTGCCGGAGATCGGCTCTGCGGGCATCGCAGCGGCGATGGCGACGGCGTCCAGCGCCTCGACCGCCGCCCTTGACCACTGGCTGCGCGGGCGGTCCGGCTCGGGGACGAGCCCGGCGTGCCGGCCCCACCGGAAGGCTGTCACCGGCACCTTCAGACGCTTCGCGGCCTGGCCTTCGTTGTACTCGGATCGTCGCACGAGATCGCCTCCCTGATCGAGATCGTCACAATATGCCCACAGAACATGACAGAACACCCTATAGGTGTCAACAGGATGCTGGTCGTGGCACGTTGCGCAGGAACATCACCAGAAGTTCCGCGAAGTGGCACGTGATCGCTGTCCGCGTACGCGCACCGGGCCCGGGTCCGCCGTGCCGAGCCCTCGTCCCGGCACGGCGGCCGGGCGCCTCATTCCTGCGGCGAGTGAGGGGCGATCCGGCCGGGTGCGAGGGTGAGGAGCCCGCACCCATAGCCCTTCGCGCGGCCGAGGCCGTGGGTGAGGGTGTGGCGCAGAGTGTCGGGATCGGTGACCTGGAGGTGGCCTTCGTAGGTGACGGCGTGCAGGTGGACGTTGTTCCCGGGCTGTCCGGCGGGCCCGCGCGGGAAGTCGAGTACCCGGCAGTCAGTCACGGTGAGGTCGGGCTGGCCGTGGCGCTGGGAGAGGGTGAATCCGGCCCCGGGTGCGCGTTGGAGGAGCCACTGGATCTGGTCCGCGGGTGTGGCCGCGGCGGTGCGGATGCCTCGCCTGCCGCGGCGGAAGGCGGCCTTGGTCGGGTTGGCGGTGAGGCGGAAACGCATCAGGGTGCCGGGGCGCAGCGCGTTGAGGAGCGGGGTGTAGGGGCGGGTTTCCCATCCGGTGTGGCTCGGTGTGTTCAGGCTGGGCCATCCGGCCTGTTCGATGACGTGGGTCAGGTCGGGGGGCGAGGGGCTGACGATGAGCAGGGTGCTCTGGCGGTGGGGCTGGCGGGTTTCGTCCAGTCGCCACAGGACCCGGTTGCCGGGTCCTGTGGCGGCCGGTGGCGGGGGGAACGCGGCTGCGACGGCGGCGTGGAGGCGCTGGGGGGGTAGAGGTGAGTCGGCTCCGGGCGGGGTTGAGGTGGCATCGGGTCAGGTGCGTCACGCGAGACCGTCCAGGGCGTCGAAGAAGTCCAGGGGGCCGGGCCGCTCTCCTGCCGCCGGGGGCGGGGGGAGTGTGCGGGTGGCGACCGGGCGGGCGTGGTGGCGGCGGTGGCCGGGAGTGAAGTCGGCGGGCTGGTCAGCGTGGAGGCGGGCGGCCGGGTTGGCCGGGTCGGTGTCGTGGTGCAGTCGCATCCGGTGGCGGGGGTGCCGGTGCTGGTACCAGTCGGCGGCCTGCCAGGGCAGTGTCTCCAGGACGGTGACGGGGTCGGTGGCCTCGGGGTGGAGGCTGTGGGCGGGGGGCCGGGCCGGGGGGCAGGAACGGCGTCCGAGGAACAGGGGGTGGGCCGGGTTGAGCAAGGCCCGGTGGAGGCGTTCCAGCAGGGGGGCGGGGCCGGCGAGGGCGGCGGTGAAGACGGCGTCGGCGAGGTAGAACCGGTTCGACAGGGGCATCGCCTTCCCGGAGGGGGCGTGGGTGGTGTGGAAGTCGCGGAGGCGGGTCCCGGGCTGGTCGGTGCGTACGGCGAAGGTGAGGGCGGCGAGTTCGGCCAGTCCGGAGACGTCAGTGCGGGCCAGTCCGGTCGCGGAGCCGAGCATGCCGATGACGGCGGACTTGGTGGGGTGGGGGTCGGTGTCGCGGAAGGCGTGGCGGCTGCTGCTTCCCCAGGACTGCATGGGTCCGGCCAGCACGAGGACGAGGACGCTCACGCCTGCTCCTTGAGGGTCTTCTCCCGGGTGCGGCGGGCGAGTTCACCTGCGGCCGCCTCGGCGAGTTCGGTGAGGTTGGTGAGGCGGGTGGCCGTGGCGTGGAGGGGTTCGGTGGCGTGGGGGTTGAGGGTGAGGAGCCAGGAGCGGGCGGCGGGGTCGCCGTAGGCGGTGTCGGTGGCCTGGATGTGTTCGGCCAGGCGCGCGGCGGCGGTGGTGAGGTGTCCTCCGGTCGATGTCTCGACCGGGGTCTCGAAGGCGCCGATGTGGCTGAGGGGGCTGCCGGTGACGGTAGCGATCAGGACGTCGGGGCGGGTGGTGTGGGCGTAGGAGGTGATGTGCCCGGTGGGGACGGTCTCGGCGAAGGCCCGGATGAAGGCGGCCGTCACCTGGCCGACGTCCATGGTGCCGGCGTAGTCGGTGAGGTTGGCGGCCAGGTCGGGCCCGGTGAGTGCCGCGTACCGGTAGAAGGTTGCGGAGAGGAACTCTCGCTGCCCCACCATGCCCGCCCCGTTGTCGCCTTTGGTGGCGAGGTCGTCGACGGCGGTGAAGAAATCGACTTCGGCCGAGCTGCGGTGGACGGCGATGGCCTGGGAGACCTGGACGGCGGCGTCCAGGGTGAGGTCGTCGCCGGTGGCGATCATGCGGCCGAACAGGGCGATGTCGACCGCGTCGCGGGAGGCGGCGGCTTCCTTGACCGCGGTCGCGTTCGCCCTCGTCTTCAGGAACGCGGTGATGTCGTCCGCGCCCTGCACGGCGAGGTCGGCGAGCCGGCCGATCTGCCGGAGCCCGAGGAAGAGGGTTTCCCGGGTGACCGGCGCACCCCCGGCGGTGGTCTTGCGGCGTACTGAGGCAGCGTCGACGCTGGCTCCGGTGGCGAACACCAGGACCTTCTCGGCGAGGGCAGCCGCCTGCTCGCCGTCCAGGTCGGGGCGGCGCTGCGTGATGGTGGTCGCCAGCTGGCCGATGCCCTGCCGGGTACGGACCGACAGGTCCTGGGCCGGGACCAGGCCCGCAGTGGAGAAGTGGGTGCGCATCGCCCGCTTCAAGGACTGCGAGGAGATCCGGGCCCGGGGGACCCCGCCGTACAGGGCGGTCTTGGGAGAGCCGAGCTCGTCCCGGTTGGCGTTGCTGGGCGGCAGGGTGTGCAGGGCGTGGAGGGCCAGGTGGATGCTCATGCCGGATCGGCCTTTCCTGTGGAGTGGGTGCGGCGGGCGCGGGCCTTGGCCTCGGTGAAGGCGTGCGCCCACCCCTGGCCGACCGCGTGGGGTCCGCCGGGGGACTGGAGGGTGTAGAAGTCGCGGGCCATAAGGCTGAAGTCGAGGCTGAGACCGGAGGCCTGCTGGAGCAGGGGGCGCAGACGGGGGAGCAGCTCTTCGAGGGTGTGGGCGCGCAGGGCGCGAGCGAAGTCGAGCTCGGCGGCGGGGCGGTTACGGGAGAGGCGGGCGGCGAGCGCCCCCAGGGTGGTTGCGCGGTCGGCAGTGGTCGGGCGGTGAGTGATGTCGGTACGGGCCCACAGCTGCGCGGTGGCGGTGACCGCGGTCGCGGCCCGGGTGTAGTCCGGGGCGTCGAGGGCGCCGTCGTCCGGGTGGAGACGGTCCAGGCCCAGGTCCAGCCACAGGGCAGGGTCGCCCGGCGGGGTGCTGCGGCGCAGCGCGGCCGGGAGGTGGCGGTCCACCCCGTACGGCAGGCGGCGCTGGAGCCCCGACAGGACGGTGTCGGCCACGGCCTGGACCTGGTCGGCCACCGGACGGGATGAGTCGGGCGTCACGGGCGGACCTCTTCCGGTTCGGCGACAGGAGCGGACAGATCGGGGCGGGCCAGGGCGGCGAGGGCGTCGGTGCGGATGCGGGCGGCGGCCATGAGATCGCTCCGGCCCGCGCCCGCGACCTGCTCGACGCCGGTGGCGAGGGCCATGACCCACTCCTGCAGACCGTCGTCCGGGTCCTCGGCGTACTCCTCCCACGCGTGCGTCAGGTGCGCGGCGAGGGAGAGCCCGGGGCGGGTGGGGGCGGCCGACGCCCCCAGGGCCATGGCATCGGCGGCGCTGCGGGTGATCTGCCGCTGTACCTGCCACGGCAGCCCGGCGCCCTGAACGAACCCGGCCCGCCGCCCCGGGTCCGCGAGAACACCGGCCCGGCCCAGCGCGGCGCGCAGGGGAAGGATCCCCGTCAGAGCGGCTCGGTGCGCGGTCGTGTGCTCGGCCCGCAGGACCATCGCCTCGATCCGGGCCGAAGGCGGCAGGACGGACCGCTCGGCGGCGGCGACGAGGTGATCCAGGACCGCACAGCTACCCGACTCGGGGTCGCCTCCCAGGAGCCGGGCGGGCGCCCAGGGCAGCTGATGCCGTGCGGCGTCCACGGTCGCCA
This sequence comes from Streptomyces sp. MMBL 11-1, assembly GCF_028622875.1. Taxonomy (NCBI): domain Bacteria; kingdom Bacillati; phylum Actinomycetota; class Actinomycetes; order Kitasatosporales; family Streptomycetaceae; genus Streptomyces; species Streptomyces sp. MMBL 11-1. Next base: position 247,102 of record NZ_CP117710.1, on the reverse strand, counting down.
GCCGCGTACCGCGGGCGTTCAGTGCCGCGCCCGGGTCCCACCGGGCCGCGGCCGCGCCGGGGTCGGCGGGCCGGTCGCCGTCGTGCACGGCGAGGTCGGTGACGTTGCCGTCCGCGTCCGGGAAGAGGCGGACCCGGCGCGTGGGCCAGGTCCACAGGTCCAGCGGGCCCGCCGGTTCGCGGGGCAGCATCGGCACGCCCGGGGAGTCGCGCTCCCACACCGGCCGGTCGCCCGGTTCGCGAGGGCCGGGCGGGCAGTTCAACAGCAGCTCGTCCTTCAGGCACGTCCCCGCGATCCGCAGGTGGGATATCGCGCTCAGGGGGGCGGGCTTGCCGCCGTAGACCTTCCCGGCGCGGGTGGCCGGGTCGTCCCCGTGCCCGCTCTGGATTCCGCCGGGGTGCCAGGACTGGAGCATGACCAGGCGCACGGCGGCGTCCGCCGGGTCCATGGGCTCCGCCGGCATCAGCAGATGCGCGGCGAACTGGACGGTCCCCGAGCCCCAGGACTCGATCTCCAGCACGTCCACCCCCCGGTTCGCCTCGCTCACGGCGGCGGACTGCCAGAACGGATGCGTGGCGGAGAAGAGATCGAAACGGTCGGCGTGCGCATCGAGATAGCCGCCGACCCGGCCCGTTTCCAGCCGGGGCGAGCGCCACGCGGCGTCCCACGCGTCCGTATCGGCCGGCCGTGCTGCCGCCGCGTACAGCGCGAGCAGCAGCCGCAGCAGCGCCGTGTGCTCCTCCGGCGGACCGCACAGCTGAACCTCATGCGCCTCGTCCAGCGCGGTGCGCAGGGATATCCGGTCCGGGCCGTCCCGGGTCATCACCGGCAGCCAGCGGCGGTCGAGCAGATCGAACGACACCATCAACACCCTCCTTGGCAAATCCCGTTGGGATGCCGCGTGAGCTTCGGTCAGGTCCGAACACGGTGGCACTACCCGCAGCAAATCGCAACATGATCATGTTGTGATTTGACTTTCGGGGTGATTGGCTCCCCGGGACGGTTCAAGCCGAAGAGGAGGACCGAGGTGCCGCGAACTCGCCGCCTGCCCCATTCCGGAAGCCCGCCCCTGGGGCGTGCGGTCGGCACACTGTGCTCGGGACGGCGGTACCATCGCCCCGACCGCCGCCGATCCGAGTCAGGGCCCATGACCCCCCGCGAGACGCTCCCCGAGCTCATCCACCGCCTCGTCGAGGAGAAGGGCCGCACCTGGGTGGAGAACGAGCTCAGCTACGCCCCCCAGGTCGTCGACGCCCACCTCGCCACCTACGCGGCGGGCCGGTCCGGGCGCCCTGCCCCGACCTCGCGGGTGACGCGGGAGCCCCTGCACCAGGCGCAGATCGCCCGACACCTCGGAGTACGCGCGGACACCCTGAACCGGGCCCTGCGCAACGATCCCGAAGCACCGGCACCGGCTCCCGGCACCGACGGGCAGCGCTGGCTCTACGCCGAGGTCCACACCTGGTGGCCCCGCCGCCGCAAACGCGGCCACTACCCACGCCCCGCCAGGGCGACAGTGCCCCGGACCCCGGGCGAGGATCCGGCATGAGTACCGCCCGCACAGCGACCGCCGTCGCACCGGCGCGCACCCGGATCACGGTCCCCGCTCCCGCCGACGGCGCGGGGGAGGGGTGGCGGCGGCTGATCACCGCCATACCGGACAGCGCCGCCGGGGCCCGCGACCTCGACGGAACGTGGCTGACCCCCCGGGCTGCCGTCGAGCTCCCCCTCGGCGCCCTCGTCCTGGCCGTCGACCACCACCGCGGTGCCGGGCGCTGGGACATCACCGCCCTCCTGACCACCGGCACCGGCCTGCGGGAGGCCGGCCGCTGGAACCGGCGCAGCCCCCTCGGCACCCGCGAGATCAGCGGCCTGCGCCTGCTGCTCGCCGCCGGCGCACACCAGCACACCGCCCGCCTCCTCATCACGCCGAGCCGCACCGACGGCACCTGCCTGCGCTGCCACCGGAACCTGCCCGCCGGTGACGGCCTGATCCACCACACCGCCGACGGCCGCCTCCTGGTCTGCGGCACGTGCCCGGCCCGCCCCCGGGAACTGATGTCCAACCCTCGCCCCGGCCGGTGCGCCCGCTGCCAGGGCTGGGTCGCCGCCGGACAGGGCACCGCGACCCTGCAGGGTGACGACGACTTCGGCCGCTACCGGCCCGCCCACCACACGTGTCCCCAGCAGCCCCTTCCCGGGCCGCCCCTCAGGGCCGACGCCTGGTGCCGCACCTGTCGCACCACCGTCCCGGCAGGCACCGGCTACTGGCAGCGCGGCGCCCACCACGCCCCCGGAACCTGCCCCGAGCCCGCCGACGGGCTGCCCCGCTGGATCGTGACCGCACCCGCCCACGACACCAGCCCCTGGGACCCGGGCACCGTCCGCCGCATCCACCACACTCCCCGCCCCGGCGAACCCCCACTGCCCCCCGACCTCCCCGGCGGCCGGATCCTCGACGCAGGCGGCCACATGACCGTCCTCGCCCGCATCCTGGAAACCCGCACCACCCGCCACGGCCGGACCCTCGCCCTCACCCGCGCCGCGACCTGGCCCGAAGCCGTACCCGCACTGGCCGCCGAACTGGACACCGCCCTCGCCACCCGCCCCACCGGGGCCACGTTCCTCGCCCGCGAGGTCATCGAACGCATCCACGGCGACAGCGGCTGGGTCGCCGAACTCACCGGCCACGACCCCCGCCACGGCCTGGCCCGCACCTTCCTGCGCCCCCAGACCGACTACGACCAGGCCGACGCCCGCGGCCACCGCGGCGTCCTGGACGCCTGGACCCTACGCCCCCGCCGCGTCTACGAGGTCTCCCGCCCCGTAGGCCCGCCAGCCCCCAACTGGCGCGCCCTGCGCCGCACCCTGGGCCCCCGCACCCGCGTCACCGGCGAACATCGCGCCTACGTGCGCGTCACCGCCGAAGGCGACATCACCGAGATCACTAGGAAGGAGGTGGAAGCATGGCTAAGCGTGGCCTTGGAATGGACGTCCTGACCGCCGCCCGTCAGCGGATTGCCCGCATCTTCCGCGACTTCCCCAACGTCTACGTCAGCTTCTCCGGCGGCAAGGACTCCGGCGTCACTTTCGAACTCGCCGCCAACGAGGCCCGCCGTCTCGGCCGCCGGCTCGGCGTTCTCATCGTCGACCTCGAAGCCCAGTACCAGGCCACCGAGGACTACCTCCGCCTCATGCTCGCCCGCCACGCCGACGTCACCGACGTCCACTGGGTCGCCCTCCCGCTCAACCTCCGCAACGCCGTCTCCACGTTCGAGCCGCAATGGATGTGCTGGGATCCCGGCAAGGAAGAAGCATGGGTCCGCCCCCGCCCCGAGGAAGCCATCGGCGACGAGAACTACTTCGACTTCTTCGAACGCGGAATGGAATTCGAGGACTTCGTCCCCAAGTTCGGCGACTGGTACTCCCAGCAGAACGGCGGCCGGATGACCGCCTGCCTCGTCGGCATCCGCACCCAGGAGTCCCTCAACCGCTACCGGACCATCGCCAGCACCCGCAAGACCCGCCACGACGACCTGCCGTGGACCACGATGATCACCGCCCGCACGTACAACGCGTACCCGATCTACGACTGGCGTGTCGAGGACATCTGGACGTACAACGGCCGCGACCGCATCCCGTACAACACGGTCTACGACCGGATGCACCAGGCCGGCCTCACCCTGCACCAGATGCGCCTGTGCCAGCCCTACGGCGACGACCAGAAACGCGGCCTGTGGCTCTACCAGTTGATCGAGCCCATGACCTGGGGGAAGGTCGCCGCCCGCGTCCAGGGCGCCGAGTTCGGCGCCCGCACCGCCCGTGAAGTCGGCAACGTCTCCGGCCGCATCAAGGTCACCAAACCGGACTCCATCACCTGGGAGCAGTTCGCCCAGAACCTCCTGGACTCCATGCCCCCGCAGACCGCCGAGCACTTCCGCATCAAGATCGCCGTCTTCATTCGCTGGCACCAGAAGAACAACGGTTACACCGACGGCGTCATCCCCGACGACGGGCCCTTCGACAAACAAACCCCGTCCTGGAAACGGATCGTCAAGATGATGCTGTCCTACGACTACTGGTGCAAGGAGTTCGCGATGGCTCCGCCGAAGAACAAGAACTCCTACGAGGAATACAAGAAGCGCATGAGGATCAAGACGCAGGAGTGGGGATACCGTGGCACCGTCTGACCAGCCCGCCCCGGACCGGCGCCCGCCCGGCAACGACGACGCAATGCCCGCGCCCAAGCCGGCGCCCGCCAGCGAGCAGACCGCTCTCGACATCCCCCTCGCGCCCGCCCCGTCGGCGGCCACACCTCAGGGCAGCAGCTCAGCGCCCCGCCGGACCCCGCCGCTCCCCGAAACCGGCACGGGTGCGCAGATCGTGAACGCCGCACGGCCCCTGATCGACGCGCTCGCCGACCTGCCCCTCGATGAACGCGTCACCACCCTCAACGCCCTGCGCACCCTCCTCCACGAGCAGAGCCCCTTCCAGAGCGAGCCCGTCGACCTCGTCCTCTGGGAAAAGGCCGACACCGTCGAGGGCAATGCGTACAACCCCAACGCCGTCGCCCCCCGGCAGATGCAACTCCTCGAACACTCCATCACCGCCGACGGCTTCACCCAGCCCATCGTCGCCTGGCGCCCCCAACGCGACGACCCCCCGGCCAACGACGCCGACGCAGCAACGACGATCGAAGTGGTCGACGGATTCCACCGCCACCTCATCGGCAAGAACGCCACCACGGTCGCCGCCCGCCTGCACGGCTACCTCCCCATCACCGTCATCAACACCGACCGCGAGGCACGCGAAGACCGCCAGGCCGCGACCATCCGCCACAACGCAGCCCGCGGCATCCACACCATCGAAGGCCTGTCCGAAATGGTCCTCGAACTCCGCAGGCAGAGGAAGCCGTACGCGTGGTTCGAGAAACACCTCGGCATGCAGCCCGACGAGGTCACCCGCCTCTCCCAGGTCAGCGGACTCGCCGAAGCCTTCGCCACAGAAGAGTTCTCCGAAGCATGGGAGGCCGAGGCCGCCGACCCGTTCACAGATCGCGACAGCCAGCCGTAACACGTCCACGCCCCCGGCACCCTGGCTGAGCCGGCAGAGCGCGCCGAGGCATCAAGCCCCGTGGAGAAAGCCCTATGACCACCCAGCCGTCGGAACCCGTACGCCTCACCAACGCCGATCCCGACTTCTACGCCACCCTTGGCCCCTACCTCGCCCGTCACGAGGTGTACCGCTTCATCGAGGGCTACCCGTGGGACGAGCCCACCAAGACCTGGTTCGTCCTCAAGGACACCGACGGCCGGCTGCGCGGCTTCTGCGCGGTCAACCAGACTGCCAGCCGTACCCGCCGCACCCTGCTGGAAAGCCTCTACGTCCTGCCCGGCCACGACGACGCTCTCGATACGCTCGTCCAAGCCGCCGTGCGTGACTTCGGCCACGACCGCGATCTCCACGCCACCGTCCGGCACGAGGTCGCCACCGCACACCAGAAAGCCGGCTTCCACGTCGTGAAAACCACCAAGAACATGACCATGCTCGTACGCCCCGCAGATGTCCGACGAGACTGAGCAGCCCCAACCTCCAACCCCTCGGCGTGAAAGGGTCCTGCCGCAACCTGAAAGGAGTATCCGTGGAGCCGACCGATCCGGCCGATGACCAGGTAGTTCGGAGCGCGATAGCCGTGTTGGCGGAGCACCATTCAGCAGCCGCGTTCGACGAGACCGGGAGAGTCTCCCGACCAGGCTTTCTGGTGGCTGCCGGCGCTCCGGGCCAGGAAAGGGTACGAGTCCAGCACCGAACCCTGTTCCCAAGCGCTCTCTCCGGCCTCTCCTTCGCCGACGCCGCGGCCGAGGAGTTCGTGCTCGTCGAGACCTACGCGGACCTCCTGCGCGCTCACGGGTGGGAGGTCCGATACCGTTCCACGACTCGTCCGAACCTCCTCGCGTCCCCACCCGGCGGGGCACCGTAGAGCTCTGGGCCCGGCAGCAAGGGGAAAGCCGCGTAGCTGGGCGGCTCCCGGATCAGTCCGTTCCCATACATCATCCACGCGGCGATGGGACAATCGCTGCGAACCGAACGGCCGCCGATAGCGGCCCCGCCGGCCGCGACACTGGTGCTCGGCAACTGACCGGCGCTAAGCCGCCCTCGAACTGTGGAAAGGAGCTGTCGGTGCGAGACAGCGACGATGGAATTCTGACCCCCTCTCCGGGAGACACCGCGCGCCTGGACCAGATGTCGGCCCGCTGGCGGGACGCGGAGCCGAAAACCAAGCAAGCCGTCGCTGACGCTGCAGCCAACCTGCGCACGTCACTGTCACCGAAGAACGTGGCCGAGCTGTTCGACTCGCTGGAACGCGCCGGTCTGAACGATCCTGTCAAGGAGTGACCCCCGGGGGGCGCCCCTGCTGTGAGGCGCCCTTGCCTCCGGTAGGACGCGGGGTGGCGTTCAGGGTGACCCCCGAACGCAACGGTGCGGATGAAGTATCGCCACTCCGCGCGCTGACGCCTCCGAAGACCTTCGTGAGACGTCAGCGCGGAGGAGGCGATCAGCCGGCCTCGTCCCGGCAACCATGGAACATCATCGACGTTCCACCTTCGGGCAGATACCACCCGTCCGCCGCCATGTGGGGCGGGATGTATGTCGGGTTGGTGTCGACGTTTCGAGGCGAGTGCGGGTCGGTGACGTCCCGGATGACCCGACGCTGAACCTCCCGGAAGTCATATCCGTCGGGGCCGTCGACCTCCCAGGTCACGTCGCGCAGCACCCCTGTGTCCTCGGTGTCGTTCTTGAGCATGGGGTGGGCTTCGATCAGCCCGCCGTAAAGGGACAACACGATCAGCAGCTGGCAGACACGGTCGGAGAAGTCGCCGTAGCCGTACTCCTGCCCGCAGCCGCACGACGGATCATGCGCGTGGACGTTGATGTCCACCTCGTACGGCTTGCCGGTCAGGGCATATGCGGGCAGCCCTTCGCCCGGCCCGCTCGGGCAGGGGTGAGTGGTATCGAAGAGGTTAATCCACACCCTGATGTTCGTGGCCAGGAACCCCGCGTACTCGGCCTCCAGGGCCTTCTCGAGGCGCTGGTGGGTCGCGTACGCGGCCTGGTCGACGTCCTTCCAACCCTTGCCGAGCCGGTGACCCGCCAGGTGCAGGAACCGGTCGGTGAGCAGGGACAGTTCATCGAGCGTGGGCAGCGGCCGCTCGTCCTTCGCCGTCTCCGCCGGGACGGATTCTGCTTCCTTCATCTGGTGTTCGTGGTCCTGCTCGGGAGGGGCGGCCGCCGGCCAGACGGGAGTGAGTTCGGCCTCGGGATCGGCCCGTTCAACCAGCCCGATATCGGAGAAGACGAGACCGAACACGGACTGCCCGTCCCACACCTCCAGCTCCGGAAGATCCCTGGGGCCGGTGCTGCGCGGATGGACTCCGGTGACGTCGACGCGGATCCGAACGGGTTCGCCCAGTTGCCCGTCGGGACCGAACCACAGCACCTCCACCCTGGTCCGGGTGCCGAGGAACTGCTGCGCCTGCCGCACAGCGTGGGCGGGGTACGACGAGGGGATCCACCAGCCGTTTCGGTCCCAGGCGTGATCGGCGTCCACCGGGCCTGGGGTGTCGAGGTCGTAGAGGGCCTCGGCGGCTTGCTGACGGGCCTCAGCCCGGATCGCGTGGCACAGCTCGCTGGAGGGCTCCGTGCTGCCCAGCGACTCGGCCGGGGCTCCGGTGATCGCTGTTCCGTCCCAGGCCGGGGCTCCGGGCGGAGCGAAGGGGAGGGTGCCCAGGATGACGGCGACCTGGTTCGCGCGGTCGATGCGATGGGTGAGACGGGCCTCGTCCCGCCTCCGGGCGGGCCGCTCGTCGTCCGGCTGCGCCCCGTACTCGCGGCGGCGGTCGTCGGGTCCCTCGTCGGCGCTGTGGCCGAGGAGCATCGGGAACAGCTGATGCTTGAGGAGCGCTTCCAGCCCGTACTCCACGTTCGAGGCGTCCCCGGTCACGGCGAAGGGCTTCATCGTCTGGGAAAGGCCGTCGCTCAGGGAGTGCACGACGTGAAGCGGACGCCGATGCCGGTCACGCTCGTGCCCCTGCGTGGAGAAGGCCACGGCGTAGGCGACCGCGCAGGGCCAAAGCGCGGGCCTCCAGCGCACCTCCGAGGCCCGGCACAGGGCTTTCGCCGCGGCCTGGGCCCCCGGGTCGTAGCGGTCGACGGCGTCGACGAGCGCGGCCACGGTCGCACCGGCGCCCAGGTGCTTGAAGGCCTCATGCCGGTGCGTCGGCTGCGGGAGCCAGATCCAGGACCGGGTCAGCGGCACACCCCAGCGTTCCATGACGATGGGCCACGCGCCGCGCTCCTTCAGCGCTCGTTCGAGCCGAGTGCCCAGGTTGGGGCCGCAGGTGAGGGCGAGGACAGCGGCGACTGCGTCCCAGCCGGCCGGCGCCGCGAGATCGTCGTGCAGGAGCCGGTCGAGCGCGACGGCGAGGTAGGGCAGGTCGGTGCGGTAGGGCTGGTCGCCGTCGAAGATGCAGGCGGGGCAGACGGGGGCGGCGCTGGGTGAGTTCCTGAGGAGGTGGTGCTCGGGGTAGCGGTCTGCGCAGATGGGACACGGCTCGGTGGAGATGTTCTCGCTGCCCCGGACCTTGCGGAGCCGCGTCTTGCCGAGGGCGGAGTCCATGCGGCGCGCGGTGACGCGGACCGTTTCGGTGGAGCAGTCGGCCAGGCCGTCCTCGTAGTCCTCGACGGTGGCGTTGCCCGAGGGGCACATGGCCAGCAGGTTCAGCGGCTTGGACAGGTCCGATGTGGTCGGGTCGTCCGGATCATGCTCGTCGCCGCCGCTATCGTGGTCCGCCCGTCCGACCGACAGGCTCAGGCCCGCGACCGGTCCCGCGTATGTGGTCAGGCCGAAGACGTCCAGCTCTGGGTTGTCGCCTGATCCCCATCCCAGGAGGCGGAACTCCGCAAGCAGTGCCTGCAGATAGCTTTTCGCGAGGGGAGCGGGCGAGGACGGCTTGGCGGTGTCGCCCAGTTCGGTGAGGATCCGGACGGCTTCCGCGCGACCTTCGGCGTTGAGGACCGAGGGGAGGAGGTTCTTGTTGGCGGCGTCGACGACGAGCTCCAGAGCCCGTTGGTACCCCCAGCCCGTCGCTTTGCTGAGGGCCCGGGCGGTCTGCCGGCGATGGGTGGGATGGTTCTTCGAGGACATGACGGCTCCTGCACGCTCCGCGTCATGCCGTCCCACCACGACATACGCCGAGTGTGCAAGGGCGGTCAAGGACGAGGAAGTCGCCACAGCACCACTGCGTCACCCTCCAGCGGCGGCTGGATTCACCAAAGCCCGGAGGTGGGTCCAGACACGGCACGCGTCACGGTGAAATGCGTCCGCACGATGCTACCCCGAGCAGACACCTCCCTCGAAGAGAGGTGCCCGCAGTCGGTTCCGCCCTGGACGCCTCTTGGCGGTCCGTGACGCGCTCGCCCGCTCTCGTTCTTGCCCGTCGAACTGCTGCCCGACGCGCGGGCAGCAGGATGGCGCGTCTGCCGGTTCGCGCGGTCTCACTGTCCTTCTCGAACGCGGCTCTGTGCCGCCCCAGTGCGAGCGCGGCTCCCTTCCGTACGGTGCGGATCTCCACTGCGCCGGTGTGCGCCAGGATCACTCGGTGCCGGCGTCCGGCCGTGCTTGCCGGAGGGAGGGCAGGGCCAGGTAGTGGTCCCAGTCCGGCGCCTCGTCCTCTTCGTAGAGGTCGTACTGGTTCGGGGGCGGGGTCAAGGGCCGGATTGCCAGCAACGGTCCTCCTTGGCCCGTGTCGAGCTGAGCGTCCTCGTCCGGGTGGGTCCAGCGCAGGACGCGGAGATTGTGCATCCACTTGTCGCCGTAGTCGAACAGGTAGCCCAGGGCGAAGCCGGGGGCGAGCATCGCTGACAGCGCTGTCCCGTCGCTCGGTAGCTGACCGGGCACGAACTTGTCGGCCGGGTCACAGCGGCGGGGCGGCTCCACCCGAAGGCATTCGTAGCTCTGGGCGTAGTAGAAGTTGCCGGGGCTCGGCAGCTTCCAGGTCGCGGAGTTGAAGTAGAAGCCCGCAAGGTGCACGTCGTCGTCACGGGCGAAGACGCGGTCGATGGCCTCGGCGAGATGCACCCATGTGTGATCGGCACGGCACGTCAGAGTGAAACTGGAGGCGGCGTCCTGGTAACCGAGGCACACCTGGATCACCAGGCCGCGGGCTGGATCAGGGGCGCCCGCACGGGCGATGGCCGGGGCGCGGGTGGAGCGGCACATCGCCTCGTCCTGCTCCAGCAGGTCCTCCAGCTTCCCGGCCCGGCGAGCACGGTCCAGGGAGGCCCTGTACGGGAGTTGGGGAGGGACGTACGGCAGCAGGTCGCGGTGGGGGCCGCCGAAAGTGATGATGTCGGCGAGCGCTGCCGTCATGAGTTCCTTCCCGCGGGCATACGCAGAGGGCCGGTGCAGGTGCTTCCATACCCAGTTCCCCACCGGGTGGCCGTCCACGCTGAGGCTCCGGGAGAAAGGGCGCCCCTGCACGACCGTCCACTGCCACAGCCGCTCGTACATCGCGAGCCACTCGGGGTCGGGTGCTTCGATGGAACGGTCCTCAAAAGCCTTCCGGGTGGAACAGTCCAGGCGAGGCCACATGCGGCCCAGCATCAGGACGACGTCACCCCAGCCGATGCCCTGCGCTGGCCTATCCAACTTCCAGTAGGGCTTGTCGGAGTAGGCCAGCACGGCATCGAGCACACGCTGATCGCGAGCCTGAGCACCGTCCTGCTGATCCGCCCGACCCGGTGCCGGGTCCGTCGGCCCTTCGTGGGCGGGGTACAAGGCCTTCGGCACGGTGTCGAGGGCGTGCCACAAGGCGGGGCGCGGTTCCGTGCCGCCGACCGTGAACAGCCGGGGGTGGCCGTCGGATTCCTGACGTACCTCCAGGTGCACCTGCCCGTCCGGCGCGGCGGCGGTGACGAGGCGGGGACGGCGCAGCAGAGCCGAGGCTTCGAACCCGTACAGGGACTGGGACAGCTCCACCGCCCGCTCGACGGACCCGTCCTGTGCGTACTGCGATGCCCGGGCCGTCACGATGGCGGTCCGCCACTGTCGAGGGAAAGCGCGGTCCAAGACCATCATCGCCCCGCTCGCATCCTCGATGACCTTCACACCCTTGGGTGCCGCCTCGATGCGCATTCGAGGCCCAGCTGAGGGCGCGCGTTCAGCGCCGACCAGCGCGTGCGCCCATGCGGCGAGATCAGCGTGGTCGATGCGCACCATCAGGTGGTCAGCCGCCGGCGTCACACTGCGGATTCCGAACAGCGACCCGGAGTTGTGGCGGCCGAAGACCGGAGCGAGGAGGCCGACAATGTAGGACTCCCACCACTGTTGCGCGGGCCTGGGAGCAGGGATGACTGATGCGGTATCGGCGGCCGCACTCATCAGCAGCTGAACGTGGTTGTAGGACTCGCCGGTGGCCTGCTGGCGCAGTCGGACCGCTTCACCGAACTGGGCGCGGGATGAGGGCATGACGTCTCCCTGTGGCACTGCCCGGTCAATGCGAGAGAGACAGCACACGTGATGCTGTGGTCAGCCAGTGATGACGACGCTGCAGGCCCACGTCTTCTTCTGCCTTCCTGGCACCGATTCCGGGCACGGCACCCCAGCACGGCTGCGTGGGCAGCCGTCGGCACAGTACCGCAAACAGCGGCGGTCCGACGTAGGATCCCGTCGACCACGCGAGGGCGTACGACACACGGACGGGAGCAGAGGGGTAGGCCCTGCTGGACAGCCTCCGGACCGCTCGCGGTCCGCACACCCTGCAGGAGGTCCCCGGAGTCTGCGCCACGATGCCCGGGGTCGTCGGGCCCGTGCCTGCCGCGTGGTCTTGGCTCAACGGTCACTCAACGAATTCCGCGAGATCCGTGGCCTGATAGGTGAAGTCGGTGATGTAGAGGTGATGACGAAGTGTGCCGTGGTAGGCGGCGATCCGCTCGGCCGCGAGCAAGGCGACTTGCTGGGCGTGACCGAAGCGGATGACTGGCCCGTCCGGCGTCAGATGGACGAGCGCATAGAGTGCGATAGCGTCGAGCTCCTCAGCAAGGAAGTCCAAGCCCCGCGCGCGGCCGGGCAGAGCCCCGAACATTCCCTCGCTCGTCGTTGTGCCCTTGACCTGGACTAAAAGCTTCGTGGAGCCCTGCTTCGCAAGAAGGTCGGCGAAACGGAAGTTGTTGGCCAGCTCATTGAGGTTGACCACTTTCCAGCCTGCGGCAGCGAGAGCCGCCTCCGCTGCCGTCTCAGCCGCCGCGCCGACCCGAACCTTCTCCGCTGCCGACTGCACTGTCTGTGGACCTCCTCGTTCACCAGGACCGCCGTGCGCCGCCCTGCCCCGAGAGTGGGGTCCAGGGCACTGACATCCAAGGCCGCTCCATCGTCTCGGAAGCCCGTGCTGCTGGCACCCGGCCGCCAGCGGCCGGCGCCCCCTGGACAGACACGCCGGGCCGTTGTGCTCGGCCAGGCCAATCACCTGCTCTGATCGGGCTCCGTGGCAGCGAGGAACGCGCCCAGCGTCGCGATGTTCAGGAGGTCGATCCATGTCATACCGTCGGGCAGAGAACCTGCGTCCGCAGCAAGAAGGTCGGCCGCTTCGCCGTCGGCGGCGGCGAGCACCCTGGGTATGCGGGGCCGACGCATTATTAGGGGACGCGGCGATGGAGCATAGAGCGCACTCCGCCATTGTCAGGTTCGTACGCCACACCCCTGAGCACGACGACCGGGGCGCCGCGGCCGCGCTGGCCCAGGATCAGGCCGGCCGCCGCGGCCACCAAGTCGGTCAGTGTCTCCTCCTGGTGCTTTACGCCACCGTCAGGTTCGACATGCTCCGTCACGCGAAGTGGAGTGATTCCGGCAGCCCCGATCGAGAGCACCGTGGCGCCACGTCGATCAGCCCGCCCGTCGGAGTCAGCGATGACGACCGCGACGGTGATGCCGGTCGCAGCTGCCAGTGAGTCGCGTAAGGCGCGAGCGGAGGAATCCGGGTCGGTGGGCAACAGCCATGCCGCGTCCGGCCCGTCCCGGTCAACGCCTGCTGCCGTGAGCTGCAGGCCCAGGCGGTGTCGGGCGATGATCGGCCCGTGGGCACCGACCACGAAGTGCTCGTCCGATTCGTCCAGGATCAGCTGAACGACCTCGGCGGGCTTTCCGGTCCGGGCCGACAGGTCCAGGGCCTCCGCGCTCGGTGTGACCGTGGTCAGGTCCACCCGGCGGTTTTCCGAGGTCGAGACCGCCTTGCTCGCGACGACGATCACATCCCCGTCATGCAGGGTGACGTCTTGGGCCTGCATGACCGTGGTAATGGCTTCGGCCAGGTCTTCGCCTGGCTTGATCGTGGGGAAGGGTTCCAGCGCGAACGCCGTGAACGAGCTAGTGATCATCGAGGGCTCCATGCGCACGAGGGATTGATCAGTGCGGGCGTGGTCGTCATCAAGGCTCAACAAGTCGGCCACCAGCGCAAGCTACCTCCACCGAGGAGCCACTCAGCTGTAGTTCAGAAAACAACTGACCTCCGCCGGGATCGACCGGGCCGGGACCGAGGGCGCGTGGCTGCTGCCCGTAGACCCCGACGACTCCGCCCGCGCCCTGTGAGAGCCGGATCACACCGTCGTTCTGCTCGTGGACGGGCGCGTACCCGGCATCACTGAGCGCGGACAGAAACGGCAGCACCATCTTCGGCGGTTGCCGGGGCCTTCGTTTCTGATTACGCCATGGCCAGCGGACGGCCTCGGCGTCCGCCGTACTCGTTGTCTTGGCACAAGTTGGACAAGTGGCCGGAACCCTATGAGTACCATCATCGCCACATACTCCCCACCACATCGAGAGCTGAGGACCACATGGCTGGAACCCTTCCCGCCCCGAGTGTCACGGACGACTATGCCCAGCGGGTCACCAAGGACCTGGCAGAGAACCGGGGCGAGCAAGAGCGTGTACGCGCTGAACTGGCGCGCCTGCAGAGCGAGCTCGATGAGCTGGAGAAGAGCGAGGTGCTTCTGACAAAGATGCAGGAGGTGCTTGGCGGTGCGCCGAAGCCACCCACGACGAAGAAGGGGAAGAGCACGGTCGTCGCCGTTCCCGCAGCACGCTCCCAAAGCGGAAAGTCGGCGAGGAAGGCGCAGACGAGTGGACGCAAGGCAGGCGCCCAGAAGGGAACCTCGCCGAGGAAGTCCGGAGAGCCGACATGGCTCGATCGCACTACCGCCTATCTCGCTGGTCAGAGTGAGCCCAAGTCCGCGGCGGAAGTGACATCAGCGCTTGCCGAGGCACACCCGGAACGCACGGTACCCGATGCCGTCGTGCGCAATTCTCTGGAGCAGGGAGTTGCGCAAGGGCGGGTCGAGCGCAGTAAGCAGGGGCGTTCGGTCTTCTACACCTCCATTGCCGCCGCGGCCCCCCAGAGTCCCGATCCCGCGCAGTCGTAGACGGCCTTCGGGCCGGGATGGTGGCAGAGCCGAGCACCCGAAAGGGCAACGAGGCGTCTGGCAGGGGTGGCGCTCGTAGTCACCCGAGCACCCCACCGTTCCGGCGGGAAGGGCGCCTTCACCGGCGGTCCTGCGTGGCAGTTGTTGACACGGTCAACGAGCCCTACCGCAGCAATCTCCTCGGGCTCGGTGCCGAGGTGGGTGAGTTGAGGCAGCAGGTTGCCATTGCGGCCGGGGTGATTTCGTCGCCGAACGGGTGCAGGCAGGGCAGCATGATGGCCAGCGGCATCAGGGACAGCTCGAAGTCGGCGTTCATGCCGTCCGGTTCCCAGCGAGGCGATCGCTCGCAGCGGCTGGCCGTTGGTCTCGCCGGGCCCGAGATTCTGCGCCGGCGCGCACGGGCCGCCGACACGATCGTGGTCGCCGCTGGCGGCGCGATGGCTTGCACAGCGTGTGCCCGGTCCTGCGCAGGCGTCCGTTTGCAGGGCCGGCGGCACCCGCCCAGCGGGTGGTGCGGGGCGGGTGCTGTGCAGGCTCAGGTTAGGCGGGGGTGATGTTCTCCGCCTGGGGGCCCTTCTGGCCCTGGGTGACGTCGAAGTTCACCTTCTGGCCCTCCTGAAGCTCACGGAAGCCGGAGCTGGCGATGTTGGAGTAGTGGGCGAAGACGTCGGGTCCGCCGCCGTCCTGCTCGATGAAGCCGAAGCCCTTTTCCGAGTTGAACCACTTGACGGTTCCGCTGGCCATTTTGCCCTCCAAGGGGACTCGAATTCGGATCCCGCACCTTGCGGGACCCGGAGGTGATCGCCCTGGTCCTCAAGACTTTGAACAGCAGAATCGCCCGTGTGCATTGCTCACGGGCGACCGGTACTTCGGAACCATGACAGCTGAGACCGACGCTACACCGATAGCTTCCTCGGCACCACGGACCGCTGAAGGGACGAGCGCGATTTTCTGCCTACCAGCAGCCTGGCCTGGCGCCGGGCAGGCGTGAACCCCGCTGAAGTAGTAGCTGCACGAACAGAGGTCAGCGCGCCGGGCCCTCGGCGGAATCCCTGCGGGGGAGGGCGCCGGCTCTGGCGGGAGGACGGGTCCGTCGATGTTCTTTCGCTTCGGCACGGCCGCAGCCGAGGAGCTGATCCTCCCGTACGACCACCGGCACCTGGGCCACGTGACGCAGCTGCTGGGACATCGCGCACGCGGTCCAGGCCTGACCAGTGATACGCACGTGTCGGGCTGCTGGTGGGGTGTCACCTCTTGGTTCGGGAAGGGCAGGGGGCGAGGTCGGCGAACCGAGGTGCGAGCCGGGGTAGGTCCGTGAGCGGGGGCCGGGTGTTGATGCCGTGTCCGAAGAGGACCAACCCGGCCGGTGCGCCTTCGACAAACTCCTCACCCCGCGCCGTCATGCGCGCCGCCGGATCTGCGCGCGAGGGGTCGAGGACGGAGACGAGCAACCCGCCGTCCCCGTCATCGAACCACGTCAGCTCGCGCCCGTCCTCTGCCCGGATCGTGTGAAAGGGGGAAGGCGGAGGCTCCCAGGTCATGGGGCTGGGCCGGGTAGCGGCTGCCCCTCGGCTGTCGTGGCCACTGACAGTCCCGCCATTGCCCACCCTGAGCACCCGGTCGGGCAGGCACAGCCGCTCGCCCACGGGCGGCTGGTCGTCCCAGAGCCACAGCTCAGTCCCGACCTGGGCGAGCAGCGGATACCACCCGGGGCACCGGCCGTCCTCGACCGGCATCTGGAACACCTGCAGACGTGCGAGCCCACCGATTCTGCTCGCGTGCTCCGCGACGAGACGCGCGACATTCCGAGCCATCGCCTCGGCGGCCACGGCAGAGGCCATCTCCAGAAGGCCTCGCGGGCCCGGACCGCGCAGGCCCTGGGACCATTCGGCGGCCATCCACGGCTCGGTGGCCCACACTCCGAACACCCGCGGGCCCGGGTTTGCCCGGTGCAGGCACAACGGGCAGGGGACCAGGTGCTGGTAGACGGTGCGCTGGGAGGCGAGATCGACGAGATCCATGACACGCATGTCGTCGTGCAGCACGCCTCGCACCATGATCATCGTGAGGGCTGACCCGGCTGGGGAGCCTTCGGGCATCTGTACCCACTCCCAGGGGGCGGTGGTGCTGCGACGCACCCTCACCTCGTCCAGCGGTGTCAGCAACGGGCAGGAGCCGGGCTCCAGTGCCTCTACGGCGGCGCGGTAGTCGGGTCGGTCGTACAGTTCCATGGCGAGTCTCCCGGTCAACAGCAGGACGGAACCCCCGCACGCCGTGAGCGCGTACGGGGGGCGAATGCGTTGGGATCCTCGGCCGGTCGGAACGGCCGCCACACGGCGGAAGACGCCGCGCCCGCAACGATACCGGGGCTCGTGTCAACTCGGCTAGCGGCAGTGGCGTGCCGCAGACTTCGCACGCGTGAGCAGGTCGACGAAGGACCGAGCCGCCTCCCGCCGCGGCGGCAGCTGTTCCCCTGGGTACCGTGGCGTGGCCGGCTGTGGTGTTTGGGACGCAGGAGCCACTGGGAGCAGGTCAGTCCTGGCTCAGAAAGACGCTGGCGCCACGAAGGGTCGTGCTGAGACGGTGTTGCGTGGCGCTGCTGTCGAGTCGCACGTCCAGTGCGCCCCGGTAGTTTCTGGCGCTTGCCCGGCCAGCGGGAAGGAGCGACGGATTGATTCCGTCCCGCCGTGCGATAAGGAGCCCCAGGCCGTAGCGGCTGAGCGCCTCCGGCCCCCCGAGATGATGGACACCAGCCTCGTGGCCGGAAGCCAGTTCCAGCACGGCTGATGCAAGGTCGGACACGTGGACGGGGCACCTGCAATCGTCGGTGAACAGGACCCCGTCGCGTGCTCCGGACGTCAGATCATGCACCAGGCGCTCGTGCTCGGAGCGACCGTGGCCGATGATCAGCGATGTGCGCGCTACGACGGCCTCCGGAAGCACGGTGAGGACCCCTGCCTCCCCTGCGGCCTTGGCCGCTCCGTACGGCGTGATGGGGTCGGGGAGGGACGTCTCGTTGTAGTGGGTCTTGCCGATGCCGGAGAAGACGGCGTCGCTGGACACGTGAACCAGCCGGCATCCGTACGTCGCAGCGGCCAGCGCGAGGTGGATGGGGCCTTGGGCCGTGA
Source organism: Streptomyces sp. MMBL 11-1 (assembly GCF_028622875.1). Lineage (NCBI taxonomy): Bacteria > Bacillati > Actinomycetota > Actinomycetes > Kitasatosporales > Streptomycetaceae > Streptomyces > Streptomyces sp. MMBL 11-1. The sequence continues at coordinate 229,502 of NZ_CP117710.1, read as the reverse complement.
CCGCCCAGTCGGCTCCACCGCTCGATGCGTTCACCACGACCCGGGGGCGTATCTGCGCCATCAGGGCGTCGATTCGCGGCACATCGCGGAGGTCGAGCTTCTTCCACGTGACTGAGCTGCAGCCGCCCGGCCTGCTGGCGTAGGTGGCGACGGTGGGGTGGCCGACGGAGCTGGCCTGTCGGACCAGTTCCGTCCCCAGGAATCCGCTGCCTCCAACGATGAGAAGTGTCATGCCCGACACCGTAGGACGGGGCGCGAGGCGACGGGCTCCTATTCGGGCGACTTCACGTGACTTCACGTCTGGGGCACTGAAGTTCACACAGTTCACGCTCTACGGCCTGAGGCGTCCGGCCGGTTGGCGGTGTGCTGGTTGTGGCTGGCACCAGCCGTGCCGCGATGAGCGAAGGGCGCTGGAGTGACGACGTGTTCAAGGACAGAACCGAGCCCTGCGGAGGCGTGGGCGGACCTGCCGGCGCCTCCCCTTGGCTGGCTCACCGGCGTGCCGGAGAAGTCGGAGTTCTACGCGGGGGATCCGCTCGTGCGGGAGGGTTGGGCGAGCCTGGTTGGGGTGCTGGGGGAGCGGGAGGCCGTTCGGTTCGCCTGTGAGACGGGGGTTTTGTGGCTGCGGCCGGACGCTGCTGCCTCCGGCATGGCGCATGAGGTCGTCGAACGGGTCGCTTCTGCGGGCTTTGTTCCGCTGGGTGCGCGTGTGGTGCGGCTGAGCCGCGGGGATGTGCGGGCGTTGTGGTGGTGGCAGTTGAAGCGGGCGACGGCTGAGCGTCTGCTTCTGCTCGACGCGGTGGTGGAGCTCGGCCCGGGTCTGGTGGTGCTTTACCGGCATCCCGAAGGGGATGCTGCGAGGCGGCTGACCGTCTTGAAGGGCGGGAACGACCCGGCTGGCCGGCCGGCGGACACGCTGCGGTCGCTGGCGAACAGCCCCAATCGGCTGCTGACGATGGTGCACACGAGTGATGATCCGGCGGACGTGGTCCGTGAGCTCGCGGTCTTCCTGCCGTGGCGCGAGCGTGCTGCGCTGGTGGCATCCGCCTGGGCCAACGGCCGCGGGTCGCCGTCGGTCCTGGAGGGGCCGCTCGCGGCCGTACGGGCGGCCTATCGCGGCTGCGCGCAGGGCTCTGCCGTGTCGCCGTTGGGCTTCTTGGAGCGTGGTGAGGCGTTCGCGGCGTTGGTGGCGGACACCAGCGTGCAGCCGACGCCGCAGCGGTGGACGGCGGTGCAGGGTTGGTCGCGCCGTGCCCCGCTGCTGGCCGATGGGATGCAGCGGTGAGGCGCGCGTCAGGCGGGCTCGGCGAGTGCCGAGGCGAGCTTGATCCAACGGTTGAGGAGACCGGCGGCGGCCCCGTCGTCGATGGCGGTGCGGGCCCGGGCCAGTCCGTCGGCGAAGGCGTCCTGGAAGCTCGTGTCGGCGAGGCCGCTGTGGGCGGCCAGGGCTCCGGCAGCGTTGGCCAGGACGGCGTCGCGGCCCGCGCCAGGTGCGCCGCTGAGCACGGTGTGGACGGCCTTGGCGTTGTAGGTGGCGTCACCGCCGCGCAGCGCATCCTCTTGGGGCCGGCCGAGACCGAAGCGCAGCGTGTCGACGGTCGTGGTTCGTACCGCGCCGTGCGCGTCGGTGGTCCACACGTCGGTGGGGGCGGCGGTGGTGATCTCGTCGAGTCCGTCGTGTCCGCGTACGACGAGGGCGCTCGCGCCCCGCTCGGCGAGCACGGTGGCCAGTACGGGGGCGAGTTGGGGGTTGGAGCAGCCGACCAGGGCGGCGCCGGGGTGTGCGGGGTTGGTCAGCGGGGCGAGGTAGTTGATCGCGGTGGGGACGCCGAGGGTGCGCCTGACGGGGGAGGCGTGGCGCAGTCCTTGGTGGAAGGCGGGGGCGAAGGTGAAGCCGAGGCCGAGTTCGGTGACGCACCGGGCGACGTGTTCGGGGCTGAGGTAGAGGGGCAGGCCGAGGGCTTCGAGGACGTCTGCGGAGCCGCTCTTGCTGGAGACGGAGCGGCCGCCGTTCTTCACGACGGGAGCTCCGGCGGCGGCGGTGACGATGGCGGACATGGTGGAGATGTTGACCGTGTGCGCGCCGTCGCCTCCGGTGCCGACGATGTCGACGACCTGGCTCCCGTCGACGGGCAGCGGTGTGACGCGGTCCATGAGCGCGCCGAGGAGCCCGCTGATCTCGCTGGCGGTTTCGCCTTTGGCGCGCAGCGCGACGAGGAACCCGGCGAAGGCGACCGGCTCGTGGGAGTCGTCCATGACCTCGCTCATTGCCCACCGGGTGTCGTCCGCGGTCAGGTCGTCGCCGCGCAGGAGCGTCGCGAGGAGCTGGGGCCAGGTGCGGACGGGTGCGGTCACGGGGTTCTCCTCGATGCGGCCGCGGCTGGTGAGCCGAACCAGGCCGGGTTGGTGCGGAGTTCGAGCCTAGCGAGTGGGAGCGTCGTGCGCGGGCGGTTCGCGCACGGCTCGGCGCCGGTGACCCGGGTGGACGCCCGGTGGGCACGGTCGGCGGCAGCGCGGGCCGCGCGGACGGCGGAAGGCGGGGTCAAGGGCGATGGCGGGCTGGTGCTCGTGATCGGCGGATCCCGTACGTATGCGGCACCGCCGTTCCTGGCCGCCCTGGCCGCCCGACGCACTGGCGTACACGGGGTACGGATCGCGGCCCCGCCGGGGGCGGCCGCCCGGCAGGCCGCGCTGGAAGCGTATCTGATCGCCACGACGGGCCCTGAGCTGGGCGCTGCGGCTGTCGGCCTGGTCGCGGAGGTGTCCGCCCGGATGGGTGCGACGCTGACCGCGTCGGGGGCTCATGGGCGGGTGGTCTGGCTGGTCGGGCCGGGTCTGGGCGGCAGCCCCCGGGCCGGGGAGGTCCTTGCCGCGCTCGCCGACGTCCGCGACGGGGACCGGTCTGCGGCCCTGGTGGTCGACGGGTCTCTCGGCGGCGGCGAGTCGGGCCTGCGACGCATCCGGGCGTTGGGGCCGGACCTGGTCCTGCTCAACCGGCATGAGGCGCAGGCTCTCCTCCCTGCGTCCGCACCGGCTCCGGGCCGAGGACAGGGCCTGGGTCCGGCCGCGCTGACGGCACTGACCCGTCAGACCGGTGCTGTGGTGGTCGCCAAGGGCACAACCGACCTGATCAGTGACGGCGTGCGCACCTGGGATGTTCCTGCCGGACACCCAGGGCTCGCCCGCCACGGAACCGGCGACATCCTCGCCGGAGCCGCCGCCGGGCTCCTCGCCCAAGCTCTGCCCGCCGTGGACGCGGCAGCCCTCGCCTGTCATCTGACCGGTACCGCGGGCACCCGGCTTGCTGACCGTGTCGGGCCCGGCTGGCTGTCGCGGGAGCTCATCGACGAGGTCGGCGCCGCGCTGCGCGACCTGCTCACCCAGCCGGAGCCGGCCGCGAGCTGACCAGCCGCAACCACGGCTCACTCCGACCAACCGCCCCCCTTCCTTTTCGCCCGACTGGAGATGTGATGACGACTGTCCAGATGCGTTCTGCACCGGCTGACCGTACGGCCGTTGGGGAACTCGCCCGTAGCGCCGCGGAACACCGCGAGCACGGTGAGCGGCACGGCACTTTGCACCCGTTGGTCTGGGCGGCGCTGGAGCAGTCCGTGCTCCCGCGCGTCGCGCTGCCCGCCCACTGCGGCGGGCTGGAATGGCCGGTTCAGCAGATCCTCGACGCGGTGCGCCAGGTCGCGCTCGCGGACCCCGCCGCCGGGTGGGTCGCGGCGATCCACGCTCCGGCCGGGGCGTTCCTGGCCCGCCTGGACCCTGACACGGCGCGCACGCTGGCAGGCCGCAGCCCGGTCATCGCCGGATCGTCGATGCCCGCAGGGACCGTTGTCCCGCACGGTGATCGCGTACGGCTGTCGGGGCGGTGGCCGCTGGTCACCGGTGCACCCGCGATGACGCTGGCCGCTCTCGCCGCCCCCCACACCATCGACCAGGGCACCGTCACCCGCTGGTGGCTCGTGCCCCGCGAAGACCTGGAGGTGGAGGAGGACTGGGACGCGCTGGGCCTGCGCGGCAGCGCCTCCCACACCGTCGTCACCTGCGCCACCAGCGTTCCGGTCGCCCACAGCATCGCCCTCACGGACCCGCCGCGCACGGACACCCCGCTCTTCCGGTACCCGCTCTACGGGCTGATGGCCGGGTGCATTGCCGCGGTGGCGCAGGCGACCGCCGAGCGGGCGCTGAGCGCGTTCGCCACCCTGGCCGAAGGCACCCGCACCCGGCACACCTCCGGCACCCTCGCCCAACAGGGCCACGTCCAGGGTGCGTTCGCGCGCGCCTCCGGGCGGGTGTCGGCGGCGGTGGCGCTGCTGGAGACCGCGACCGCCCGCGCGTGGGCCGCTGCCCTTGAGGGCGAGGTGCCGCCCGGGGAGCGGGCCCTGCTCCGGTCGGCCTGCTGCCAGATGGCCGAGGCCGCCGAGCACGCGTGCCGCGACCTGTTCGACGCCGCCGGCAGCGCCGCCATCCACCGGGCCAACGGGCTGGAGTCCTGCTGGCGCGACGCCGTGGTCATCTCCCGGCACGCCCTCGTCGCCGACCGCGGCCGCCAGCTGGCCGGCGCGTTCGAGCTGACCTCCACCGCGGCGAAGGACCTGTGATGACCGAGCGACTCCTTGAGAGCTTCCTGCGCCACAACGGCGACCGGGCGGCCATCGTGAACCTGGACGGCACGATGTGGTCGTTCGACCAGGTCCTCGGCCGTGCCCTGAGCGTCGCCCAGCAGCTCCGCGCCCGTGGTGACATCGCCGGACGCGTGGTGCTCCTGCGTACCGGAGCGGACGGGCTGTTCAGCATCGCCGACCTGGCGGTCCTCCTGGCCGGCGGTGTGCCCGCCGTCGTACCCGACCTCACCTCCGCCCAGCTGGAATCGGTCTGGCGGGTCGTCGACCCGGCCGCGGTGATCGACACCACCGGCCGGGGCGCGGAACCGCTCACGCAGACGGCGATGCGGCACCGCACGGCGGTGCACCTGATCGACGAGCCGGGCTGCCGGCCCGGCGGAACTCCCGCGCAGTGGCGGGCGGTCGCCCGCCGGTGGGCCGGGGCCCGGCTGGAGCAGACCGGCGCCGTGGTGTTCACCTCCGGCACCACCGGCACGCCCCGGGCCGTCGCCCTGAGCGAGGCCGCGCTGGTGCGCGGGGTGCGGGCCTGGACCCGGCAGTGGGCCGTGCCACCGTCCCGGACCATGTCCTATCTGCCGGTCTCCCACGTGGCCCAGCGGATCATGGGGCACACCCTGATGTGCCTGCACGGCGCGACCGTCGTGGTCTCCACGCCCGAGCGGATCACCGCAGACGTGGCCGCGCACCGCCCGGACACGCTGCTCGGCGTCCCCCAGATCTTCTCCCGGCTCGCCGAGGCGAGCCGGAACGACGAGACGGGCCGGGGTCTGCGCTCGGCGCTGGGAGGGGTGGCCACGGCCGTCAACGGCGGAGCCGCCCTGGACCGCGGCGTCGCCGCCGAGCTCCGCACCCGCACGGGACTGCGGATCGTCGGCGCGTACGGCATGACGGAGACCACCGCCCCCGCCTTCCACCAGAGCGACGCGTCCCGGCCCGGCCTGGGACGGCCCCTGAACATTGAGCACCGCATCACCGGCGACGGGGAGCTCCAGCTGCGTGGGCCGAACCTGGCCGCCGGATACGTCCAGCGCTGGCCCCTGCTGAGACCGGTCACCGGCCGGGACCGGTGGCTGAGCACCGGTGACCTGGCCCGCGTCACCGATGACGGCGAGGTCCAGCTCGCCGGGCGTCTGGCGTCGGCGTTCAAGACCTCACGGGGTGAGGTGATCTGCCCCGAGCCGGTGGAAGCACACCTGCTGGCCCACCCTCTTGTGACCGGCGCCTGTCTGCTGGGGCACGGCCTGCCCCGGGCTGTCGCCCTTGTCTGCGCCCCCGCCACCGCCGCCTGGCCCCCCGGGCACGTCACCGCACTCGAGAGCGAACTTCTCGCGGCCGCCGAGACCGCCCGCCGGCATGGCGAGATCCCCTGGTCCGACCTGCACGCCGTCCGTGTCGTCCGCGACTCCTGGGACGCGCTCGGTCTGGTCACCAGCACCGGCAAGCCGCGCCGCCAGGACATCACCACCCACTACCACCACCTCCTCCGCCCTGAAGGAGCCCGCCCATGCCCCGGCCTGAACCGCCCCAGCCCGTCCTTCTCATCGACATGGGAGGGGTGTTCTTCACCTACAGCTTCCTGTTCGCCCTCGACGCCTGGGCCCAGGCATCCGGTCAGGAGGCCGGAGAACTGCGCGAACGCTGGCAGATCGACGCCCCGTTCGACGCCTTCGAACGCGGTGAGATCACCCCCGCCGCCTACCTCGACCACCTGCGCCACCTGCTCGCCCTCGACCTGAGCGACCACCAGCTCGCCGCCGGATGGAACGCCATCTACGACCACGCCAACACCGACCTCCTCAGCCTGCTGGGTAGCGCCGCGGTCCGCGACCGCTTCCTGCGCATCGTCGGCGTCTCCAACACCAACATCCTCCACGCCGACTTCTGGCGAGAGCTCTACGCCGAGCACCTCCCCGTCCTGGACACCGTCCACTGCTCCCACGAGATGGGCGTCACCAAGCCGACCCCGGAGTTCTTCGACCGCGTCGCCGCCGCCCACGGCGTGCCGCGCGAACACCTCGTCCTGATCGACGACATCCCCGAGGTCGTCGCCGCTGCCCGAACCCTGGGCCTGGCCGCCCACCGCTACCAGGGCGTGGGCGGCTTCACCGCCTTCCTCGACACCCTGCCGCCCGCCGCCCCCGTCACCAAGGACACCGTACTGTGAAGCTTCTGATCACCGGAGCCGCCGGCTTCATCGGCTCCGCACTCACCCACGCCCTGCGCACCGGCGGCCACACCGTCACCGCGGTGGACGACCTGTCGGTCATCTCCCCGCGCCCCTGCCCCGACGGCCTCCAGGCCCGCGACGTCCGCTCCCTGACCCCCCGCGACCTGGATGCCACCGACACCGTTGTGCACCTGGCCGCGCACAAGTCCGTACCCCGCTCCTTCGAGGTCGGAGCGTTCGAGCACAACACGGCCGTCGACCGGCACCTCATCCACAGCTTCACCGCCTCCACCGCCCGGCGTCTCCTGCTCGCCTCCTCCTGCGAGGTCTACGGCCAGCAGACCGGTCCGCTCGCCGAGCACGCCCCCCACGCGCCCCGCTCCCCGTACGCGGCGGCGAAGGTGTCCACCGAGCACCTCGCCGATATCTACCGGCCGTGCCTGGAGCGCGGCCGCCAGCTCGGCATCGTGCGCTTCTTCAACACCTACGGCCCCCACGAGGACGCGGACGCCGTCGTGCCCGCGTTCCTCGACGCCGCCACCACGGGGCGGCCGCTCACCATCGAGGGTGACGGCACCCAGGCCCGGGACCTGACGCACATCGACGACGCGGTCACCATGCTCACCCGCATCATCAACGCCCCCGCCCTGCTGCCCGTCGTCAACTGCGGCTCCGGGCGGTCCGTCACGATCAACGAGCTCGCCGACGCCGTCCTGCGCGCCACCGGCCGGGCAGGCCGGGGGCCCATCAACCACACTGCGGCCCGGCCCAACGAGATCAGCTCCTTCACCGCCGACACCACCCTGTTCACCCGCACCTACGGGCCCATCGAGCACCGCCCGCTCGACCAGGCCCTGAGCGACACCCTCCAGGAACGCGCCCGCACCTGGACCCTGACCGGCACCCCACGATGACCACCGCCCCCACCCCGGACGCCGCCCGCCCGCCGCTGAGCACCAGCAGCGGGCCGGCGGCCCTGGGCACCTTCGAGTTCACCACCCCCGCCCTCCCCGCCGGCCGGGCCCTCGAACTCCTCGACACCTACTACCAATGCGGCGGGCGCCTCCTGGACACCGCCCCGACCTACGGGCCCCACACCAACGGCACCTTCCACGCCGAGCAGCTGATCGCCACCTGGCTGCGCACCACCGGCGTCAGCGACGTCCACGTCATCACCAAGACCGGCCTGAACCCCGACCAGCCCCACCTCGGCGACCTGCGCCCGAACACGATCCTCGACCAAGCCCGGCGCAGCGCCGACCAACTCGGCACGGGCTTCACCCTCGTCCTGCACCGCGACGACCCCTCCGTCCCCCTCGACGAGATCGCCGACGCCGCCAACCGGACCGTGCGCGCGGGGTACGCATCGGGCCTCGGAGCGTCCAACTGGACCACCACCCGGCTCGCCCGATGGGCCGCCCACGCCCGGACCGCGAACCTGACCGTCCCCGACGTCACCGCACCCCTGTGGAGCTTGATCCCGCGCGCGAGGCCGGCGCCCGAACCCTGGCTCGTCGAAGCCGACCCACCCCACCTGCACCGCGCCGCCGAGCAGGGGATGACCATGACCCCCTACCGGACGCTGGCCGCCGGCTACCTCAGCGCCCACCACTCCGGGCGGCACGCCCAACACCACGCCACCACCTACGACACCCCCACCGGACGAGCACGCCGAGCCCGGCTCCACGAGGCCGCGGCGCTGCTCCGTATGACCCCGCACGGTCTGGCCCTGGCCTACCTCCGGGCCGCCGCTCCCCGCGTGGTCCCGGTCATCGGTCCGCGCACCGTGACCCAGCTGCGCCAGTGCATGGCCGGTGCCGCCGCAGCCGCCCGTGTCACCCCCGACCTCATCGCCTACCTCGAAGCCCGCCGATGACCCCAACCCGCCCGGCCTGGTCCGGGCGCCAGTCAGTCCAGAAGCCGGGCGAACCGCTCCGGCACCAGCCCCCTGCTGTTGCCCGCATACGGGAACAGCCACGTCGCCCGGCGCAGGAAGTCCCGCAGGTCATGGCCGAGCTCGTCCAGTGTCCCCCGTACCGCCAGCGGCTCCGCGAAGTCGAAGACCGCCCCCGCCCCCGCGCGCCGCACCTCCACCACCCCAGGGCCCTGGCCGGGTCCGGTTCGCAAGGCCACCTCCCACCGTGCACCGGCACGGGCCACCGACCACCCCCCGCCTTCACCGAGGCCGGCCGGCTCCACCATCAGGCCCTTGAACCGCAGCCGGGCCATCCAGTCCTCCACCAGAACGGCCACCGCCTCACGCCGGCCCGCCACGTCCAGGGCCTGCGGCTGCAAGGCGCGCTTCACCCGGGCGGGCACCCCGGCCGCCAGAACCCCGGGGGGCAGCGACCGGTTCACCAGGCCCATCGCCGCCACAACCGTCCCCGCCCCGACCCGGACGCCGGGCAGCACCATCGCCCGCACACCCAGCCAGGCCCCGTCCTGCACCTCGACGCCCGCGAACGCCGCCCCGTGACCGTCCCGGACCGGGTGCCCCGCGTGGTAGCCGTGCGTCCAGATCGCCACCTGGGCGCTGATCCCCACCTCATCGCCGATGACGACCGGCTCCGTCGGATTGACCACCACGTCCGGAGCGATCTGGCACCGGTCCCCGATCCGGAGCGTCGACCGTTCCTCCATCGACGCGCCCGCGCCCACCCGCAGCCGGTGCCCGAGGTAGCAACCCTCACCCACCGACCACTCCCGGCACACCACCTCCGAGTCCGCGTCCACCACACTTCCGGCACCCAGCCGGACCGCGTCCGCCACCAACCACCGGGCCCCGTACCCGACATGGGCTCCGGCGCCCAACTCCAGGTGCGCGGAACGAAGATCGCACCCCGCACCGATGACCGCACCGTCCTTGAGCACCAGCTGATCCGCGACGATGACCGTGCCCTCACCGATCCGGACACCCTCCCCGATCCGCGCCCGGCCGACACGCAGTTCAACACCGGGAAAGCCCTTCGTCTCCACCGCAACCACTCTCCTTGTCCGTTCACCTTCTGAAACCCGGCGCCGTACGCCGGGCACATCCGCAACCCGACCCCTGTCAGGAGCCCCAGCACCGTGAACCCGATCCCACACAGCGTTCTGGCCGTCGCGGCCCACGCCGACGACGAAGTCCTCGGAGCCGGAGGAACACTGGCCGAACACGCGCACGCCGGAGACCGCATCCACCTCCTGGTCCTCAGCGCCAGCGCCACCAGCCGCCCCGGCACGGGACAGGACGACGTGCGCGCCCACCGTGCCGACTGCGTCACACGGGCAGCAGCCCTCTACGGGGCGTCGGCCGAGATCGCCGACTTCCCCGACAACCGCTTCGACACCCTGCCGCGCCTGGAGATCACGCGGACCATCGAGGCGGCCATCGCCCGCACCGCACCGCAGGTCGTCTACACGCACAGCGCGAGCGATCTCTCACTCGACCACCGGATCACCGCCGAGGCCACCGCGGCCGCGACCCGGCCCCAGCCCGGCGTGTCCGTCAGTACCGTGCTGGCCTGGGAAGTCCGCTCCGCGACCGAGTGGGGCACCGGCGTTCCGTTCCGCCCCACCTGGTTCCAGCCCTTGAGCGAACGCGCCATCGCGGTGAAGGAGCAGGCCCTGCAGGTGTACGCCTCGGAGATGCGGCCCTGGCCGCACACCCGCTCCATCCGGGCGGTCATGGAAGCCGCCCGGGTCCGCGGGGCGCAGATCGGGTTCCCGGCGGCCGAGGCTTTCGAAGTCGTACGCCATACCGTCACCCGGCCGGCGTGAACCATGCCTCCGGCTGCCCGGCCAAGGCCAGCCCGAGGCGCTCGTGGACGCTCTTCCGCATCGCCGGCAGAGCGTCCATGGCGAACCAGCCGACCTCCAACGTCTCGTCGTCCGCCGCGCGTGCCTCCTGACCGTCCACCGCGAGCCGGCACAGGAAGAGGTGTTCCAGGTACTGCGCCAGGTCCCCGTTGGGGTGCCGGACGCGCGGCGAGACGGTGACCGCCGCCAGGCGCTCCGGCACCACCCGCAGACCGGCCTCCTCACGCACCTCACGCACGACGCCGGCCGCCGGAGACTCACCGGGCTCCAGAATTCCGCTCAGCAGCGACCACTCACCGGTGTCGGAGCGGCGATGGAGCAGCACCTGCCCGTCCTCGCGCTGCACGACCGCGTTCACCCCCGGAAGCCACAGCAGATGATCCGGGCCGACCGCGGCACGAAGGGAAGCAACATACGGAGGAATCACAGCGCCACCTTGAAGTCGTGGAAGGGACAGCAGCGAGGCCCGATGACGACGTCTTGGTTCACCGCACCATGCCCGCCGGAGGTTCTCGCACCCTCCAACCCACCACCGCACCAGGCCCGTCGCCAGGGGCCACGGCGTGAACTCCGTGAAGTACAAGCAGTGAAGTGTGAAGTCCCGTGAAGTCGCCCCATTGCTACAACAGGTGACGTACCGTCCTCCTGTGGCGACTGACCGCACCTTCTCCCGCCAGCCCAACGCCGAGCTCGCCCAAGCACTCACGGACGCGCGCTGGTCGGCGCGTGACCTGGCGAAGGCCATCAACCCCCGGCTCAACGCGATGGGCCTGCCGGAAGTGAGCCTCACCGCCGGCTACAAGTGGCTGGACGGGTACGCCCCCCGCTCCGCCGCTGTACGGGACATCGTGGCCGTCGTCCTGTCCAAGGCCGCCGGCCGCCGCTACTTCTCCGCCCAGCTGTGGGGCCGCGAGACACCAACCGATCACCCATCGGAAACGACTGAACTCCTCGGCCCCCTGCCCCTGGAGAACATCCTTCGTACCGCAGCACAATGGACCAACGGCGACCACGAACCCGCACTCGTCCAACCCGCCGACGAGGAACGGCTCACTGCGGCCGTCTGGGACGCCACCCGGCAGGCCCCCGTCGCCCCCGCACCACGCCGCGGTCACGGCGACCACGTCGCCCCCGAGTACGTCGACATGCTCTCCGAGCAACTCGCCGCCCTGCGCCGGCTCGATGACCGAACCGGAGGCGGCACCCTCAGCCAGCGTCAGGCGCGGATCTCCCTGCACGAGGCACTCTTCCTCCTCCATACCGGCCAGTATTCCGCCGCCACGGGAAACCGCCTCCTCCAGCACGCGGCCGGAACCGCACAGCTCGCCGGATGGATGAGCTTCGACGCCGGGCTCGCCCCTGCAGCCCACCGCTACCAGCTCCTCGCCATCCGCATCGCCCGCGCCGCCGACGAGGCCGCCACCGTCTCCAACGCCCTGGGCATGCTCGCCTACCAGCACGCCGCCGCCGGCAGCCCGCCTCTTGCGCTGCGCTTCGCCCATGCAGCCGTCGAGCACGCCGCCAAGTCCGCACCGCTCGTTCAGGCCCGAGCCTGGGGGCGTCTCGCCACCGCCCATGCCAGCGCCGGTGACCTCGACGGCTTCCGCCGCGCCACCGACCGCACCCGGAAGCTGATCGAGTTACGCCGGAGCGACGACTCGCCGTCCCTGTACTACCTCACCCCTCAACAGGTCGACGCGGAATCCGGCCAGGCCCTCGTGGATCTCGCCGCACACATCCCCGGGCGACGCTCCGTCCTGCTGCGCGAGGCAGCAGAGCTCCTCGCTCCCATCGCCGCACAGGGGCCCGACAGCGGATACCGTCGCTCCGGCATCCTCCACGGCATCCACCTGGTCCGCGCCAGCATCGGTACCCGCGACACCGAAACCACCGCACACTGGGTCAACGCCCTTGCCCACCACGTCCCCAACGTGCAGTCCATACGGTGCCGCACGCTCCTGGCCACCGTGCGCACCAAGGCCGGCAAGCAACTCCGCGCCGCCGGACACGATGATGCGCTCGCAGCCCTCAACACGGCACTATCGACCGTATGACTGACCTGCTTCCGATCGCGGCACCGGCCTGGACCATCGTCACCGCGGTCTATGACTCCCCTGCCGCGCGAGGACTCACCGACGCCCTGTATCGCGAACAGGCCGCGATCTACGGAACCGCTGACGACCCCGCCGCTACACCGCCCCACGAGTTCCGGCCACCGCACGGGAGGTTCCTTATCGCCACCAGCCCGGACGGCATACCCCTCGCGTGCGGCGGCTGGCGCACTGCCAGCCCAGGAACTGCGGAGATCAAACGCATGTACGTATCCCCTGCCGCCCGCGGCCACGGCCTCGGACATCAGATGTTGAACGCCCTTGAGGAAGACGCCCGTCAACACCGCATGACCAAGGCGATCCTGGAGACGGGAGTCGACAACCGAGACGCCCTCGCCCTCTACACCAGGGCCGGATACGCCCGGATCCAGTCCTACGTCACCGGACGGAACCCACAGATCAATCGAGCGCTGAGCAAGCAACTCCTGAAAGGGGCCGGTGGTCGGGGCCAACTCCTCGACGGCCGAATTGCACCCTGCTTGGTGCGCTGAACCGCCGGACTCCTGGATGATCACCGCTGAAGGGGCCGTACCGCCGTTGACGGCCGGGAGGGAGAAGGCGCATGTTCGCAAGCGCAGCCGTCACCTGCATGCTCGTCGAGCAGGCTCTGCCGCTGATGCCGTACTTCGACGACGGTAATGAGTTTTGCCCAGGATCCATCGGCGCGCCGGGTTGTGCGGGCCCCCAGTCGCGTCAGCCCCGTTCGGCCGGTGAGACATCGCCAGCGGCTCCGGAGGTCGGATGGGCGGGGGCGGTAGCCGGTTCTCCGGTGATGACGCGCAGACCGGGTTCGTGCAGGGGCTGCCACCCCATGATCCGAATCCAGGCCGGCTGCTGCCGTGAGCCTTCTAAGTACATGGGCCGCGTCGTGCCGTAGGCGTGGCGGCGCAGGTCTGCGGTTTGGTGCCAGAGTTCCTTGACCTGCGGGTCTTCGCAGACCCGGTCCACGATCGACCGCAGTGAGTCGTTGGCCAGCGCCCCCTGGCGCAGCTGCGCGAGCAGGGGTGGGGCCCAGTGTTCCTCCCACTGTGCGCACTGGTCACGGGCGGGCCCGGGCAGGAGCAGGTCGACCATGACGTTCGCACCGGGCCGTGCGGTCCAGGGGCACATTCTGGCGGCCCGGCGGTTGAAGGCGATGATCGAGAAGTCGCCGGACTCCAGGATCGCGCCGAAGGGGAGCCGGTCGATGTGGTCTCTGAGGTCGTCGGGGACCTCGGGGGCGACGGGGGAGAGCAGGGGCGGGGTGGGCCGGCCGGCCCATCGGTAGAGGGCCAGCTGCTCGTCCGGGTGGAGGGTGAGCAACCGTGAGATCTCGGCGATGACATCGCTGGGCATGGGTCGCCGGCCGGTTTCGAGCCGCCGGTAGTGGTGCTCGCTGATCCCGAGCTCCTCGGCCATCACCGTCTGGGTGACCGGACCGTCGCCGTGCGCGGGGTCCCTGTCCGGCAGGTCGGCCAGGGAGCGGCGGGCCCGCCACTTCTTGAGGAGGGTGGGCAGGTCGGGAGCGGCGTCACGCATGCGTACCTCCAGGTGTACGGCTAGTGCACACGGTACCCATTCCCGACATTTGCGACCGGGCCAATCTTGGCCCGGGGCCAGGGCTGGCCCTTCCGCTCAGGTCCGCCGCGGGCGTTCTCTAGACGTGACAAACAGGCAGACCTGCCTGTTTCAAGTGCTCGAACGAAGGAGGAGCCCGTGACGTGTCTGCATCTGCCGCCGGTACCTGCGTCCGTTGAGGCCGCACGCCGGTGGGCGGCCCCCCTGCTGCCTGTCGACGTGCGCGACTCGGTCGTGCTCGTCGTCTCCGAGCTGGTGACGAATGCAGTCGCCGCCGACGCGGCAGCCGGGGCGGACGACGACATCGAGGTCGAGCTGGTGGTCGACCCGGCGGGCCACGTCGCTCTGGCGGTCACCGACGCCAGCGACCTGCCGCTGCCTGACGCCCCAGTCGCTGCCCCCCTCGACGAGGACGGAGGCCGCGGACTACTTCTGGTCGACGCGATCGCCTACGACCACGGATGGGCCCCGCGCGCCTGCGGCGGAAAGTGCGTCTGGGCCCTGGTCCGCCGCCCCTTTCTGGCACAGCGGTGGGCGGTCTCGTCGCCGGAGGGGCTGGAGTGCGCCGATGCCTGACACAGGGCTGCGTCCCGAGAGCATGCAGTCAAGCCCTTGGGTAGCGTCGGACGGGAACGAGGGAGGCGTCACGGCGATGCAGGAGCGCAGGGAGAACGGCGACCGCCGTGAGCAGATGGTCCGGCGGCTCGTCGAGGCCGCCGGAGTCGTGATCGACCGCGACGGGTACGCCGCCGCGACGACCCCGGAGATCCTGCGCCAGGCCGGAGCCAGTCGCGGCGCCCTCTACCACCACTTCCAGCGCAAAGAGCAGCTCGGCGACGCGATCCTGGACCGTCAGCGCGCGTTCTTCGACGAGGTCGCCGACCAGGCGGCTTCGGGCCCGGCCCCACAGTTCTGGCTTCAGGCGCTGATCGACATCAGCCACCACTACACCGCCAGCATCCTTCAAGACCCCGTCCTGCGGGCCGCCGTGCGCCTCAGCATCGAGCCGGGCCCCTATCAGACCGCCAAGAGCTACGCGGCCCCTCTGGGCGCCGTCACCGCCGTGCTCGAAGCCGCCCGCGCCGCCGGCGAGCTCCAGGACCACGTCACTCCGGAGGAGGCCTCCCGAACGCTTGTCGGCTGCTACAGCGGCGTACAGCTGCTCGCGCTCGCCCTTGCGGAACGGCAGACCCTGCACCAACAGGTCACCGCCATGTGGTCCCTGACCATGCCCGGCCTAGCCCGCGGACACGTTCTGACCCAGCTACGCCTGGGCCCGCCGGCCTCCTGACCGCCCGCCCGCCCGGATGGTGGAACGCAGACACGGCGAGCTTAAACCTCGCTGCCCCTGAGGTGTGCCGGTTCAAATCCGGCTCCGGGCACCACCCGCACGTACAGTCCGGCGGCGGTGAAACCGGGCCCGTAAGCCACCGCGACACCTGGCCCCGCGGCCGCATCGCCGGCCATGGTCCGCGCCAGCACGTCCAGCAGCGCCACCCCGCCCAGATTCCCGCCCGCGAGCGAGTCCCGGGCGTGCTTGCCGGCCATCTCAGGGTCGAGACCCAGGCCGGTCAGGGTCCCGGAGATGATCCCCGGCCCGCCCGGATGCACCGCCGCCCACGCCACCGGCCGCCCGGCCAGCCACCCCGTCAGGTAGGGCACCGCCCGCGCCGGCGCCTCGGTCGCCGCCTTTCCCGAGTCGAAAGTGACCCCTTCCTCATGAACCACACCCCAGTACGCGTCGGAGCTGTCCGGCAGGACCAGCTCCCACACGTCCTCCACCACCACGTCACCCGCGCTCGCCTCCTCGACGGCGGCAACGACCACCGCCGCCGCTGCATCCCCGAAAAGGCCGCCGTAGAGGACGTCCTGCATGGTCGGCAGCTTGGGCCCCGGACGGTAGAGCGTGGACAGGTCCTCGGCCGCCACCACCAGTGCCCGCCCGCCCATGCGGCCGCGCCGCAGGGCTCGGGCCGCGTGCACGAGCGCGTGTCCGCCGCCGACGCACGCCGCGGTCGCCAGACCGATCCGCTCCACGTCCGGCCGCAACCCCAGCCGCCCCACCAGGTCCACGTCCATCCCCGGAATCGTCCAGCTCGTGGTGTGCGTCGTGATCAGCACATCCACGTCCCTCGGGCTCAGCCCCGCCTGCCCCATGGCGCCCTGCGCGACCTTCACGGCCCGGTCGCGGGACGCCTCGTACGCGGCCCGTGAGCGCACCCCCACACCTCTCCGGCGCGCCGTCTCCGCCAGCGGCGCCGACCACGGCCGCCGCACGACCCCCGTGTTCTTCAACATGCGCGTCCACGAGGCGATCTTCACCCGCAGATACCGCCGCTCCAGATCCCTCACGAGCTCGTCCGTGCTTACCCGATGCTCACCCCGCACAACCACCGGGCGACCGATCACCACATCCACAACCCCCACCCCCTCCACTCAGCGGCACCGTCGTTGCCACCGTACGCACAGAGGAGACCTCAATGCCCCGCCGTCCCCACCCCAGCCTCCTGCCCGCCGTACCGGAGCAGATCGTTCCGCGCCGCCCTCTGGACCCGGGCGTCCACGTCCAGCGCGTCCAGGTCGACGACCTCGTCGTCACCGACCCCGCCCTGGTCCTCACCCACGCCCACACCGCCGCCCGCCACGATCCCGAGGCGGCCGCCCTCCTCGGCTACCGCCCCAACACCGCGCTCACCCTCCAGACCGCCGCCGCGCTCCTCTGCGCCCTCCACACCACCGACGACCTCACCGGCATGGGCCTGCGCGCAGCCCGGCACACCACCCGCATCAACGCAGCCTCCCCGCATCGCGAATCCGTCGTTCTGGAACTCACCGATGCCCCAGAGCGGGACGGCTGACGAGCACGGGCACCTGGCAGACCCGCTGCCTTCCGCGACCGCCCCCGTTCCAACGCCCCCACCGCACAACCCGCATCACCACAGGTCCAGGACGTCCAGCACACGAGCAGCCGTGGGCAGATGAGGGGTGGATCGCCCGGTGAGCACACCGTCCGGGATGTCGACCTTTGCATCCAGCTTGATCATCTCCCTCCACCGCAGGATCTGCGGCCACTGCACCGTCCAGGCGGCGCGCAGTTCACCGGTCGGGATGCTCTCCAGCCGGCGCCGGTCGGTCAGCAGGCGAGCGGCCGTCTTGGGGCCGACGCCGCGGGCCCCGGGGATGTTGTCGGCGGGGTCACCGGTCAGAGCCCGGTAGTCCGGCCACTGCTCGGCGAGGACGCCGAAGCGGGGGAGGATGTGCTCGCCGGCGGTATAGCGGCGTTCCAGGGCGAGGCCGGTGTTCAGCAGGCGGACGCTGGGATCAGCCAGGAGCTGGATGAAGTCCTTGTCGGTCGTCAGGATGTCGACGGCGCGCCCGCGGTCGCGGGCCCGGGCGGTCAGGGTGGCGATGACGTCGTCCGCTTCGCAGCCGGTGTGCTCGATCCAGCGGACCCCGGTGTAGTTGAGGGCGTCCTTGACCAACCTGAGCGAGTCGATCAGTCCGGGCGCGGAGGCTGGCCGTTGGGCCTTGTAGGCGGCGTCCTGGGCGATGCGGGCTTGCGAGCCGTCCTCGGCGTCGAACACCACGCAGATTTCGAATTGCCCGGCGTGCTGTGCCTGAGTCTTGCGCAGTAGCGCTGCGAATCCGAAGACGCCTGTTCGGTCGGTGTGGCCGTCACGGGTGGTGATGCGGGCCGGGAAGCCGTGCCAGGCGCGGTGGAGGAGGTGGTGGCCGTCGACGAGCAGCAAGGGCGCGGTCATGGAGATGCGTCTTTCTGGAGGCGATGTGTTCTGGGGGCCGGTGACCGCGGCCTGCGGGCGCCCGTTGCCGGGTGATGAGAGCCTAGCCAGTTTGTCGGGTCGGAGTGGGCCACGCGGTGTTTCGCCGAACCCGCGTTCCTGGCGGCGTGGGGTCGGCTCCCCTATGCCGGGCCTGGTGTCGAGGTGATGATGCGGGTGTCGTCGCAGGCGGCGCTCGGCAGGATCGCCTTGGCCGCGACCGCGGAGGCCCACCGTTCGTCGGCGGTCTCGTCCGGTGCCCGCTCCGCGCCCCAGACCCATCGGCCTCCGTTCTCGGCCCGGTCGAGGACCGCGACGGCGTAGCGTTGCCCGGTTACCAGGGGCTGGTAGAGGAGCTCGGCGGTCGTGTAGGTGCCCTGGGCGGTGCGGGTGACGGACTGGGAGAGGTCGAGATCGCGCTGCTGGGGGCCTTTGAGGGTCTTCTCGACGGTGAGGGTGGCTTCCTGTACGCCGGTGCTGGGGTCGCCGGCGTCGGGGATGTAGCGGGTGGGGCCGGTGACGGTACCGATGACGACGGTGGGGGCGTAGGCGGCGACGTACTCGGGGGTGTCGGTCGGCGGAGTGCACAGGGAGGAGACGCTGACCTCGCCGTCGTCGACGAGGACGTAGGTGCCGGTGCTCGCTGCGAGGACGAGGCCCACGGCCGCGGTGATGATCCAGTACCTCTTGCGCACGACTATCTCCACAGGTTGCTGTAGTTGGCCTTGTCGACGGCCTGGGGGGAGGTAATGGGCGGCGACGCGATGTCGGTCCACATCAGCGACAAGACCCGGCTGCCCTTGTGGCACAGGCCGAGGGCGTGGCCGAGTTCGTGAGCGGCGGCGGAGTTCATGAAGGCGCGGCTGCGACCGCTCATCTTGTCCCGGTTGAAACGGATGTAGTCGGTGGCCGCTGTTCCGGAGTCGCGTACGTACTGGGCCACCGCCGCCCGATCGGCAGTGCCGCCCTTGTAGTCGCGGAACTCCAGGTCGTTGACGGTGCTAGCGCTGTCGGGGCGCAGCTTGATCTTCGCACCGGAGTACTGCCACGCCTTCAGGGCGTGTTTGCGGGATCCGTCATAGCGGGTCTTGTCCGTCCAGCGGATCTCGCCGTCGTCGACGGAGGACTCGCCCCGGCGTTCACGCTCTCCGCTGATGCAGGGAGCCGGGGCCACCGCGGCGCGACTCGGTCGCTCCGTAGGGACGGAGGGGAAGGAAGGTATGAGGGCCAGCGGCGCTGAGAGAGTCACGACAATCGAGAGCCCCTGTAATGGTGACGTCACACTGCGTGATGCTACGTCGAGTCGGAGACCTCTGATTGGCGGGGCGGCCCTGGTGCTGAGAGATGACGGAATGTGGATGCCCTTGGCCGGGACGATATCCCTCAAACGGGGGAAAAGGGTGTTGATCAGCAAGGTCCACCGCACGGCAAGGGTGCGAGGGAGGCGTCGTATGGCGGACGACGGATACGACGGAGCTGGCCGACGAACGGGGCCTGCGGGTCGCGGCGTTGGCCTCCCCGCTGTGGAAGTGGTGCCACGCCGGGCAAGGTCGACAGCTTCGGTTTCCCCACCCAGGTGCCCGCCGAGGACCGTGAGCGGTGGGTGGACCGCGTCTTGGCGGTGGCGGGCATCCTGGGCACCGACCGCGTCCGGGAGTTCTCGCACCTGGCCGTGGGCGAGCAGACGGAGTCGTTCCTCGACGACCCGCTGCTTCCGTATGCTCTCCAGGCCGCCGAGCGGGCCGGAGTACGGCTGCTGCTGGAGAACGAGCCGGTGTGCACGGTTGCCGAGCCGACACCGCTCCTCGACGTGCTCAGGGAACATACCGGGCTGGGGCTGTGTCGGCGTGCCGGCCGCCGCCCCTGCGCCACGCAAGCAGCGGGACCGCCGCGACCGCCACCCCGAAGCGACGAGGTCCGAGATCCAGCACGAAGTGGGTTCCGGTCTCCCCGTGCCCGGGGGCGCACCGGTCGGGCTGATGGCCGGGGCGGTTCCAGCGCTGCGGTATGGGGTCAGGCCGGTCACGGGAGGTCGCTGCCCCGTACGAGCGGTGCGCTACGCGGCGGGATGGCAGGGGGGAACCGGGCCGAGGGGCACGAGGAGACGTGATCCGCCGTCAGCGGAACGCGGAGAACGCGGCTCGATCCGCATCCTGCCGCTGGGCAGGCCGAACCCCGCTCCAGTCCAGCGCATCGCGCGCTTGACGCAGTACTTGATCGGCCACGTTCCTCGTCTCGGTCAGGACGTCACCGCGCTCCCTGACCAGTCGGCTGTAGATCGGGGCATCCTCAGCCCTCGCTTCGCTGCTCATAGCGTCTGATCTTCCCCGTTCACCGATGATCTGTCAGGCCTTCACCGCAGTCGGCTTCCGTCCTTCCGGTTGGGCAGTTGATCAGGAACTCTGGGCCTGCTGTTTCGCCTTGCCAGGGTCTCGACCCGCCAGTGTGACGTCGTGCAGCAGGCGATCAACTCCCTGTTCCGATGCGTACGGGGTGAACCCGGTGGTCAGGTCACGGATCTGTTGGATGCAGCGTGAGGCTCCGATCTGCTGAGCGAGGCCGAAGGATTGATGTGCCAGCTGAGCGGCCTGAGCGATGTCGCCCTGGGCGAGGAGGCTCTGCGCCTCATAGCCGAGGAACACGCTTTTCGTCTTCGCGCGGGCTGAGGGAAGCAGAGCAATCCCTTGACGGATCTGGGCGTGGGCCAGGGCGGGTTCCCCTAGCTCGATCAGGCACCTGCCGGTATCCACCGCGACGTCCGCAAAACCCATCCATGAGCACCATTCGGGGGGTGCGTCGGAGGCGGAGTTCAGAAACATCTCAGCTTGCGCGAGGTCGCGGTAGCAGGCGCGGGCTTCACGGAGCATCGCGTGTGCCCGTGCTTTGCGGAGGAGGAGCAGAGCCTTGGCGGTCGGGTTGGTGGTGCGCGTCAGGGCGTGTTCCAGGCTCTGCGCGGCGGCGTGGGGCTTGCCGAGCCAGATGCTCTGGTAGGCGATGTCAGAAAGTGCCCCGGCGCCCAGATTCATGTCGCCGGCCTGGTGCGCGGCGTGGACGGTTGCGTGCCAGTAGCGGGTGGCGGCGGCGTGGTGTTCGTGGTCGAAGTGGTGCCAGCCGAGGGTCTGGCTGAGAGCGGCCGCCAGGGAGTGGAGGCGAAGTTCGATGGCGTGGCTGTAACTGCCGTGGTCGAGGAGGTCGACGACGGTCCTCAGATGCGCGTCGAGAAGGGGGCCGGTGTGCTGGCGGTGGGCGGTGGGCAGGTTGTTCAGGCCGTGAGCGGCGGTCTCCAGCCAGTCGACGAGCGCCGGGTCCACCGGGCGTCCTTCAAGGGAGCCGACGGCCAGTGCCGGGTCGATCGTGGCCCACTGGTGTGCGAAAGCGCCCAGGGCAGCCGGTGTGTAGGCGAGGAAGGTACGGCGGTCGACAGCCATCTGTGCGGCCTTTCTCAGGACGGGGATGGTCAGGCCTGACCCGAGGGGTACGGGTGTCTCCTGTCCGGGCAGCCAGTGCGGCCAGCCCAGAGCCGCCACTTGGTCGTGCGGGACGTCGAAGACGTCGGAGAGGAGTTGTTGCGAGAAGTCGTCCGGCGTGACGCCCTTCTCCCACAGGGAGACGCGTTGCCGGCTGGTCCCGGCCCGGCGGTCGCGGCGCCGGGCGGCTTCCTTCACTCGTCTGGCGAGCTCCGCCTGTGAGAATCCGCGCAGCCACCGTGCGTATGTCAGCGGGTGCCGGATCGGTTCGTCCATCACTCCATGGAAGCACCCGGGCCGGGCTCGCGGAGGCGTGTTCGCCGGAGGGGATGACAGGGAGATGACACTCGAACGCTGTTGCGGCCGGGGCCTGTTGCTCTGTAATCGAGCGGCGGTGTTCCGGCCGTGGCCGTGTGGATCGTCCGCGCGCACATGCTCTCGCCGGGAGAGGGATGAAGCTCATGGTGGTGGAGATGCCGTGTGGGGCGCCCGAAGAGCAGACCTCGCGGTCAAAGACGCACGAGGTGCACGAGGTTGTCCAGTTCCGTGATCTCCGGCTGCGTGTCGAAGCGCCGGCATCCGCGATGCTCCGGTCCGTGCTGGAAATGGTGGTGCCGGCCTGCGCTGTCGCTCCGTCGCACGCGGTGTCACAGTGGACGCTCCAGGTGCAGGAGCAGCGCCCGGGCGCTGACAACGAAGGTCAGCTGCCCGGGGGCCAGATGGTCCTTGAGCTGCCTTATGGCGGGCGCCGCCTGACGATGCTGGAGGCCACTGGGGGTGTGATGCGCCTGGCGGCCGCCTACCGGCCGGGCCAGCCGCCCGCCGGGATCGAGGTCGATGCGCGGCGGCGGGTGACGCGGCTGGTGGTGGCAGCGGGTGACGCGGTGGGGCTGAGGTGGGCGGACTACCTGGCCCGGGTGTTCTTCGCGTCGAGGCTGCTGGCGGCGGGGTGGCGGATGCTGCATGCCTCAGCGGTCGCCGTCGAGGGCCGCGCGCTGGTGTTCCTTGCGGGGCGTCACGGCGGGAAGTCCACCCTTGCGCACCGGGCGGTCCGGGAGCTGGGGGCGCTGTTCATGGCGGACGACCTGGTGCTGATCGGCCCGGACGGCACGGTGATGGGATGGCCGACCCGCGTCGCGGTGCCCGCCCAGCTCCTTCATGACACCGCCGTCGGACGGCGTGAGCGCACGGTCGTGGCCGGGGTGGAACGCTACCGGGTCCTGTTCACCCCGGCCCAGCACCGTGCGGCACTGGGCATCGGCTACTCGCCGCCCGTTCCTCTGGGCGCCGTGGTGATGGTGGACGGCGACGCCGCCGGGACATGTGCTCGTTCGGGCACGGAGGTGCTGGAGCGGGCCGTGGCCCGGGCCGCCCGCGTCCCGCAGCAACTTCTGTACGTCAGCGACCCGCTGGGGCTGATGGGCGGGCCGCGGCTGGCGGACCAAGCCGCCGCAGCGCCACCGGCCGAAGGGCTTCTGGCCGGTGTGCCGGCTGCGGTCGTGCGGGTGGCGGTGGGGCATCTGCCGTCGGCGCCGGTGTGGCAGGGCCTCGAGGGGATCATCCCGCGAGTGGGGCGGGGCCGGTGACCTGGACGGACCGGCATACCTACGAGGTGCGAAGCGCCGGGCGAGGCCTTCGCGTGGAGGCGGATTCGGCCCTGGTAGCCCAGTGGGAGACGATCGCCCCGCACCTGCCCGGGGTTCTGCCCGGCGGGCTGCGGCCCGGCGGCGGACCGGCTGTTGGTGTGCTGCCGCGCGGGATGTCGGCCAAGGACGCGCGGCGGGTCCTGAACGCTCATCTGCACCTGCTGCATGTGGACCACGGGGCGCTGTGCCTGCACGCGGTCGCCCTGCGCCGTCCGTCCGACGGCCGGAGCGTGCTGCTGCTCGGCGGCCATGGGGCGGGCAAGACCCTGGTCGCCCTGGCCCTGGCGCGCCGGGGCTGGCAGGTCCTCGCCGGGGATGTGACGCTCCTCGACGTCTCCGATGCCCGCCCGGCGCCCCGGGTCCTGGGCGGCACCACCGCGTTCCTCGCCCGTCGTGCTCCGACACGGCGCTGGTTCCCCGAGCTGGTCCTGCCATGGTCTGCGGGAGACCGGGTGGACCTGGGGCACGTGGCAAGCGTGCAGAGGGCGCCGGCCGAGATCCAACCCGTGACGGTGGCGGCCGTGGTGGACGTGGACGGCGACCGTCACGCCCGCCAGGGAGTGGTTGAGGTACTGGACACGCACACGGCTGCCACGGTGTGGTGGCGGGCCAGTGGACACCTGCTGGAGCGCCTGCTCGATGACAGCCCGGTGGTTCTGCGCCAGCTCGAGAACGACCCTGCCGCCGCACGGCGCCAAGAGCGAGTGCGGGCGCTGGCCGGCGCCCTCGCACTGCACACGGTGTGGGGAGCACCGCACGCGATCGCCCGCCGGATCGAAGACCTGGCCGGTACCGCCCCACCGACGTCGACGATGGAGGATCGCTGATGCATGGGAAGAAGCCGGTGCGCCGGTACACCGGAGCGCGGATCCATGTCGGGGGCGGGCGGGCGCGCCTTCTCGCGGGGGCCGCGCCGGAGGTGGGGATGGTGGTGGGCAGGTTCAGTGTGATCAGCCCGGGAACCGAGCGGCGGCATCTGGGGGGCCCAGACCGTGAGGCCGGATACATGACGCTCGGCCGGGCCGACGATTCGGGGGGCTGGGTGCTGGCCCCGGTTCCGCACGGTGCCGCCTTCGATCCGGCCTGTCCCGGGGCGGTGACCGCACCAGCGGGGATGGATCCGGGGCTGGTGGCGCTGGCCCGGTTCCAGCAGATGGCCTGCCTGGGCCTGGACCGGGTGCCCACCGACGACCTGAGCGACGTGGTCGTCGTCGGCTCGGGGCCGGTCGCGCTCGGCTGCGTGCTGGAGCTGTCCCGCCGCGGCGCCACCGGCATCCGGGTGGTGACCGCGCGTCGGCACGCCGCGATCGGCCGGGCTCCGGGCGTCATCCGCGTACCGTCCAAGGACGCCGGGCGGGGCCGGTTGGTCATCGACGCAGCCGGCGCCCCGGCGAGCGCGGCCACGTTGACCGCGCCCGGCGGCATTCTCGGTCTGCTCGGCACTCCCGCCGACGGCGACGCACTCGGTGCGCTCCAGGTGCACCGGGGCGGCTGGAGCGTGGTGGGCATGCACGAGTTGGCCCCTGGTGCCGAGGGTGCGTACCAGGCCGCGTTCACCACGGCCTGTCACTGGCTCACCGGGCATCTCGATCCGGCCCTGGCCACGTTCTGGTGCAGGACGGTGCCTGGCGACAAGGCCCCGGAACTGTTCGCCCTGCTCGACGCCCCGGGCCGCCCGGCCGAACCCGTCCTGCTGCTGGACTGGAGGTCGGCGTGAGTGCGGCCGGTGTCGGGCTGTACAGCATCGGCGTACGCGGACTGGACGTGCCGGAGCTGCTGGAATGGGCCGGAGCGCAGAATGTTCCGTTCGTGCATCTGCGGGGCGGGCCGCGCGGGTTCGACCTGGCCCGGCAGTCACCGCAGGTCCTCGCGCACTGGCGCCGGTGCGGGGAGGTATGCGTGCCAGTCACCGGGGTGACGGCCGACCTGGACCTGGCCGACCTGTTCGCCCCGCCCGTCCCCGAGCGGGCCCGGGCCCGGACCGAGCTGGATCTCCTGGCAGCCGCGGGGGCCGCGATCGGTGCCCGCTGGGTGCGGCTGCTGGGGCGCACCGTGCCCCGGGGGCCGCTGCTGGCGGCCATGCTCACCGGCGAGCTGCCGCAGGTCCGGCTGCCGCTGCTGGTGGAGCTCCACCACCCCGGCTGGCTCGCGCCCGCCGCCCTGGACGCCCTGGAGACGTTGCTGGAACGCCGGCCACAGATACGCGCGCTGGCCGACACCGCCCAGCTCGCCGCCGCCCTTTTCTCAGCAGGCAGCACGGGGGAGGCGGGCCTGGAGCGGGTGCTCGATCTCTCTCGGGTGCTGCACCTGTCCGACGACGGAAGCGGCCGAGACGCGCCCGGCCGCGCACTGGTGGCGCAACGGGCCCGGGACCGGATCGGCAGCGGACAGGACTTCGAGGTCGCCGTCGAGTGGACCGGTCAACCCCGCACCACGCAGGCGTGCTTGGACCGGTACCGGGAGGCCGACCGGTGGTGGGCGCAGCGTTCCAAACCACCCCCACCAAGGCCATAGGGTGTCCACTCGATCACTACACGTCACAAGGAGGGGTTGTCGTGGAACCGAAATCGCAGCCTGATCTCACCGCGGTGCTCGCCAGCGCCTACGGCCTGCCCGGCGCCGTACTGGAGCGGCTGCCGGTCGGCCAGGTGACCGTCAACTACCGGGCCCGGGTGGGTGACCAGGTGCTGTTCGTGAAGCACTACCAGGGCAGCGACTCGGACCTGAGCGCCGAACAGGCCGCGGTCGATCAGACGCAACTGGCCGGTATTCACCAGGTTCCGGTCGCCTCGGTGCGCCCTTCGGCCAGCGGCGACACCGTCGTGAGGCAGGACGGCATCGCCGTCTCGGTGTGGGAATGGGTGCCCGGCGCGGTCGTCGAAGACGGTCTCAACCCCGCCCAGCAGCGGGCCGCCGGAACCACGCTGGGCCGTATCCACACCGCGTTCGCCGACCACCCGGCCGGGTCCGGCCCGTCGGCGAAGCTGGAGAAGTGGCTGCGCCCGGACATCGACAAGCTGGAGGCCACCGCCGTCAAGCTGCTGGGCATCGCCGGGGAGCGCGCCCAGCGTGACGCGTTCGACGAGCAGGCGCTGCGGACCCTGACCGAGCGGCGCGCGGTGCTGCACCGCATCCCCGAGCTCCTGGACGGCCTTCCGCCGCTGACGACGCAGGTTCTGCACGGCGACTACTCGGCGGTCAACCTGCTGTTCAAGGGCGACGAGCTGACCGCCGTACTGGACTTCCTGCCCCCCGACCCGTTCCTGGTCGCCTACGAGCTGGGCCGGATCGCGTTCGACCCGCGCACAGTCGTTCTCGACGAGGACTGGATCGCGGCGGGCGTGAACCTGGTCGGCGCCTACCTGGAAACCAACCCGCTCGTGCCGGCGGGCGACGTCACCGCCTGCGCCCGGGTGGCGCTGCTGCAGCTGATGACCAGCCTGTACGGGGTCAAGCAGCACTACCTCAAGCCCGGCCTCCTCCAGGAGGACCTGGACCAGTTCTGGCTCCTGCGGCACGCCGCGGCCCAGCGACTACTGGCGGGCCTCGGCGAGGTCGAAAGCGCCCTGGCCCGGGCAGCCCAGCACCGCTGACAAACCGCCTCCGGGCGGTCCACGAATGAAGGAGTAGCCGATGTCCACGACGGCCATAGCCGCCGGCCAGTGGGTGGTCCTGCGCGGACCGATCAGCGCCGAGACGATCACCACAGCCGCCGCCGCGCTCGCGGAGCGCCGCCAGCTGCACTGCGCACTCGACGAGGGATCTGGAACGCTCCGGCTCACCGACCCGGTCACTGCCCACCTGCTGGTCACGGTGCGGTGGAAGAGCCTGCCACCGCAAGCGCCGCACACGCTGGGCTTCCAGATTCCGCCGCCGGCCGCCGTGGACATCCTGATCGACCCCGGCCCCGAACCCGGCGCAAGCCGGCTCGCCGGCGAGCTCCACGACGCCCTGGCCGCGCGCACCCTGCCCTACACCGAGAGTGAACTGGACGGCATCCGGGCCGCCATGCCACTGCTGGAGCGCTACAGCACCGAGCAGCCGGCGTTCGGCAACTGGGCGCTGCTCTTCCGCGACCACTACCTGGAGCACAGCACCGGATTCGTCCTGGCGATGGAGCGGGCCGGGATTCCCCCTGAGTGGATCTTCGCCCTGGACAAGGGCGACCAGACGTGGAACCGGGACCGTGTCCACGCCACGTTCACCGCGCGCGGGTACCGCAGCGACGTCCTGGACAACACGGCCGTCAACGACCCCGACGCGCACCGGGGCGAACTCGCCCGCGTCGGAGCGGATATCGACGCGTTCCTGGACGCCGCGCACGCGGCCGGCCGACGGGTGCTGGTCGTCGACGACGGCGGCCTGCTGGCCCGCGGCTACGGAGCCGTCGGCGCGCCCCGCGCGGTGGACGCCGCGCTGGAGCTGACCGTCAGCGGCATCAAGCGGATCGCCGCCGCCGGCCAGCTGGCGATCCCCGTGCTGAACATGGCCCGCTCCCAGGTCAAGTCCCGCCTGGGGTACCGGGAGATCGCCGACTCCTGCCTGCGCCGGCTGCGCGCCCTGCTCCCGGACCGCAAGATCATCGGCCGGCAGGTCCTGCTGCTGGGCTACGGCACCCTCGGCTCCCGCCTCGCCGCCCAGTTACGCGATCTGGGCTGCCGCGTCGATATCGTCGACACCGACCTCCCGGCCCTCATCGACGCCGCCGAGCACGGCTTCACCACTTACCGCACTGCCGCCGACGCCCTCGCCGCCACCCGGCCGTTCCTCATCATCGGCACCACCGGCGAGATCGCGCTGAGCGACACCGACCTGAACGCCCTTCCCGACGGCGTGCTCCTCGCGCCCTTCGCCACCCGCGACTTCTCCGCCCTGACCGAGAACGCCTCACACCGCACGGGCGCCAACGACATCCCCGGGGTGGGCATGCGCTTCGCCCTGCCCGGCGAGAGGACGGTCACCCTGCTGGGCAACGGACGCTCGATGAACCTCTTCGAAGCCGACTCCATCCCCAGCCAGGGCTACGACGCCTACCGGGCCGCCACCCTCGTCGCCGCCGCCGCCCTGTGCGCCGACCCCGGACGCATTCCCCCCGGACTGCACACCGCCCCGGCCGACACCGCCATCACGGACGCCGGCCTGTGGGAGGCGTACTACGACCTGTACGCCGCACCAGGCACCGGCGCCACCCAGTTGCCCGCCGTGCCCTCCCCGCGCCGCGCTGCCCGTGGCCGACTGGAGCGGGCCGCGATCGTCGGATACGGCGTCGCCGGGCGCCTGCACACCGAGATCCTCACCGCCCTGGGCGCCACCCCGGCCGTCATCGACCCCAAGCACCAAGACCTCCCCGCGTCCCTGCGGACCTTCCCCCACCAGGTCAGCGAACTGCCCGAGGCGGTGGCCGCGGGCATCGACCTGTGGTCGGTGTGCTGCCCCACCGCCGAGCACCTGGACGTCCTGCGCGCGATCCTCCGGCACAACCCGGCCGCCCGCGTCCTGATGGAGAAACCGGCCTGCCGCGGACACGAGATCGACACCTTCAGCCGCCTGCTCACCGACCACCCCGCCGCCCGGATCATCGTCAACGACCAGTACCGGCACTCCACCACCCTGCCGGCGTTCACCGCCCTCATCGCCGCACTGGAACCCGGCGCGCCCATCGACAAGGTCACGGTGCTCTTCACCAAGGACCGGCGCCCCGACAGCGCCTCGGGGCGCTTCATCGACCGCGACTACGGCGTACTGGGCTACGAATGGCTGCACATGCTCGCGGTCATCCGCGGCATCCTGCCCGCCCCGGCATGGAAGCACTACCTGGCCTCGGACCCGGCCACCACCACGACCGAGCCGGCCTACGACCCAGCCCTGTTCGTCGCCGCCCTGACCGAGCGAACCGACCTCCCCCGCCCCGGCGCCCCAGGCACGCTGCGGCTGGAGCTGACCTCCTCGATCCTCGGCCCCGGGCAGGCCGACGACACCGCACCCGCACCCCGGCCCCCGTGGCGCCAGGGACTACGCGCGGCCGACGACCGCTACCGGCACGTCACCGTCCACGCCGGACGAACCCGCTTCACCCTGCACCTCGAACCCGTCACCGCACCCGGCGGCTGGCAACTCGAACGCCGCCACCACCGACTCACCGCAGCACGCGACGGCGCCGTCATCCACGACGAAGTCCTCACCGACTCCCCGCTCAGAACCTCCGTACACCACGCGGCCGCAGCCCTGTTCGCAGAAGCCGCCCCACCCGCCCCCGACCTCGAACCGCTGCGCCGCATCGCGCGGCTCGCCGAAGTCCTGCGCGAGCGGGCACCAGACGCTCTCACCCACCCGGATACCTCCCGGACCAGCGCGTAGCCGCAGCCAACCCGCCCCCGGCCCCTGCCGGGGGCCCACCGGAAGGCCACGCCGTGACGCACACCATCTCCCTCACCGCCGGACAGCAGAGCCTCACCATCCGCTCCGACACCTCCGACGTCATTCACTGGGCCACCACGTACTTCGGCCCCTACTGGAAGACCACACCGGCCAACAGCAACACCACCCACAACGGACCCCTGCTCACCATTACCAACGGCGACCACCACCGGCCCGCCACCCACGCGCACCATGCCGTCTTCGCACGCGAACCCATCGGATACACCCACCACCCCGACAAAACCGTCACCGCGCACACTCTGGCCGGCCCGCCGCTCGCCTTCCGGTACAACCCCGCCCAGCAGCACCTACACATCAGCAGCCAACAGGCCATCGAGACCACCCACCCCGGCCGGCCCACCCCCCTGGCCATCGCCACCACCCGCTTCGCCCGCGAAATGCTGCGCTCCCAACTTCTCGCCGACGGATGGGCGCTGCTCCACGCCTCCGCCGTCGTACTGCCCGACGGCCGGGCCCTGCTCGCCGTGGGCAACTCTGGAGCAGGCAAGACCACAAGCGCCCTCACCCTGGCTTCAGCCGGTGCGGGACTCCTCGCCAACGACTGCTGCTTCGCCCGCCCCAACACGGCAGGCACACTCGACCTCCTCCCATGGCCCGCCGCGGCCGCCGTGGGCCTCGGGCTCCTCCACGCCCTTCACTTCACAGACCTCGCCCGCTCACACCTCCAAGCCGGCGAACCACCCCACCCCACCCAGGACCAGCGCGTGACCGACGCCCTCCTCACCGGGCGCCCCTGGGCGCTGAGGACCACCGCAGGCCGCGAACTCAAAGCGCACATCTGGCCCGACCAGCTCACCCGCTGGTTCGGACTCACCTTGGCTACCACCGGCACCGCGACCCGGGTGCTCCTTCCCCGCACCGTCTCCTCCTCCACGACCCCGCCCCGTGGAGATGACGCCACACCCACTGTCACCGACTCCGTCTTCATGACCGCCGACGAAGATCGGTATCCCGACATGTTCGGCTTCACCGCAGGCAACTCCGCCGGGACATCCGAAGCCTGCGGCCAGGTGCTTCAGCGCATGAACCGCCTGTCACGGCAAGCCATCGATCTGCGATACGACGAAGGAGCGAACAGGCGGACACTGACCACGCTCATCACCACCCGCCCCGGGCTGGATCGTGGGATGGAGCGTTGAGGTAGTCAGACGGCACTAGTCGCTCTGTCCGTGCCGCCGCTTGGCAGGCCGTGCTCGGCGAGGATCAAGATCCGGAGGCTGGACAGCGAGGAGAGGGAACCGTCCCCAGGAGTTCCCACAGAGGAGTGGACCCCGCGGCCCAGTGCGCGAGCAGGTGGCGGTCGACCAGGTGGAGTCGTTGCGAGCGGGCGAACGCCACGGCTTTGTCCGTGAAGCGGCCGTTGGTGACCAGCACGACAACGTCGCCGTTGTGGACGGGGCGGCCGGTGCCGTTGAGGACGTGCAGGTCCGGGGTCCCGACCGCGGACCCGGCCAGTCCAGCGGCGCGGTGCTTACATTGGATCACCCACAGGCGGCCGAAGGGATCGGTGGCCTTCACGTCTGCACCGTTGTCGCCGGCCCCTCCGACCTGGACCGCCCGGGGGCAGCCGTCGCGACGCATCAGATCCCGTACGGCTTCCTCGAACTGCCGGTGGTGGAGAGCATCGATCTGCGGCATCGCGTAGCGCAGTCCCCGCTCCCGCACCCGGTCCCAGGCGGCAGCCTCCCGGCGCCGGTGCACCCACACCCCGCCGGCCACCGCCGCGCTCAGCAGGAGCACGGCCGGCACCCAGGGGTGCGCGGCCAGCCACCGCAGCGCGCCGACGACCAGACTCCACACCACGGCGAGCACCAGGAGCAGCAGACCGGCCTGCTCCCAGCCGGAGGCCCGCCTCTGTCGGCGGGACGCCGCACGACGCCTCGGCGTGGGCCGACGTCGAGAGACGGGAGAAGTACGGCGCCGGCGCGGGGCGGGGGAACGGCGAGCGCCCGGCCGGGGGCGTGGGCTCATGTCCCGGCCTGCGAGATGCCGCTCACCAACTGCTGAATCACATCGAAAATGCCCTGGCCCAGCGGGGTCGGCGCGATCACGATGCCCAGAGCCAGGACGAAGAAGGCGGTGTTCCGTTCCTCGACGCGGCTCCTGGCCTGAGTCCTGCGGCGCAGCCGCATCACCACGATGACCGCGAGCAACACCCCCACGTTGATCGTCATCATGCGAATTCCCGCTCCCGCCCGCCTTCGTCTCCTGCACTGTTCTGGCAGCCCCCCAAGGGGCCGGGGAACAGTGCAGCCGATCACACGCCCGGATCGCAGCGCGTCGGCAAACGTTGGCGGAACCTCACCGGACGCTGTCCGGTTACCGTCCGGACACCCGTTCCCACAAGGAAGACGAAGCCGAGGAACTCGCGGACCGACCGGCCCTTCCGGGCCGGTGATCACTCGCGTAGCAAGAATCTGCCTCAAAGGGGCGGCGGTCAGCCGGACAGCTATCCCCGTGCGTGGTCGTCCACGCGCTTACGGCGGCTCAAGGGGATCAGACGACTTCCGCAGACGCGGCTTGGGGTGCCAGTAGCCACGGCGTGCTGCGGCATGACCGGTAGCTCTTCCGTGTTCATAAACCCGGACCCCCGCCCCCATGCGCATCCAGTTTGAGAGTCTGATCCAGTAGCTGTGGCAGGTGGACATCGGTGTGGGGGAGCAGTCGGTATGGCAACGGGGACCAGAGCAGTCGTCAGATCATGTGGGTCACCGTGGAACCTCAAGTGGTCCGCAGCCAAAACTCGAGGACTGCGACGTCGCCGGTGGTGAGGCCGCGGGACGACGCGACGCGGTACAGGGGGGCAAGGGCTGGCCCGGACGACCGGGCCGACACCACGCCGCAGCGCTGACCCAGTCCACGGCGAGCCCGCGGTCGATAGTCATCGTGACGCCGAGTTCCTCGCGCAGTTCCCGCGCGGCGCCCGGGCCGGGGACTCGTGCGCGTCAACGGCGCCGCCCGGCAGGAGGCAGGTCGGGCGGTAGTCGACGTGCTGGATCAGGACTCGGCCGCGTCGGTCGGTGATCAGCACAGACGTTCCGGCCCAGAGGGCGGCCGAGGCGCGTAAGGCCCCGTACTCCTCGTCGGTCATCAGCGTACCGGTTGAGGCGTCAGGGGAGGGCGTGGTGGTCATTTCGTCTCCGATCGTGCGGGCGGGACCTTGCGAACGGTGGGCCGGTCAGGCGACGAGCTGGTGTGGGTCGCTCGGCGCGGGGCCGGGGGAGAGCCGGGTGAAGTACTCGGTGCTGATGATCTGGTTGCGTTCTGGGGCGGGCAGGCGGGCGAGCAGTCCGGGCAGGGGACGCTCGCGGGCGACTTCGCTTCGGTGGGCGCAGATCGCCTGCCACTTCACCGAGGCCCACGGTGAGACGTCGACGGTGGTGGTCACGTACGCGTCCGGCACCGCGAGGAGCGTCTTGCCCACGCTCTGAAGGAGCGGGCCGAGCCGGCCCATCCCGGATTCCGAGTGGGTAGCCGCGTACAGAGCGGCAGGCTGCCAGGGCTCCCCGGCGTCGGGATACAGGTGCGGCAGGCCGGCGGCCTCGACGGCGAGGAGAGTGATCTGGTGGGCGCGCCGGTGATCCGGGTGCCCGGTGAGTTGGCCCAGGGCATCGTGGCCGATGACGAGGTCGGGCCGGACTTCGCGGATGTGTGCGACGAGACGGCCGACGGCTTCGTCGAGGGGCGCGTCGACGAGACGTACGGCACCGTCGGGGGCGGAGGCGGGATTGCGGGCGTCGGCGTAGCCGAGCAGCCGCGGGGCCCCGGCGCCCAAGACGTTCAGGGCGTTCGTGAGTTCGGGGGCTCGGTGACTCGTCGGCGCCCAGGTGGCGGTGACGACGGTGGTGCGGGCGCCCGCGGCGTGGTGCTGGGCGAGCACACCGCCGGCCAGCAGACTCTCGTCATCGGGATGGGCGAACACCCCCATCAGCGAAGGCAGCGACGGCTGGTTCATGGCGAAGAGGACTCCTTGATGTGACGGATGGGCAAAGGGGTCAGATGATCGGCGGTCGTCCGGCGGCGGTGAGGCGGTAGACGGTGCGCCAGCTCATCGGGCGCCGCCGCTGCGTACGCCGGGTCGTCCATCCCTCGCGCATGCCGCGCAGGGTCTGGCCCAGTCCGCCGACGCGCATGGCCCGGGCCAGGGTGATCGTGGTCCACGCGCTCAGGTAGACGGGGAGGAGCGGCGCGGGGAGGTTGCGGTGGGCGATCCAGATCCGGTTGCGGGCCGCGAGTCGGTGGTACAGCGCGTGGCGGGCGGGTTCGGTGAGAGGGTGGTGCATGCGGATCGCGGCCGCGTACCAGCCGCTCCAGCCCGCCTCGTACAGCCGCCAGGCCAGGTCAAGCCCCTCGTGATACAGGAAGAGTTGATCTTCCCATCCGCCTACCGCGTCGAAGGCGTCGCGCCGGATCAGGACGACGCCTTCGGTCATCGAGGCGACCTTCCCCGGCCGCCCCGGGGTGGAGGCGCGTAGCCGGGGGACCCAGCGGCGTGGCGTGCTCACATCGTCCGGGCCGGTCAGCCGAGGCTGTACCCAGGCGGCTTCTGGATGCCGCTCGGCCTCGGCGACGAGCCGGGCCAGGACGTCGGGGCGGGGGAAGCGGGCGTCGTTGTCGAGGAAGTACAGCCACTCGGCCGGATCGCCCACCTCGTGCAGCGCGGCGGCGCCGGCGTTGCGACCGCCGGGGATGCCGATGTTCTCGGGCAGGCACACGGTGAGCGCACCAGGTGGCACGACCTCGGGCTTGCAGCCGTTACCGACCACCACCACCCGCACGTCGACGCCGCTCTGGGCACGAAGTGTCGCCTGCGCGGCTGCTTCCTGGGCAGGGCGGTCGTTCATGGTCAGGACGACGACGTCGACGCGCGGTCGGGACATGGGTTCCTCCAGGCCGTCAGGGCCGTGTTGTGGTCAGGGTGCGGGAACCGGGGTGCCGGTCAGGTGCTCGGCGTGGCGGGCGATGAGCGGGGCGAGGAGAGGATGGACGCCCCGGGAGCACGCTTGGAGGAGCTGCCCGAGGGCGATGAGCTCCCCGGTCCGGCCGGCGTCCGTGGCCAGGACGTAAGCGAACTCGCGACGGATCCGGGCAGCGGTCGCCGGCGCGGCCAGCGAGTACGCGTGAAGCAGACCTAGGTCGTAGCCCACGGGTAGCCGCCCCCAGTTCTCCCAGTCCATCACCACCAGGGGCGCGCCGGTGAGGTTCGCCCAGTGCAGATCAGCGTGTCCGGTCGTCGTCTCGCGGATAAGGACGGGGTCGATGCCGAGGAAGCGGTGGAAGTTCCGGTCGACCCAGTTCTGCCGTACCGATTCCCGGTCGGTGGGCACCGTTGCGAGCGTCCCGAGCGCGGACCTCAGCTCCGACCACCACGAGTCGGGCAGAGCGATGTCCTGGTCGAGCGCGGGCGTGCCGCTGGTGAGCGCAGGGATGGAGACGTACTCGGTGAGCTCCGCCCGGTAGGCGACGGCCGGCGCGGTCCAGTCGAGAACGCCGCGAAGCCTCGGCCGCGGCACCGAACGGGGCACGCGCGTGTCCGCGGTCGCGGTCCCCTCCCACAGTCGTCCGCCTGCCTTCCCCGCCTCGGCGGAGACGATGCGCAGCCAGCAGTCTCCGGCCCGGCGCCCCAGGGTGCGGCCCTGCCACCCCCACATCTCCGGCCCCGAGGCAGCCACCTGGAACTGCCGGGCGGCGGCCGCGTGGGCGCGCCGCATCCGGTCCCGGTCCTCGCGCTCCACCGGGGCCATGAACACCGGCTGCCGTACGGCTTGTTCCACCGTCAGACCCCTTCCACCACGACGTCGGCCGCAGGACGCTCAACGGGGCTGGGAAGCAGCACGTCACGCCCCGGCCACCGGAACACCAAGCGGCAGTTCACCCTGTCCAGGACGCCGCCCGCGGGCAGGGCGTCGTCGGGTGTGCCGGCCGGGTGGACCGTCAGGACGGGATCGGAGTGCTCGTCGTTGGCCTCGGCGCGGATGTGCCGGTCCCAGTCCAGAACCGTGGCTACCAGCCGCTCGGCGAGCTCGGGCCCCTGCTCGCCGAAGGCGTACGCCATCCACTCCCACTCCTTGTCTTCCCGGCGATCGCCGTCCTTGGTCTGGACATGGATGAGGTAGGCCAGCGAGGCATCACCGAGGATCGCGGGGGCGTCGCGGTCCTTCGCGATGCCGGTCACAGCCTCGGCTGACTCCTGGTGGGCAGCCAGTCGGCAGAAGCCCGACAACGTGGTGGCCGCGAGCAGCTGAAGGGAGCCGAAGTAGGAGTTTGCAGCCCTCATGGTCACTCCGGTCGCGATCTCGTGCCGCCTCCCGCGCAGCGCCTCGTCCAGGCCCTGCGTGTCGGCGGCGGGGCCGTCGTCGAAGCGCAGGGCCAGCGCTCCGTCGAGCAGGGGGGCGGAAGGGGCCGGGCGGGCCTGCTGCCCTTGGTCGCGGACGAAGCCGCAGTAGGTGAAGTGGCGGGCGTGCAGCACCTCGCCGCGCCGCTCGAACTCGATCGCCCGGGTGTAGCCGCCCATCTCCAGCGGCATGACCAGGCGCCCGCCCTCGGCCAACTGATCGCGCCAAGCCGGGGAAATGTCCCAGCAGTTGTAGGTGATCACGCTGCCGTCGAACCCGCCGCGCGGCACGAGATGGGCGGGCGCACCGAGGGCTGCGTCTGCTTCGACAGCAGTGACACGGCCGCTGCCGGCCTCCGCGAGGAAGGCGCGCGTACGGCGGACGACCCACGGGTCGATGTCCACGCTCACCACCCGACCGTCGGCGGCGTGGGCGATGAGCTCCGCGTTGTAGCCGCCGGACCCCGCCTCGAACACGATCGCACCCGGCCGAAGACGCAGGCTCTCCATCATGTCGGCCTGGAGCCAGGCCGCGGACACCGAGCTGATAGCCCTCCCGGTGCCGTCGCGCCGGGTGATGACGGCCCGGTCGCCGCCGTCGTACGCGGCCGCCAGGCTCGCTTCCGGGGCGAACCGGTGGCGGGGCACGGTCCGCAGCGCATCGCGGACGGCTTCGGACGGGGCCCAGCCGCCGTCGATCACCGTCTGGGCCATCTCCTGGCGCAGCCGGACGGCCTCATCCGGTTCACCCGGCGCGGGCGGCCGCTCGGCAGCGAGCGGATAGGACACCACGGGCGGCAGGTTGGGGATGACGCCGGGCCACACGCTGTCGATCGCGAGCGCGGCAGGGGCGAAGACGTCTCCGGCGCAGGCGAGGGCGTGCAGGTCGTAGAACTCCCAGCGGTCGAACTTGTGCGCCTCGGGGTTGCTCAGGGTTCCCGTCCACGTGGTGATGCGGACGACGGCCGTGAGCCTCGGGATGCTGTGGCTGTCGTCGACGAGCATCGTCACCACGTGCGCGTCGCTCGGTTCGGCGACCAGGCCGGTCTCCTCGGCGAGTTCACGCACCGCTGCGGCGGCGAAGTCCTCAGGGCCGGTCGTCTTGCCGCCGGGCAGCTCCAGCATGCCGAGGCGGGAGCGGCCCAGCAGGACCCGGCCGGCGTCGTCGGTGACGACGGCGAGGGCGCCGGTCAGAGCGTGGCCGGTGGTCGGCCGCTTCTCGACGGCCCGGGTGTCGAGGTGGCACGGCCCGCGCAGAACCAGGAAGGCCAGCCCGTCCGCGTCCAGCCGCTCCACCGTCTCCCAGCCGGCGCCGAGCAGCGTGAGCTCGTCCTCATCCAGGGCGATTCCGCGCCGCTCCGACGGGGTGTTCTCGACGGTCGGGGTGATGACGACGAGCGCGCCGCCGTCGCGCAGCCGCTCGCCCAGCCCGTGAACGATCCGGCCGCGGTCCCTCATGAACGGATACGCCAGCCGCATCGTGATCAGGTCGTACCCCTCGGCGTGCAACGGAGCCGGGTCGTCGCGCTCGATATCCAGCCGCAGCCAGCGCACGCCGTCGATACCAGCGTGTTCCTCGCGGGCCCGGGTGATCGCCCTGTCCGTGAAGTCGACGGCGTCCACGGTGTAGCCGACGCCGGCCAGGTGGGTGGCCAGCTCCCCGGTCCCGCAGCCCACGTCCAGGGCCCGGCCCCCGCCCTCGGGAACCGGGGCGTGCTCGGCGAGGAGTTGCTGCTCGCGCTCACCGAGCCGGCGCCAACCCTTCCCCTCGCCGTAGTGCTGCTCCCACTCGTCGCGCTCTGTGTACGTCAACGTGCTGCTCCTCGTGGTGGATGGGGTGGGTCAGGGGCGCTGCGCGGTGCGCAGCCGGGCCAGGGTGCGCAGGCCGCGCTCCACCAGCTCGGGATCCCCGTAGGCGATGCCGGAGACGGCATCCAGGACGGACAAGACCGTGAACTGGGCCTCTTCCTCAGGCGTGAATCGGCGGCCGTAGCCGTCCATCAGTGCCTGGAAGAGGTCGGGCCGCCCGTGCCAGGCATCGGAGAGCCGCACGAAGTCCCGCACGGCCGGGCCGGGTTCCGACCGCTCGAAGTCGATCACGTAGAGGGTGTCGGCCTTCTCGTCCCAGCGCAGATTGCGGTACTGAAAGTCACCGTGTGTAACCACGGTCTCCAAGGGGGCCAGGCCGGCAGCCCGCTCGGCGGTGGCGCGGATGAACTTCTCGTCGCCGGGCGCGAGACGAGGCAGGGCACCGGCCAGGTGCCGCTCCAACTTCGCCACCGGCAGACTGTCGGCGGCCGGCCGGGGTGGAGTGCTGCGGTGGATGGAAGCGGCAAGCTGCCCGATACGGTGGAAGATGAGGCGCTGCTGTTCGGGCGGGTGGACAGCGCCGTGCAGGGTTCGGCCGCCCACCGCGGTGAGCACGACGGCCCGCAGCGCGGGGTCGACGGCTACCAGCCGGGGAGCGGCCGCCCCGATGCCGGGGACCCAGCTGCGCAGGGCGTCCACTTCCCGCTGGTGGAAGCGGTCGTTCTGGTGAATCTTGACGTACCACTCGCCGCCCTCGGCGCCGGTCGCCCGCCACACGCGGCTTTCCTTTCTCGCCCAGGACACGTCCGTCCACGCGGTGATCCGGCCGACCGCCTGCTCGGCGAACGCTCGCACCGCCTGCTCCGGGGCCGTTCCGCGTGCGGCGGGTTCGGGGACCAGGACCAGCCGGTCGACGGACCGGTCGTAGGCGATCGGGTCGCCGGGCTCCTGGAAGTGCACGGCCATCCGCGCGCCGGCTCGGTAGGCATCCAACCCGGCCCGGCAGTACGCCACCATCGGCTCCGGCAGGGCGTCGAAGGAAAACCACCCCATGGCGTCGCACACCTGGGGCTCCATAACCCCCGGGGCGCCCTTCCACCGCCGCACCTCGAAGAACATCCCGATCCGGGCATCGCCGACGGGGGAGCGGTGGTGCACAGTGACAGCCGCCCGGACATCGGCCGGGTCGATGACGACACCGGACTCCTCCCTGGCCTCGCGCACCAAGGCGGCGACCGTGTCCTCCCACGGGCCGTCCAGATGCCCGGACACGAGATGCCAGCAGCCCGCCGCGTACACGCCACCGGCCCGCCGGGACAGGAGTACCTCCGGCCCATCCGCGCCGTCGCGTACGGCGATCAGGTGGACGTCGAGCGGCTCGGTGTGCCGCTGGGCGCCGCTCACGCAGCGCCGCCGGAGCGGCGCGCGAGCAGCACGGTGAACACCGCGTCCTCCTTCAGGACGCCGCCGTCGGCATGGTTCTGGAGCAGATGGAGAGCGGCGGCCTCGAACTCGTGATGGCGGTCGGCGAACAGGGTGGGGCGGGCGAAGCTGGTGGTGCGCAGGTAGCCGATCACGTCCTCGGGCTTCCAGGCGCGGGAGAGGGGGAAGTGGTGCTCGGTCACCTCGCTGAACGCCGAGTCGGCCAGGTCGTCTTCGTAGGAGCGGTCGCTCGGTTCGGCGTAGGTGCCGCGGGTGCCCGCGCGCCGGTCTTCGCCGAGGTAGCTCTGGATCAGCTCCCGCAGGGCGGCCGTCCAGTCGGCCTCGTGGGTCCAGAGGCTGCCGTCTACCATGATCGCCACAACCGCGTGCGGCGCGGCGACCCGGTCGGCCATGGACAGGACTTCCGGGCGTGCCATCCAGTGGAAGGAACGGCAGCAGGTGATCAGGGTGGGCGCCCGACCGGGCGCGGCGGGGGCGAAGGTGTGCGCGGCGCCGGTGAAGACGTCGACCGTGCACGCTCCGCGGACCGGTTCGAGTACGGCGCGGGCCGCATCCAGCATCGACACGTTCACGTCGACCAGGTCGATGTGAACCAGTCGGCGCAGGACGGGAAGCAGCGCTCGGGGCACCTGGCCGGTGCCGGGCCCCAGGTCCAGCAGGACGGGGGCGGGCACACCGTGCTGGGTGGCGGCCAGGAGGTGGACCGCGGCATCCGGTACGCCGGGACGGTAGCGGGCGTACCCGGCGGCCTCGGGCCCGAACAGGGCATCGTCCGAGACCGCCGCAGAGGCCGGTTGTGCGGGGCGCATCATCGTGCATCTCCAGTCTCATCAGGGGAAAGCCGCCAGTTCAAGGCGCCGTTGGGGCTGGTGGCCCGCGGGCCGCCGTCGGTGTCGAAGTGGATCCGGAAGACGTCCGGTGAACCGGACGCCCGCCACCGGCCGGCGACATCCTGGATCTCCGCCCAGATGTCCCGCGGCCCCGACGTCGTCACGTCGAACCGGCAGCGGCCTACAGCCCGCACGCGGATCCACGACCGGCACTCGGGCGCGCCGATCGTCAGGTCTGCGGCGCCGAAGTTGCGCACCAGGCCCGGATACAGGTGGTCCAAGGCCAGCCACAGGCCGCGCGCCGAGTCCTCCGGCGGCGCGAGCAGGCTGCGCTGCGTCCACCCGTCGGCCGTGGCGATCTCCTCGCGGAACGCGGCGGACAGAAACAGCCGGTCGAAGCCGGCACCGGCCCGGTGACCGAACTCGACAGCCCGCAGCTGGGCCTCCAGTCTCCCGTCCTGCCGTCGTTCGACCACGGCCAGGCCCGGCCACGAGGGCGACGACGTCCCGAGCGACATCAGCGCGCGCCCGCCCGGTGCCAACTGCCCCACCAGGGCCCGCGGGACGTGGCGGACGGCGAAGGAGACGAAGACCCGGTCGTACGGTCCGGCGGCGGTCCATCCGGTGGTGCCGTCCCCGGTCACCGTGGCCGGCCGGTAGCCGAGGGCGGACAGGTGCTCGCGGGCGGCCTCGGTGACGTGCGGGTCGATGTCGAGGGTGACGACCCCCTCGTCGCCGCACACGAAGCAAGCCACCGCCGCGCTCACCCCGGCGCCGGTTCCCACGTCCAGCACCCGCTGGCCGGGCCGCAGGTCCAGCTGCTGCAGCAGGTCCGCGGTCAGGCTCATCGTGCTCGACATGGCGGTCATCGCGCCGCCGCGGCGCGGCCCGGGAACGCGGCCGAGGATCGCCTCGCCGTCGTGCTGGATCGAGACGCTGTTCCCGCTGTGCAGCCGCTCCAGCAGCTCCGCCCGGTCGGCCGGACGGGAGAAGTCCAGCAGATCCCAGCACGGCGGCGTCTCGTCGGGGGCGCTGCGCCGCACGTACGCCTGGGGCATCAGGATCTGGCGCGGCAGCGCGAGCAGCGCCTCTCGCACCGGTCCCGGGCCGAGCGCTCCGCTGTCTTCGAGCCGGGCGACCATCGCCGCCCGGGCCGCCGCGGCCCCGGAGGTGTCGCTGGCGGGCTGCGCCGGAAGGAGGGGCGCGGCGGGCGCAGTGGGGTCGCTCAGCACGGTGCACTCCAGAAGATCGGGTGGTGCGGCGGCGGGCGTCGCCGCCGAGTTCGGCACTTCGTTCACGAGGCATCGCCTCCATGTGCGCGGTCGTGCCGGGCGTCGTCCGTGCGCGCCGGGGAGGGCACGGCGGGAGTAGACGTCCGGGCTGCGGGCGGTGAAGGCAGAGGGGCGGAGGGCGGGTCCGGCATCTGCCGTAGGGCGCGGATCGGGGAGCGGGCGAGGACGACGAGCGGGATCAGCAGCAGGAGGGTTCCGGCGGTCAGGGCGGGCCGGACACCGATCCACGTGCCCAGGGCGCCGGCGAGGAGCGCGGCCACGGGGCGGGCGCCGGACGTCAGCCAGGTGCTTACCGCCTGCATCCGCGCCTGCATCCCAGCCGTGGTGACGATCTGCCGAATGGATCTTTGGGTGGTCCCAGCGGCGCCGGCGCAGGCGAGCTGCAGGAAGAGCGCCGCACCGATCGTGATCTGCCAGGCAAGGCCGGGGGAGGCGAGCAGCAGCGGGAGCTGGGTGAGCGGGGTGATCGCGAGCGCGGCCAGCATCATCGGCCCCGGGCCGCACCGGCGGGCCAACGCCGGTGCGGTGAGCGCTCCGGCGGCCGCGCCCAGCGCGCCGAGGCCCAGCACCACGCCGAACGCGGTCGCGCTCATCGATAAGGACCTCAGCAAGTAGAGGGCCCAGAGGGTGTTGAGCAGCCCGAGGGCGAACGAGGTCGTGGCGTTGACCAGGGTCAGGGTCCACAGCCGGTCATCGCCGCGCACGTATCGCAGGCCCTCGCCGATCTCGCCACGCAGCCGGTGGGTCTCCGGGCGTACGCGGGCGGGTTCGGCGGTCTGGATGCGGGCGGTGCACACGGCGCTGATCAGGTAGGAGGCGACGTCCCCGAGGAGGGCCCGGGAGGGGCCGAGCAGCGCGGTCAGCGCGGCGCCGAGGTGGCTTCCGGCGCTCGCGGCGACCGCGAACAGTGCGCCGACCCGGCTGTTGCTCCGCTGGATCAGGGACCGGTCGACGAGGCTGGGCAGCAGGCTGATGGCCGCCGCGTCGTGGAGCACGCTCGCCGCCCCTTGCACCGCGGCGACGATCATGAGCTGCGTGAGGGTGAGGGTGCCCAGCGCGGCCGCCACCGGCACGGTGGCGAGTACGGTCGCGCTCACCAGGTCGCCGGTGATCATCTGTCGGCGCTTGGAGTGCCGGTCGGCGAGCGCGCCGGCGTGGAGGGCGAGCAGTGCGGGCGGGAGCTGTCCGAGGAACGCCAGCCAGGCGACCTGGGCGGTGGTTGCGTCCAGGTGGAGCACGGCCAGTACCGGCAGTGCCATCTGCGCGATCGAGCTGCCGGTCACGCTCGCGGTCTGGCCGGTCAGGTACCGGCGGAAGTCCCGGTGCCTCCACAGTGACGTGCCGGCGATGGAGGGGTTTTCAGCGCAGGACGGCACGGATCACCTCCCTCGGCTTCGCCGGAGGCCGGGGCAGCGCGTGCGTGGGTTCGGTCCTAGCCCGCTGGCCAGCGCCGCTATCGGTG
This sequence comes from Streptomyces sp. MMBL 11-1, assembly GCF_028622875.1. Lineage (NCBI taxonomy): Bacteria > Bacillati > Actinomycetota > Actinomycetes > Kitasatosporales > Streptomycetaceae > Streptomyces > Streptomyces sp. MMBL 11-1. Next base: position 186,735 of record NZ_CP117710.1, on the reverse strand, counting down.
GGTGTGCTCACCCTGTTCACCAGCCCAGCTGGGAGTAGGGGCGGCCTTCGGCGATCGCGGTGATGGCCGTGCGAGTGTAGGAAACGAGCCGGTCCGGGAGCTCATCTTGCGGCCACCACTGCCACGTCAGGCACTTGTCGGGCTCGCGGACCTCGGGGGTGCCCTCCCAACGGCGGGCCCGGAAGACGAGCTGCATCAAGGGCAGACTGCCCGGGGCGTCGACGACGTGGACGACATGCGCGAGCTCTACGTCCGCGGGGTCGATGACCAGTCCTGCCTCTTCCCGGGCCTCGCGGACCAAGCAGGCGAGGGCGGGCTCCTGCTCGCACCTCCCGGCGAGGTAGTGCCATGTGTTCCCCGCGTACTTCGACTTGGGGTGCCGCAGGCCGAGCAGCACCCGGCCTTCGGCGTCTTCGATGTGGAGGTGAACCCCGATTCCGTTCAGCACCACCTGGCTGCCCCCGTCCCACACAGGAGGAGCCGGGGCCGGTTCGCTGACCGGGGGGTTCTCGGCCGCGTGTCGGCGAATCAGATCCCGGGCTGCTGGGCTCAGGCGCAGCCGGTCCAGTTCGTCGACCGTGAACCAGCGCAGCAGCACACCCTCATGCAGCGCGAGGCGGTCGGGGTTGCCGCGCCACCGGCCGGCGAAAACCTGGACCGGGACGCTGAGGCCGTCGATGCTGCTGGCCGCCTCCACCGCGTAGGGCTTCACGTCCTCGAGCCGAAGGCCGGGCACCTCCTCGGACAGCTCCCGCAGCAACGTCCCCTCCAGGCTCTCGTCGTCATGCGTGCGACCGCCGCCAAGAAGGGCAAAAGCTCCGGACTCCCAGATTTCGCCCGGTTTGTGGTCGCGCAGATGGAGCAGATACCGGTTATGCCCGTCGTGGATGAGCGCCGAAGCGTTCACCGGCTCCGGCCTGCCGTCCAGGCATGCCGCGAGGAGTTTCGCTCGCAGGGCCGGCGGGGTGACCTCCGGCTGCGGGAGCCACCGGGCGCCGGACACCTCCTCGTCCTGCAACACGATCCTCGGCGGCTCCTCGCCGGCGAGGTTGAACGCGTAGCAGAAGTCGTAGTGGCAGCCGGCCGGCTCCCCTTCCGCCGCGTTCGAGGTGATGTCGTGGACGGTGATGTGGAGGGGAGAGCCGAGCAGTTGCCGGGTCAGGCACAGGGTGCCCGGCCCGAGTCCAGCCCCCTCCGACACCTTCCGCAGTGCAGCGGCCAGCAGCGTGCGGTCCTCGGGCTCGATGCGGCCTCCGGAGTTGAGCATGAGGCCGCCGTTGGCACGGTGCCCGATGTGCAGGACCCGGCCCTGCCGGTCGATGACGACGGCGCTGCACGTGATGCGCCCGGGCAATGCCGTCCGGGCGGTCGCCTCAACGGGCCGGTTCACCGCGGCAAGGAGTTCGGCCAAGGCGTCACGCTCCCCAGGGTGCCGGTCGAGATACGCCTCGACGGTTCTGCGGATCGCGGTGAAGCTGGGAGACATAGGCGTCGTCCTTCGATGGTGGGGGCGGGTGGCCGTCAAGCCGGGCAAACGGGGGCGCTCGGGTGGATCAGCTCGGCGTCTCGCTGTCGGACGGCTGGACGCCGCGGGGGCCGGGAAGGTGGCGGGGTGTCGGCGCGATCCCGTACTGCGCGGCCTGGGCGGTGAACATCCCCTGATACCGGCCGCCCTCGATGGCCATGAGGTCCTCGTGGGTGCCGTCCTCGACGACGCTGCCCTGATCGAGGACGTAGATGTGGTCGGCGTGCATGGTCGCCGCGAGCCGGTGGGTGACGAGGACGACCGCGTGCCCGTCCTCGGCCAGGGACCACAGTCCTTCGAACGCGGCGATCTCCGAGTGAGGGTCGAGGGCGCTGGTCGGCTCGTCGACCAGCAGAAACGGTGCCTGCCGGTAGCGAGTGCGAGCTGTCCCCAGCTTCTGCCACTGGCCTCCCGAGAGCTGGACACCGCGCTCGTAGCCCTTGAACACGATCGAGGCCCAGCCGTGCGGCAGGGCCTCGACCAGCTCGAGGACGTCCGCTTCACCGGCGGCCTTGCGGACGCGGTCCATGTCCCGGGGACGGTCGCCAGCGCCGATGGCGACGTTCGCGGCCGCCGTCATCTCCCAGCGGGGGAAGTCCTGTGCCAGCAGGCCGACGTGGGCGAAGATCTCGGCGCGGTCGGCTTCGCGCAGTTCGACGTGGGCGCCTGACTCGCCCACCCAGTCCACGGTCCCGTCCGTGGGGAGCAGCAGGCCGGCCAGCACCTTGGTGAGGGTGGTCTTCCCTGACCCGTTCGCGCCCACCAAGGCGGTTACCTTGCCCCGCGGTACTCGCACACTCACGCCCTTGAGGGAGGGGCCATCTGCACCCGGGTAGGTGTAGGAGACCGCCTCCGTCCGCACCTCCCGCACCGGTGCGGGCAGCGGGGCACCGGTGAGCGGGATCGCGTGCTCGCCCGCCACCTTGATGGCGTCCTCGGTATCGGTGAGGAACAGCAGCTCCTCGTAGAGCCGGTTGACCTGCTGCACCAGCGACGTCAGCCGCGCCGTCGACGTACGGATGGCGATCACCGCCGTCCCGCCGACCGCGAGCGGCAGACCGCCGGTCGACAGCAGCCACCACAGCACCCCGTAGCAGGCGAGCGACGCCATACCGGCGAATCCGCCCGCGACCAGGTCCGTGGATGCCTGGGCGCGGGCCAGGCGACGCTGCTCGGCTTCCGTCTGCCTCGACATCTCCTCGTAGCTGGAGAGCAGTTTCCTGCCGGCGGCGTGTACGCGGAGCTCACCGGCGGCGTGCGGGCGAGTCAGGTAGGCGAGCAGGGACGCGATCGCCCTGCGGTGGTCGACCCAGTTCATCCGGGAGAGGTAGTCGCGGCGCGCGGAACGGACGGCGCCCCACCCCTTGGGCAGGGCGATCGCCAGCAGCATCGGGAGTAACGCCCAGTGGAGCGCGGCGAGCACGACCGCGGCTGCCGCCATACCGATCACCACGTTGCCGACGCCGACCGACAGCCGCAGCATGCTGCGGGCCGAGTCCGTGCCGAACTTCCCTGCCTCCAGGATCCGCTGGACCTCCGGCCTCTCGGTCGCCTCCACCTCCACATGGGTGACGGCCCTGTAGTACCGCGCGGAGACCGCCCGCTCCACCTGGGGCTCCAGCCGGCCCGACATGGCCGTCGACCACGCGGCCAGAACGGCGCCGGCCACTGCCGCGACGGCGAGCGCCACCAGGGACGGCAGGGCGTCGCGGAGCTTGTCCACGGTCGGCCCGGCGGCGAACAGCTGCGCGAGGACGCCGTTGACCGCCACCAGTCCCCACGCGGCGGTGACTCCTTGCCCGAGCTCGGCCGCCACGACCCCCATCAGCGCGCGCCGGTCAGCCTGCCAGCCGGTGCGCAGCACCATGCCCACCATGTGCGGCAGCGCGGCTGCCATGTGTCCGAACTTCAGCCGGGTCAGGGGGCCTTCATGGCGGGTGTAGGACTGGTCGTAGCGCAGCCGTCCCCCGTACAGCTCCCGCTCGGCGTCGGAGATGTTGTCCGTGGTCTCGGTCCTCGGGCCGCTCGCGGTCTCGTCGCTGCCGGATTCGACTGACGTCAATGTGTTCCCCCTCGTGGACGTGGCGGTGGTGTCTCCGTGCTCAACGACGCCGCATGATTTCGAGCACCTGTTCCTTTCGGACGCCTTGTGCGCCCTGTGATTCAGCGGTTTTCCGAGCGTGCGCAGTGCATCGACCCTTGCCGCGCAAGGACGTGCGACTCGGGGGAGGTTGGCCGAAACGCCGACCTTCCGTCGCTGCGGCGGCCAGCTGTCAGCAAGCCCTCGTCGCTCGGGCTGAACTCGGCTCGCCAGGGGTGGACGGCAGGCCCAGGCGCAGCGTCATGACCGCGTGGTCGGTCAGCCCCTCCTCGCAGGCTTCCAGGTGGTAGGCGCAGGCCAGGACGCGTTCGGCGTGGGAGGCGGAGACGAAGATGTGGTCGAAGCGGAAGCCGTTTCCGCTGCGCCCGAACCAGGAGTGGGCGACCTGGTCGGGGTGGATGTGGCGGAAGGCGTCGGTGAGACCGGCGGCCTGGAACGAGTCGTAGAAGGCGTACTCCCACTCGCCGAACACCTTGTGCGGGGGCTGGTGGCCGCGGTCGATGACGTTGAGGTCTCCGGCCACGATGACGGGCATGTCCGGAAAGGCGGCGAGCAGCCGTGGCAGGCTCTCGGTGACCGCCTCCTGGAAGGCGCGCTTGGCGACGTTGCGCTGGTCCTTCGGGCCGCGGGAGGGCACGTACAGGCCCTGCACGCCGAAGTCGTGACCGCCGACGGTGACGCGGGCCGCCGGGGCGCGATGGGGCGTGACGGTGACCGGGCTGGGGACGGTCCGGACGGCACTGGTGCGGCAGGCGATGACCGTGCGGTAGTCGGGCCTGGATGGCTGGGGAGCGATCACCGTGGCGTACCCGCGCTCGGTGAGCGCGGCGACGATGGCGTCGCCGCCCTGGGTGGACGACACCTCCGTGAGGACGACGATATCGGCGCCCTCCTGGCCGGCGATCCATGCGGCCTGGCGGCGCGAGCGCTCCGGAGAAGCGTGCTGGGCGTTGAACAGCAGCAGCCGCACGGCGTCGGTGGCCGGCCGCTGCGCGGGCTCATCGGTGGCGAGCAGGGACAGCTGCTCGGAGGCGGGGCTCATCGGCCGGCGCCCTTCTCGTCCAGGAAGACCTCGCCGTTCGCGTCCAGGTTCTGCTGGAGGCGGCCGAGAGTGGCGCGAACGAAGGCGAGCTCTTCGTCGGTCAGCGGCGTGCCGACGGCGGTCAGGTTCGCTTCGACCTGCTCGGGGCGCGTGAAACCGACGAGGACCGCGGCGTTCGCGGCTCGCTGCAGGCACACCTGGAGCGCGACGCGGGTCAGATCAGCCGGACTGTCGCCGAAGCGCTCACGGAGCGGGCGCAGGCCGTCGGAGATGATCCGCAGTGCGCCGGGGGTGAACCACGCCTTGCGGAGGCGGTGGTCGCCGGAGGTGAAGACGAGCGGGTGGTCGGGGTCGTACTTGCCGGTGAGCAGGCCCTGGGCGAGCGGCTTGTTGATCAGGACACTGGCGCCGAGGGAGGCGGCGAGGGCGAAGATGTCCGGCCGACCGGCAACGGGGGGCGGGGTCAGGGCGTTGAAGCGGGCCGCGAGGTAGTCGGGTCGGATCTGCTCGGCGAGGTCGGTGAACCGGGCGTACTTGTCGCCGCGCCGGTCCTTGGCGACGGTGACCCGCTCGGTGGCGTGGCGGTGGGGGCCGCGCATCCCGACGGCGGTGACCAGGCCCTGGCGCTGAAAGTCGCGCATCTGGGCGACGGCTTCCTCCAGGTAGCGGTCCTCGGGCCCGAAGTCGGCGTTGTGGAAGAAGTAGATGTCGAGGCGGTCGGTGCGCAGGTTCTCCAAGCTCGTCTCGAGCTGGCGGCGCATGGCCGCGGGCAGGTAGGCGTGCCGGGCGGTGCCGCGGTGGTAGCCGACCTTGGAGGACAGCACCACGGTGTCGCGGGGGACGGTGGCGACGAAGTCGCCGATGATCCGCTCGGAGTGCCCGTGCCCGTACACGTCGGCGGTGTCGATGAGGTTCGCGCCGAGCTCGTAGGCCCTCTCCAGGCCGCGACGGGAGGCGACGTCGTCGGCCGTGCCCCAGCCCATCGGCAGCCCGAGGTTGTCGTCAGCACCGCCCACGGCCCAGGCGCCGATCCCGATCGGATGAACGGACAAGCCGCAGGCGAGCGTGCGGCGTGCGGGGGAAAGCGGAGCACTCACAGGAAGTACCTCTTACCTCTCAATTACTAGCAAACACTGATGAATCGCGTCCGGGAGTGAGTATGGTGCCTCGCGTGACGACACAACCTCCCTTCACCGAACTTGACTTGAACGCGATCGCAGAGCGGCGGTGGGTCGACCGCAGCGACTTCACCGACACCGAGTTCGACCGGGCGCGCGCCTTCTACGAGCAGATGCGCGTCCACGACGACCGTCTGGAGCGGGTACGCGCCGAGGCGGCCGCGATGATCAGCGAGTGGACCGGGCACAAGCCGCGCGACGTCGGCTCCTTCGGCACCCGGCTGAACCTGGAGAGCTCCGACCTGGACCTGGGCATCGGCTACCCGGTCGAGGACCGCGACCGCCTGCGGGAGGCACTGGCGCCTCACACCACGTTCCTGGGCGAGCGCAAGACCCGCTTCTCCACCTCGCGGCTGGTGTTCTCCTTCACCCTGGACGGCATCGAGATCGACCTGAGCGCCCTGACGGTCGAGGACTACGCCGTCGCCTGCCGGATGCTCGACCAGATCGACACGACCATGACGCTGGAGGAGCGCATCGCGCACACCTGGGTCAAGCATCTGCTGCGCAGCTCGGGCCGCACCGACGAGTACGCGACGTGGAAGCTGACGACGTACGCCCGCTTCTGCCCGGAGTTCAACTGGGTGCCGATCCCGGAGAAACCCAGCACCTGAGCACGGGGTGCCGGGCGCCCCGACCGCAACGGCGTGACGGGGCGCCCGGGCCTTGGACGGGAGTTCACGCACAGGACTCGCCCGCGTTGATCAGCTTCCACCTCGTCGCCGACGCCCACCGGCCGTGCTCCCGGGCGAGGGTGGCCGCATGCTCGCCGGACAGGTGGCGGCCCACCTCGGCCGCGGTGACGGCCATCCGGTCGCGCAGCAATCCGGCCCGCGCCTGAAGCGCCGCCTCCATGCGCGCGGACAGCGCCCTCTCGTGCTGAGGCCGCTCGACGTCGACCTGTTCGATGGCGTCGATCACATCACCGAGGACGTCGTAGGCGGCGTCCTTCAGCACCACGCGCGCCTGCCGGACGGCGTGCCGGGGCGGGCCGTCCAGGACCTTCTCCAGGCTCTTGAAGGTGTAGTCGAGGGCGAAGTGACGGTCCACCCACCGCTGCGCCCACCCGCTGGCGACACCGATACGCCAGTCCCGGTAGCGGCAGGCGACGCGGCCCATGAGTGGCTCCGGCTGCCCGGTGAGACCTTCGGCGGTCGCCTGCCGGGTGTAGGCGGCGCCGATTAGGCACTCCATGCTGACGAGCATGTAGCTGATCCCGGTGTGCAGCGGCCGGCCGGTGGTGTGCGCCGCCACCCACTCCTCGTCGCGTACGCCGCGGACGATGTCGCCCGGGTCCAGGCCGGGCTGGGGGCGCAGCAGCAGATCGGTGCGTCCCTGGAAGGCATGGGTGGCCTTCAGTTCGTCCAGGCTCATGAGCGGGTCGAAGGTGATGTAGGTGTAGCGGGTGGGGACGTCGAGCGCGGACAGGGTTCGGATCGCCAGGGCGTTCTGCTCGGCGGTCGTCTCCTTGTTGAAGCGGGTGAGGATCGAGTCGACGCCCGACTCCACGCCGAACAGCATCCGCCGAAGGCCCAGGTCGACCAGGGTGCGCCACATGCGGGCCCGCTCGACGTGCCACGCCTCGTCTTGGTCGACGCGTACCGTCTGGTCGATGCGGCAGCTGGACTCCCAGGTGAACCCGGCCTCGTGCAGGGTGCGCGCGAGCTCCAGGACCCGGCTGACGGCGTCGCCGTCGCCTCCGATGATCTCCTCGTCGACCAGGTAGAGAGTGCGGGAGACGTCGGGGTGGCGGTCGAAGACCTTGCCCAGTTCGTCGAGGATCCACGGCAGCTTGCCGGGGGCAGCGCCGGCCCACAGGCCCTTGTGGCCGCGCGGGCAGAAGGAGCAGGTGTTGGTGCAGCCTCGGCTGGTCTCGAGCTGGGCCACACCATGGTGGGCGAAGGTGACCGGCAGCAGGTCGAGCTCGGGCAGGATGTCGCTGGCGGTGTCGCGGGCGACGGGCTTGGCGGTGCGGCGCCGGCCGACGGCTATGCCGCCGCCGCGAGCGGCGCCGGTGTAGCCGATGCCGGGTATCTCTTCGCGTGGGATGTCGCCGTGCCAGTGGGCCAGGACACCTTCGATGGTGGCCTCGCCGCCGCCGCGGGCGACGAGCAGGGCGGGGTAGCGCTCCAGCAGTAGCCGTTCGTTGCGGGCGGTGAGGCTTCCGCCGGCCACCACCAGCGGCGGTGCGGGCAGGGCGAAGGCCGCGTCCAGGAGCTGGAGCATCAGGTCGTGCTGGCCGAACGTCGCCGAGATACCGACGATGTCCGGCGCCCCGGTGGTGAGCTGCTTGAGCAGGTCCTCCAGGGTGACGCCTAACTGCATGTCGGACAGAGTGACCGTGCCCATCAGCGTGGAGCGGGCGGCGCGGGCCACGTCGCTGATCCCCAGGGGGAAGCGCGGCAGCGGAAAGAACTCGGGGTGGTAGAGGGCCATCAGGTGCACGTCGGGGCGGGTGAGCCGGTGGACGGCGGTCTCGGTCAGCTCGGCGTACGAGAGCCAGGAGCCGGGGGTGTGCAGCCGCAGGTGGCTCCCGGTCCATGCCGGCCACTGCCGGGCGGCGTGGTTGCTGCCGGACAGGTCGGCGGCGACCCATCGGGTGTCGGGGCGCTCCAGCAGCACCAGGCGCCGCTCCAGGGTGCCGGTGACCCGGACCCGGCCCGGGGTCTCGCTCAGGTGGTTCTCCAGCCAGGTCCGCACCCGGTCGGGGCTGATGAGCAGAGGGGTGAGGGCGGCCCGGTCGGTGTCGGTCAGCGGGCGGCTTCCGGGACGGGCCGTGGTGATGGCGCGGTCCAGCCGGTTCAGCACTGCTGTGTGCCTGTCGTCCATGCGGAGTCCTTCCGGGCAGGGCCCGACGGCCCGGGGGCGGTAGCCGGGCGGCGGGCGCGTTCGTGGAGAGGGGTCAGACGGTGCGGGAAGGGGCGGTCGCGTCGGTTCCTGTCCGGGCTCGGCACCAGGTGGCCAGGTCGGCCGGGGTGTCCAGCAGGTGGTCCGGCTCGGCGGCGCGCAGGTCGGCGCGGTCCGCGTAGCCGTAGGCGACGGCGACCGAGACCAGTTGGGCGGCGTGGGCGTGGCGGACGTCGCTGCCGGTGTCGCCGACGTACACCGTGGCTTCGTGGTGCTCGCGCAGGGCGCGCAGCTTGTCGGTCTTCCCGCCCGGGTCGTCCCGGGAGAGGAGTACCCGGGGCAATTGGTGCGCGGCGAGGTCGCGGTCGAGAAGGGTCCGGACGGTGATGTGGTGGCTTCCGGTGACGACCGCGTAGCCGGGACCGTCGGCCAAGTCGGCCAGAAGTCCGGCCAGGTCGGGGAGGATCCCGGCGGGCTCGGCCTCGGCAGTGAGGGCTGCCAGTTCGGCGTGCCGTTTCCAGAAGCGTTCGGCGACCTCGAAGTCGATCCAGCGGGTCAGGGAGGCACTGAGCACCCCCTGGTAGACGACGGGAAGGTCGTCGGGGCCGGTGAGGTCGGGAAGGGCCCACAGCTCCATTTCGCGGCGGGCGTCCTGGTAGCAGCGCCACGCGCGGTGGCGGGAGTCGTGCAGGACACCGTCGAAGTCGAAGACGAGCATCAGGCCGCCTCCAGGGATACGCAGGGCACCCCGCACCAGGCGAGCAGCCCGGGCCGGGGAAGTCGGCGGTCGAGCTCCCCCAGGTCCTCCTGGGCGCGGATCCAGGACGTCGGTGCGCCCAGTGGGGCGAGCAGCAGCATCTGGCCCTCGCGCACCGGGAGGAACCGCTGGCCGGTCCACTGCGCGACGGCCTTCTTCGTCAGCTCCCGCTCCTCGAGACTCTGGCCGGGCACCACCTGGTGGTCGGGGGCGCCGCCGAAGGGCAGCCGGGGTGCCACGAGCGCGCCCGGGGGCTCGCGCCACCGGTCCACGATGCGGGGGCCGCCGTCCTCACCGTCACCGGTCCGCAGTGGGTGGTGGCCGGGCGTTTCGTGCAGGAGATCCAGCGCCAGCCGGGCCGCGTGGTTCATGCCGCGCTGGAGCCGGTAGGCCTCAACGGCCGTCCCTGCCGCACGATGCGGGTTGTAGGTGCGCGGCAGTTGCTCGCCGCGTGCGGTGCCGTAGCACAGCAGGGCGACGGCGAGCGCCGCTTTCCACGGCGCGCCGCCCGGCACGCGCCGGGCGACACTTTCGGCGACGTCGTCGAGCCCACAGCCGAATGCGACACTCAGCGCGGCGAGGTCGATTAACGGGGTGAGCAGCTCGTTGTCCCGCCGGTAGGCGTGCGTGAGGTGCCCGGTCTTGCGGAGCCGCCCCGCCTCGTCGAGGAACCACTTCTCCGCCTCGCACCGATTGTCGGGCAGCGCCGGGGCGAGAGCGGACAGCAGCCGATGCAGCCGCACCGCGGCCCCATCGCCGCCCGCCCCGGTCAGTTCCCGGGCCACCGTACGAAGGACCGAAGGCAGAGGCACTGACCCGCCGTCGGCAGGGGCCGTCACCGCAAGGTGCCGGGCGCGGGCGATTACGTAGTCGACCGCCTCCTCCAACCGCTCGCGCCCAGGTCTGCGGCCGAGCGCCCCGGCTTGGGTGAGGTCCTCGCTGACCACCAGGGCCGGTGCCACGGCGAGCGTGGCCGGCGGGAGGGGGCTGCGCACCCGGGTGGCGGCGGCACGCGCGGCGTCCCCGAAAACCCCCGGCGGCACCCATCCCGCCACCGCGCGCTGTACGCCATCGGGCGTACGCAGGAAGACCGCGGCCCGGGCGGGGGAGCGGCGGCGCACCCCCGGCCACGGGGCCCGGGCGGAGTTCTCCCTGCCGGGCACGACGCCGTCCACGACCGCGGGCCGGTCCGTGCCCGGCCAGTGGGCGTGCTGAGCCAGGTAGGCAGACAGGGTGTCGGGCTCCAGGCGGCTGGTGGACTGCCACTGGGCTCGCGGCAGCACGGTCACCGGGACGCCCGCGTCGCGTAGCCCCTGCACGTCACCGGTGTCGAACACCGGCACCAGCACCTCCGCCCCGCCCGGCCCGGACATTTCCCGAGCCAGAGCGAGCAGGGTTCGGCCGGTCAGCGGCGGGTCGTCCACGAGCAGCACCCGCCGGCCCCCTGCGTGGCACTTCTCGCCCGGCCGGACGCTCGTCAGTTCTACGTCGAGGCCCGACCTCTCGAGCTGGGCGGCCACCAGCGGGGCCAGATACGCTCCGCCGGTGCGTACCCCCGCGACGAGGATCGGGCCGTTGCCCTCCCGGGTGTCCAGCCACAGGTCGGTCAGGGCGATCGCGTCCGGCCACTCCACACCCTGGACGGCCAGGGAGGCCGGTAAGCGGACGAACGACTCGTCGTGGGCCGACCGGGCGGGGATGTTCGCGCACTCCGGGGCGACCGCCGTGTCCTTCCCGGCTGCCAGGTCCCTGGCCGCGTTCCAGGTTTTCTCCTGCAGGACCTCGGCGCCCGGCTGTCCGGTGTCGCAGCAGCGGATCCACAGTGCGGCCAGGGACTCGTAGCAGCGCAGCGCCTGCATCGGTGTTCCCGCCCGAGCGTTCAGTTCCCGGGCGAGGGCGCCGATGGTGAGCGGTTCGACCGCGCTCCGGCCGGTCATGTGGTGGCCTCGCGTCGGGCCAGGGTGTGGACCAGGCGTCCCAGCTCGCGGTAGGGGCTGCGGGTGGAGGCGGCCCATTCCACGGCGAGTGCCGCCTGGTACTCCTCCTTCTTGGGCGCCCAGTCGTTGGGGCAGTGGTCGTGGAAGATCCGCACGCCCTGCCAGGGCAGCGGGGTGAGGCCGTTGGCCCGGGCGAGGTCGTCCAGGTGGTCGGGAGTATCCCCGCGGGTGGTGATGCCGAGGTTGCCCACGCTCGCGGCCTGGCCGCTCTCGATCTGCGCCTGGGCCGACTCGTACTGCCCGCGCAGCGCTTCGCGGACGCCTACGGCCAGCTGGTTCTTCGTCAGGATGCTCAGGAGCCCGCCCTTGGCGACGAGCCGGGCCAGGTGCACGGTGGGGGCGACGGAGTCGGGCAGGTACATCACGACGCCGTGGCAGACCACCGCGTCGAACGCGGCGTCGTCGAAGGGCAGCGCGTAGATGTCACCCTCGGCCAGGGTCACCCGCTCGGCGAGCTCCGGGGCGGCGGCGATCCGTTCGGCGGCGGCGGTGAGCATGCCGGCTGACCGCTCCACACCGGTGACCTGGTGTCCCGCGGCAGCCAAGCGCCACACCATCTCCCCGTCGCCGCAGCCGACGTCCAGGACCCGCGCCGGACGGTCGCCGAGCTCGGCGAGAACCCGGCGGGCGGTGATGTCGTGGCGCAGCCGGCCGCGGCCGCCGTTGGAGTAGGCGGCGTACGCGCCGCCCACCTCGGCGAAGTCGGAAGATGCAGGGGTCATGGGGTGAACTCCTTCTCGAGATCGGGCCAGTGCTCGACGAGGAAACGGAACGAGGGGTAACGGCCTGCGGCCAGAGCAGCGCCTGGCGCCCCCGAAGGGATGAACGAGCCGGCACGTACGGCTTGGCGGATACGGACCAGACGCGGCACGCGCCCGGCCAGCTGCGGCACCCGGGCCCGTGCCGGGGCGGGCGGGAGCCAGGCGGCCAGCTGGTCCGGGCGCATCTCCTCCCACACCACGACGTCCGCCAGCTCCTCGCCCAGCCGCACGGCCAGGAAGTGCGGCACGGCGGTCGTTCCGGGAGAGGCCCCGCGGTGCCCCAGTGCGGTGACCGGCCCGGGATAGCCGGTGCGCAGGGCGGTGAGGTGCTCGGCGAACACGGCGCCGAGCCGGCAGGACAGGCAGCCGCACACCGACCCCACCCCGGTGAGGTCCCCGAGCGTGAAGATCCGCTCAGCCACGCTCACCACCGCCGTCGGGGCCGTAGAGGCGGTAGTAGTCGTCGACGATGTTCGACTCCGCGAGGATCGCGTTGGTGGCCGCCACGTTGTGGCCGGGACGCAGCCGCCGGTCCCCGCCGGCCAGCGCCACCGCGCCGACGGCGAGCCCGGCCAGGACCAGGTCGACGTAGCGGTTGGACAGGGACTCGGCGTAGTGGAAGTTGATCGGCATCCCGTGCCCGAGAACCAGGACCTCCGGACCGTCGGCCAGCTGGTAGCTGGTGCCCAGCACACCCCGGTCGGTGAGAGCGGTGCTGCCCGCCCGTAGCTCCTCCAGACCGAACTCGAAGTTCCTGCTGGTCGTGCTGACCAGGAACGATCGCGGGGGCAGCAGGCGGGCCTGCTCCAGTCCGAAACTGCGGCTGCCGACACAGCCGATGACCATGCGCGGCCGGTGGGCCACCACCAGGTCGGTAAGGGACCGGCCGGTGAAGAACCCTTCCTCGTGCGCGGCGACCAGGCGGGTGATGTCGGCGTCGAACACCGCGACCCGCATCCGCCGGCCGGCCAGAACCCGGGCGACTTCACGGCCGATCCGTCCGAAACCGAGGACCAGGGCGGCCTGCCCCTCGAACTTCTCATCCGGCAGCAGCCGCAGCGTGTTGCGGACCGACGCGTCGGCGATGCCGTAGGACTCGATCATGCCCTTCATGTCGCTCTCGGCCACACTGAACAGCGGCAGCGGCAGTGCAAGCCCCTCGACCTTCCGGATGCCGGACGTGGTCTGCTCCACCAACCCTACGAAGTGCCCCACCTCGTCGGGAAGATCCCGCAGGACCGTGGGCAGGACGTAGCCACCGTCGTCCATCACGACGCTCCGCTTGCCCGCCGCGGACACCCGGCCGATATGGTCCCGGATCCCTTCGCCCAGCTTCCGGTAGCGCCACACGGCGATGCCGTACCGCTGCACCAGATGCGCGTCCACCCGGTGGGTGTGGGCGTAGGGGTATTCCTTGTCGATCACGGTCATGTGCGCCGGGTCGACCCCGAGAGCGAGCAGGCTGTCGACCAGGACGAGAAAGTCCCGCATGTGGTGGATCGTCAGCAGAACCCCGACGTCGGCCAGAGGCTTGTGGGGCCAGCGGCCCGCCAGCCGGCTGGTGAGCGGCAGTTCGTCGACCGCCGCGGCGATCTCGGTGGTGGTGAACGGCAGGTGCCGTGCGGCCGCGAAGAAGGTCTCCGCCGCGGCAGGCGTGCCCTGCTCGAGGGTCGTGATGAGACGGTGGGTGTTCTGGGCGGCCGACGCCGGTTCCGCAGGGGCGGCCAGGGCCAGCCGCCCGCGGCCTCCGCCGGTGAGAGTGCACACCCACGACGCCGGCGTCTCCTCCCGCATGCCCAGCACCTCGGGGTGGGCGGCGAGCCGGGAGGCGAGTTCGCCGACCAGGCGGCGGGCTTCGTCCGCGCCGGCGACGACGTCGACCGCGTGGACGAGCGGCGGTTTCACGGATGCGGGCATAGAAGCCCTCCTGTCAGGGGTCGGTTCGAAGGAGCGCCCGGAAAAGGTCAGCGCCCGCCGGGAAGGACAAAGGTGCTGCAGCGGCCGGTGATGTGCATGCCGCAGGCGACGAAGTCGGCCGGCTCCTGCCGGGTCACGGCGCGGACGGTGTCCAACTGCTGGTCGGCGGCCATCGTGTGCGCCGCCGTGATCAGCCGCCGGCGGACATCTGCGTCAGCGGCCCAGACCTCGGCCAGCAACAGCTCGCTGCTCACCGCGGTGTGCTGGGCCAGTGCCAGCAGCAGAGACCCGGTCGAGGTGTCGAGAAGCAGATTCCCCGGCCGGAACCGGGCATCGTCCTGCCATCGCCGCAAGGTGGCCTTGGCGAAGGCCTCCTCATGCCCGGCGTACCGCCGGGCGGCGTCCGTGACGTACGCCCCCAGCTCCGGCAACGTGTCGGCGGTAGCGGCTTCGAAGCCGCCCCTGGCCGGTGTGCCGTGCAGCACGGTGACGGTATCCAGCTCCGTCCACCCGGACCGGGCGAAGAATGCGGCGGCACCAGGCCGGTCGGCCGGCACATCCGTGGTCACCAGCGGCCAGGGGGCTGCGCCGGCCACGGCGTCCAGGAGCCGCGCCCCCAGTCCGGCCCGGCGGGCCCCCGGGGCGACGACCGGGCCCCACAGACGCGCCAGCCCTTCCCCGGGTTCCGGGCGGCGCACGGCACACCAGCCGGTGACTCCCCGGTCATCGCGGGCGACCGCGAGCACAGGGGGCGCGCCGGTGAGTGCGTTCGTCAGCCGGGAGCGGACCAACGAGGCACTGACCGGGCGGTCGTCGCTGAAACCGGTGATGCACTGCTGGGCGAGGTCTGCCAGTTGCTCGCACAGCCCGTCCCGCAGAGGGTCGATGAAGCCGATGCCCTTGACCTTTTGCGCAGCTGGATCCATGAACGTGCCCTTCGACATTGAGCGGCGATGAGAAGACTGCGCAGGGTGTCGCCTTTCGGGGCGAGGCACTCTTCTGCTTCCCGGCCAGGTCACGGCTGTCATTCCGCCGAGGGGCGAGAAGCCTGGTCGTGCGGTCGCCTGGCCGTGCCTGGGCGGGAAGGTGGAACCCCGCCCCGTGACCTGCGCCCTTGTGGCACAGGTGTGTCCGGCAGCAGGCCGGGGCGGGAGTCTTCGGTGAGAGGTGACGCGAGTGGCCCGCGGACCGGTGGTCGCAGGGTCTGGCTTCGGTCAGGACGTGCGGGGGCTCGACGGTGGGCCGGGGCCCTCGAAGCGGCTCTGTGTCGGGGAGGGCGGTCTCACTGCGGCACGACGGTCTCGGCGTGCACGAGGGCGATGAAGCCGCCGTGCAGAGTGAGCCAGTCCAACTCGCGCTCATAGACGTTGAGATGCGGACTGACGTCGGACCGGGTGATGGCCACGATGCCGTCGAGGAATCCGCTCGCGAGCCGCTGCTTCATGCGCAGCCAGCCAAGACGGTCCTCAACTTCGGTCAGGCTGAGGCAGTCGGTGAACTCCTGGTCGCGGCCGACCTGCCAGGCCATGCGCTCCGCGAAGCTGCGGGCGGCGGTCAGGGACCGAACGGGGGTCTGTCCGTTCACCGTACGGGCATACAGGACGATCCGGGGGGTACGGCCGCAGGCCCTCAATGCCGCGAGTCGGCGCCCCACCTGCTCTTTACGGAGCCTCATGAGCTGGACGCTCCGGTCCGGTGTGACCCGGGGGAGATCGGGCCGGAACGCCCGGATGCGTTCGTTGTCGAGATCCATCCAGGTGGCTGGGGCACTGGAGGCGCGGGTGGTGCTCTGGCTCATCACAGCCTCGGCTTCGTCGGAAGGGGAGCGGAGTCCCGCCCACGCGGGGGTGGGAGGGCGGGACTCCGCTGGGCCGGCGACGCGGCCCGGATCACGACGGAGGCGACTGTGCGTCACGAATGATCATGACTTGATGGACAGTCAGCGTCCGCCACACCGCTAGCTTGCTCCTTTTGGCGGTCTGGGCGCAAGTGTGTGAGGTGATTTGCCAAAAACCGGGACTGCTGGGCGTGGTCCCGTGCGTCATCGCCGTGTCAAACTGCGTCCATGACGCAGAAACGTGCGACACCGACGCTTAAACGGCGCAGAGTTGGCGGTCAGCTGCGTCGGTGGATCGGAACAGCCAAGGCCGGTGACATCGCCAAGCAGATGCAGTGGGACGGAACCCGCTTGAGCCGCATCTTGACCGGCACGTACAGGATCTCGGCCGCCGACATCCGCAAGCTCGCCGACATCGTCGGCGTCGACGACCCCGAGGCGGTCGAAGAAGTAGCCCGGGCAGCAGAGGAGCCGCTGAGCTCTGCCTGGTGGAAGCCGTATGCGGGGAGCATCGGCCAGAACTACCTGGACTTCATCGAGCTGGAATCCGACGCCCGCGAACTGCAGATCCACCACCCGGCGATCCTGCCAGGCCTGCTGCAGTCGCCCGGCTACGTCCGGGAGATGATCACCCGCGCGCCCACCGCTGTATCGGCCGAGCACGCGGAGATGCTTGTCGCGATCCGCCAGGCCCGGCAGATCGTCCTCAACAAGGTGGACCGACTCCACGCCCTCGTGCCGGAATCGGCCCTCCACGCCACCTTCGAGTCCGGTCCCGCCCTCATGCGCGACCAGATCCTCAGGCTGCTCGACCTCTCGGCGATGCCGAACATCGAACTCCAGCTCATCCCCCTCACCGCGCACCCCACCTACGGGTCCAACGGCGCCATCACCATCATGTCCTTCAAGCACCCGTGGGCGAAGGTCGCCAGCACCGACAGCCCCATGGGCGGGAACCACACCGAAGACGCGCAGCAGGTGGGGTTCCTGGAGAAGGACTTCGCCGCCATCGCCGACATCTCTCGTCCCGTCGACAAATCGCGGGATGTTCTCCATCAGTACCTGGAAGGACTGCAACAGTGACCACCAACAACCTGACACCCCCGGAACTCCGAGGCGCCGTATGGAGGAAGTCCTCATACAGCGGGGGCAACGAAGGCCAGTGCGTAGAGGTCGCTGATCTCACCACCGCCCCGTCGGCCGGCCAGCGAGGCGTCAGGGACTCCAAGAACCCCGGGGGCCCGGCGCTGCTCGTTCCCGAAGCGGCGTTCACGGCCTTCACGACCGGTCTCAAGGCGGGTGCGTTCGGCATCTGACAGACCGGCCGCCCGGGTGAAGCCCGTCTCCCCCATTCCACCTGGGGGAGACGCGCTTCACCGTATCCGTATCCCCGGGGAGCGACCGCACAGAAACGCCTGCCTCCTGGCAGGCGGACGAACGGGAACAGGGAGATGCCCAGCTGGAGCTGTGGTCGAGCAGCCCCGGTCCGGCGGACCGCGAGGACACCACCGGCCGCGACGGTGATGGCGCAGTCGCTGCTCGTACGCCTGGACGGCATCTGCGTGAACACTGTCGTCCCCAGAGCCATCCAGGCCGACGCCGAAGACACCCTCCCCGCCCACCAGTGGGTACCGCCCGAGCAGCAGATCGCCCGCGAGTGCGTCCCCGCCGGGGCCAGCCCGACGACGTCGCCGCCGCCATCGTCTTCCTGGCGGGACCATCCGCCTCGTTCACCATCGGCCAGTCCCTGCACATCGACGGCGGTTGGCTCCTGCACTGACCGACCCCACTCGCACCACCGAAAGGCCCAGCCGTGAAACAGCGCGTACGCGCCATCCTCATCACCTCCGCCGGCGCGACGCTGTTCATGAAGCGCGTCAGGCCCGGTGCCGCCCCCTACTGGGTCGTCGTCGGCGGCGGGGTCGAGGACAGGGACGCCAGCCCCGAGGACGCCCTCCTGCGCGAGATCCGGGAAGAGATCGCAGGCGACGCCGACCTTGTACGGCCTTTCCACGAACTGCAGAACCCGGCGGGGGAGAAGGAGGTCTTCTACCTGGCGCGGATCGAGAGGTGGAACTTCGCCGACCGCACCGGTCCCGAGTTCCAAAGGGACGACCGCGGCGAATACTTCCTCGAAGAAGTGCCCCTGACCACGGAAGCCATCGCGAAGCTCAACCTCATGCCCCCCGAGATCTCCTCCGTACTGCGGGACGCCATCACGCGCGGTGAGCTGGCCGAGCTGTAACCGGAACCATCCAGCAGCCGAACAGCCAATTTGTGCACCAAGCCCTGACACCTGGGCATCGCCCCGCGACGCCGGTATGCCACCGGTCCGGTGCGCAGGGCTCCGGGAACTGGTTCCTTAGACGCTGGTGTCGGCTGCGCGGACGTTGTGGCCGACGGTCAGAACAAGGCATCCTGTTCGGCTCCGGGTGCCGTGGGCGGCCGTACGGGCTGCAGGCCGCCGGCGATATCGAGTTCGAGGAGAGTGCTCCATCGTGCCGCGGCGACACCGTCGGCCAGCAGTCGGCTCAGCACCTCGGAGGTCACCTCTACATCCGGCATTGCCCGATGCCGGCCGGCAGGCGTAGGAATGCCGAAGTAGCGCAGCAGACTGTCCAGCCCGTAGGAGCGGAGTCCGGGCAGGACAACCCTAGCCAGACGCAAGGTGTCCAGGAGCGGAGTCGAAGCGAGTACGGGACAGTGGGCGGCCTGGCGGGCGATGATTCCGGCTTCTGTAGAGGCGTGGTGGGCGACTAGGCGGTACGGCGGAGCCGTCAGCCGCGCGTCGAGCCGCGCCATCACCTCGGCAGCGGAAGCCGCCGAGTCGAGCATCCGCTGGGTAATGCCCTTGAGCTGCACGTCCCGCGCGGTCACGGGCACGTCGGCAGGTGGCCGCATCAACGCCTCGTACCGGCCGACTTCCACCAATCGGCCCTCCCGTGTGCGCAGCGCGAGGGCTGCGACCTCGATCGGCTCGGCGGGACGCCCGGCGGGGGTGAGGCCCTCGAAGTCGATCACCACGAATGTCATCGCGACGAAGGGAGCATCGCTCGTTAGCGCGGCCACGATGTCACCTCCCCTGGGGCAGGGTGAACGCCCGCCCACTGAGGCCCGCCGCGGGCGCCCCCTCCCGGTAGCCGATACCCCAGAACATCGATGGTGGTGACCGCCTTCGGCTTGCGGCCATGCTCAACCAACAAGTCCTCCCGGAGAGCTCTGAGGCCAGGATCCCCATCATCTGCTACCTCCACCACGTCCCCGTGCTGCGCCACAGGTCAGCCGACGCCGAGGCCGGCGCCTGGAATGCACCAGTACCTGCGGGCCTGGCCCTGTGGCCAGGCCCGTTCTGGCGAGCTGGTCGGGGTCGGTGTCCCAGGTCTCCGCCACTACTGCTTGAGGGTGCTGGCGTAGGCGTAGGGGCCGGTGACTCCGGCGCTGTGGTGGTCGGCTGCGGCGAGGGCGGCGGTGAGGCGTGCTCGCGGGGCCATACCAAGGTGGGCGGTGGCGTGGAGGGCGCCGAGGGCGAGTTCGTCTCCGCAGCCGACTGCGGCGTAGCCGTCGGCGTGCTCAGCGACCTGGTAATCGTCCCAGACGCTGAACAGCTTTCCCTGTACGCCCACAAGGAACGTTCCGGCCTGTTCCTGCTCGCTGTCACGGCGGGCCCAGCCGCCGTCCTTGAGGCAGGTCCGAAGGGCGTCGGTCCAGGTGGTGACCATGAAGCCGTGGAGATCGCCGGTGGGGGGCGGGGGCTGGAAGGCGTAGCGGAGCAACTGGCCCATTCGGAAGCTGCTGGTGAAGCCCATGACGTACGGGCCGTTCCGGAATGCCTTGCGGTCGGCGCGGACCGTGAGTTGAAGGCCGGAGACGCCGGCGGAGTCGGCTCCGAGGTGGACGCGGTTCTTGTGGACGAGTCCGACGATGACGGTCATCCGGCCTCCAAGCAGGAGAAGGTGGGGGCAGAGAGCACGGTGGCGTCTGGCCGATCGGCCAGACGGATGTCCGATTCCCATTTGGTGCGGTCGGGGCGGCGCGGTGGACTGCGCTTGGCGGGGAAATGGTCTGCAGAAGCTCTGTAAGGGGCAGGAACAGGTTGTGGCGCGGGGGGACGATCAGCCGATCGAGGCGGACCATCCCCGGCGGGAGAGCTTCGTGACTCCCTCGGGGGTGATGGTCCGCGCCTTGGCTGCTCCTGCCAACTGCCTTTTACGTAGCCCCTTGTTCGCACACTCCGGGCAACGTTAGGGGTCTGCAAATGGGCTCGTCAATCGAATCGGCGGAACTGTGTCAATTGCCCTTCTCGGTGTCGAGTTTCCATATTCAGGAATAGCGAATTGCGCCGCCAGGGTTGGCTCTCCGGCGGCGCTGTTTATTCCCGGGTGCGAGTTTCTGCGGACTAGGAGGGGGCCGCGCGCCGCGCGGGCTGTTGTTCTAGGAGTGTGGGCTCATAGGACTCGGCTGCCTGGAGGTATGCGGCGTCGATCTGCTCGTGGCGAGCGACAGGTCCGGAGACCAGGAGGACGTGGAGTTTGCCGCCGAGGACATTGACCCGGTTGCGTAGGTAGGTCGGCGGACCGACGTCGGGAGAGAACCGGTAGGTGCCTTCGGCGATGGTGCCGCCTTGGCCGATCGTGGTGAGGCGCAGTCCGGAGGCTGTGCTTTCGGGGTCGGCTCGGACGGCGGCGAGTTCCGGCTGCCGTCTCTGGTAGTCGAGCGGCGATTCGCTGGGGTGCAAGGTGTCGTGCCCCGGCACGACAGTGATGGTGATCCCGTTGTGCCGGTACTCGACTGTGCGTGGTGTGGCGTGCCGGTGGGCGCCGGGGGCGGTGGCGATGCTGAAGCCGGCCGGGTCACGGACGACCGGCTGGGTATCAGGCGACGGTCCGGGGGCCGAGGGTTGCGGCGGGAGATGCCGGTCGTCGGCGGGTGCGTGGTTGGGGCCAGGGGCCCGGGTGCTGGTGTAGACGCTGAAGGTGAGGGCCGTGGCCGCGGTGAGCGTGATGAGGCAGACGGTTCGTGGCGGGATCCGTAGACGTGAGTCGGGCCGTCGATGACGGGCCCGGCGGCGAACAGGCCGTGACGGGGGCATGGCTTTTCTGCTCCGTCGTACGAGGTGCCCGCGGAAGCGCAGAACCAGGCTGGTCCCAGGGGGCGGAGCGGGTTCCCGGGCGGGGGCGACCGTGGTGGGCTCTGGGGCGTCACGCGCTATGGAGGCGATCCAGCGCAGCAGCTCCTCGGTACTCGGGCGCTTGAGGGGGTCGGAGCAGAGGAGCTGTTCGATCAGTGGCCGCAGGGCACCGGTGTCCTCCGCGTAGGCGGGCGGCTCGGAGCGGACCATGTCCAGCAGCTCGGCTGTGTCATGGAGTTCAGGGTATGGCGGGCCTCCCGTCACGGCCCTGAACAGCAGGGCGCCCAGTGCCCAGAGGTCGGTTGACGGGCCGACCGGCGGTATGACGGGCGTTGCGTCGCTGAGGAGGAGCGCCTGCTCGGGCGCCCACCGCTCCACCACGTATCCCACCGTGATCATGCGGAGCTGCTGCGCGCGGCCGGCCTCCAGCGGGGTGAGCGGCGGGCGAGCCGCGGGCGTGGCCGGTTCGGGGGGTGCGGCTTCGGTGTGCGGCCGGGGCCGGGCAACGGCCGCCCGTGGTCCGGCGCCGGTGCCGCGGAAGGCGTCGGCGCGTACGCCGCCCGCGATCCCGCCGATTGCTCCCGGCCGTACGGCGACCGGGGGTGCGGTGGCGGCGGGCTGCGGTGGCGTGCGGAAGCCGGGTCCGGTGACTGCGGGTGGCGGGGCGGGCGGTTGAGGCATGCTGCGGGGAATCCCGCAGACCAGGTCGTCGAGAACGGCCTGATCCAGGCCGGTGAGAATGGCGTTGCCGTAGTCGTCGAGCCAGACGGTCTGCGGCGTGATGTTGCCGTGGTGCCAGCCGCGCCGGTGCAGGTGCCGTAGGCCCCGCAGAAGGTCGTGCGCGATCTCCGCAGCGCGATGCGGGTCGGCCGGACCGCGGGTCAGTGTTCGGGATAGCGGTTCGCCCGGGGCGATGCGCTCCTGGACGAGCCACACGAGGTCGCCGTCGGCGGCGGCATCGCGAAGTACGCCGACGTGCTTGTGCTCGGGCAGTTGGGTGACCACCCGCACGATGTCGGTGATCTTCGCCGCTTCCCACGGTGCCCGATCGGTGCGGGGCCCGTACCGGTGGGAGTCGTCGGGTATGAGTACCTCGGGCAGGGCGTAGGGGCGGACGAGCACGGTGACTTCGGTGGCCTGCCGCTCGTCGGTGGCGAGGAAACCGGCTGCATCGTCGCCCGGTGAGGCCGGTTCGGTGATCCGGTAGCGGTTGGCGATCAGGCGGCCAACATGGTGGTGCATCGCAGCTCCTCTCGGAGATCAGGACAGGGGCGGACGCTGGTCCGCGCGGGCGGGACATCGAAGGTGTCGGCCTGATGCGGGAGCGGGGTTCGGTTGCGTGACGACACGGGGCAGTCACGACTCGTGCTTCTCGCGGAGGGGGCAGCGCTCGGGGGGCCGGGTGGAGTCAAGGTGGTGGAGGAGAACGTCGACGCGTTCGGTATCCGCCGGGCTGATGGGCGCGAAGAGGCCGCGGGCCTGCTGGAGCAGGATGCGGGCCTCTGCGTGGCGGCCCGCTTCCAGGACGGTGCGGCCGAGCATCTCGGTGCTCCGCGCAGTCCAGCGGTACGTCCCCAGGCCTGTGCACTCGTGCACAGCTCGGCGGCCCTGGTCCTGTGCGGCGTCGTAGTCCCGGGTGAGGGCGTGAGCCCGGCCGAGATACGCGCAAGCGCGGGCCGCGTCCAGGGGATCGGGGATGTCGAGGAGCGAGTCGCGAGCGCCGGTGAGTCGGGCAACTGCCACTTCGCCTTGCCCCAGAGCGATGGCGAGCTCGCCGAGGCAGATGTCGGTCAGTGCCACCGACCGCCGGTGAGCCCGCTGCTCAGCGGGGTCTTCGGCGGCGTTCAGGAGGCCCTCGCGCAGCTGCCGTGCCTCGGACAGGAACCGGCCAGCGAGGTCACGGCGGCCGACGGCCAGGTGCGTGGCGCCGATCTCGTGCAAGGCCTGCGCCGCGCCACGCTGGTCCCCGCCGTCACGGGCGAGATCCAAGACGGCGGTGAACTTCTCGATCGCCGTGTCGTAGCGGTGCTCGTTGCGTAGGCCGATGCCCCAGGTGCCGAGGATCTCGCACTGGGCCAGGGCGTTTCCGTCCGCGCGGGCGGCGTCGGCGGCCAGGGCGTGGGACTCGGACCATGCTGCGTAGTCGTGGGACAGGCGCAGCCAGCACCACAGGGCGTGGGTGAGCTGCCAGGTTGTGGCGTGCAGTCCGGCGGCGGCCGCAGCCCGTACGGCGGGCAGGAAGTGTTCGGCGTACGCGTGGAGCCAGGCTGTTGCCCCGGCGGCGTCGGTGAACGGGGCGGGCCCGGGCGGGGGGTAGAGGTAGGTGCGCGCGAGGCGACGGTGCTCGGGGGTGAGTTCACGCTCCGCCGCGGTGAGGTTGTGTAGCAGATAGTCGAGGACCCGTCGGGCCCGCTCCTCGCGCTCGCCGTCGGTGGCCACGTCCTCGGTGCGGCCGCGGGCGTGGGCGCGGGCCTCGTCGTGGAGTGTGTAGACGGTGCCGCGTACCGGGTCGGACTCGGACCTCACCGTCAGCAGCCCGGATTCGTGGAGGGTCTGGAGCTGGTGCGCGGCGGTCTGAGGCGTCAGGTCGGCGAGTGCGGCGGTGAGTGCCGTGTCGATGTCGGGGGTGAAGTTCAGCGGGCCCAGGTTCCGGTAGAGACGGGCGGACGCGGGCGGCAAGCTGGCGTAGGCGAGGTGGAGCGAAGAGGTCACGGCGATTCCTGTCGTGGACGGCGGGTGTGAAGTGGTGCGTGTTCGGTGGTGGGCGTGTTCCAGGACGTTGGCCATGGCTCCAAGGTCCCGGTTCGGGTGGGCGGCGAGCTCGCCGCCCACGAGCCCGAGCGCGAGCGGCAGCCCGGCGGACAGCTCGGTGATCCGGCGGGCTGCCGCCGGGTTCACGTCGATACGCTCCTGGCCGGCCAGACGTGCCAGGTACTGCAGCGCGGCCGGCGGCGCGAGGGGGGCGAGCTGGTGCAGCAGCACCCCGTCGCGCACCAGATCACTCAGCGGCTCGCGGCTCGTGACGACGACGAGGTGGCCCCGGCCCCCCGGCATCAGGGCCCGGACCTGCTCGGCGAGCACGACGTTGTCGAGGAGGACGGCGAGCGGCTGCGTGCACCCGGCCGTCACCGACCGCCACAGCGCCCCCCGTTCATCCAGGCCGGACGGCAGCCTGCCCGTGTACAGCGAGCGCAGCAGGTATCCGAGCACATCGGTCAGTGAGGAGGCGTGCCCCGGCCTGCGCGCGCCTCGGAGGTCGGCGTAGAGCTGGCCGGCAGGGAACTGGTCGCGCAGGCCGTCCAGGAGCCGTGCGGCCAGGGTGGTCTTCCCGATCCCCGCGGTGCCGTGCACGGCGATGGCCCGTACGTAGGCGGAGTGCTCCCGGATCCAGTCGCCCAGGGCGTCCACGGATTCCTGCCGGTCGGTGAACGTGGCCGGCACGGGCGGGAGCTGCCGAGGAATGGGCAGGGCGGGAGAGCCGGGGTGGATATGCATGCCCCCGGTGATGCTCCCGGCCTGGATGACCGCCCCGTATACGGTCGCATCGCCGGTGACCGTGTTCCGGGTCTCCGTGTGGCTGCCGGAACCGGCGGCCGGGGTCACCGGCCGGTCGCCTTCGCCCACAGACGCACGGCGTCGTCCCGGCGGATCGTGGCGAACGCATCAGCGGCCGAGCGCCAACAGGTGCGGGCGGTGGCCTCGTCACCCCGGTGCTGGTGTGCGTCACCCAGCCACTCCAGCGTCCGCGCCCGCCAGAGGGCACTCATGGCGACCAGGTCCAGGGCCCGCTCCAGGTCGCTGATGCCCTCGGCACTGTTTCCGCCGGTGCTCCGGGCGTGGCCGAGCAGGGCCAGCGCCCGCCCTGCCTCGAAGTGCTCCTGGATCTCGGTCAGCCGCCCGTACGCGGACAGCAGATGCACCGTGGCGGCAGCCGGGTTCTCGTCCGCGAGGCAGACCTGCCCCAGGGTGATCTCCGCCAGACCGATCCCACGGGTGTACCCGCAGGACTCCCACCGGACGATCGCCTCCCGCAGGTGCAGTCGGGCCGGCGCGGGGTGGCCGGCGTCGAGGTGGCACCCGCCGAGACCGAGCAGTGCCTGTCCCTCGTCCCGCACGTCGCCCGCCCCCCGCGCCGCGTGCAGCAGTTCCTCGTGGAGGGGGATGGCGTCGGCGGGGTGGCCGGAGGCGCTGATCCCGATGGCCCAGGAGGCGAGCAGCTGCCGCAGGACCGGCGCGTTGCCCGCTCGCCGGGCTGCGGCCACCCCGAGCTCGTGTGCGGGCAGCCACAGGTCGAAGGGGTGGCGGAGCAGGAAGTAGGGCCACCACGCGTCGACCAGCTGGTAGGTGAGCTCGTCCCACCGCTCCGCAGCGGCGGCCGCGACAACCGGCAGGAGGTTCTCCTCCTGATCGTCCAGCCAGGCCAAGGCCATATCCCCGTCCGTGAAGGGACTGTCCGGCAGCTGCCGGGGGGTGAGCAGGGTCGCCTGGGCAGGGGTGAGCAGCTTCTGCGCGTGCCGCAGGAGATCCAGCGTCCACATGCACAGCCGCCGAAGGGCCGCCTCGCGCTGTTCGGCCGCATCGGGCTCGGCCTTCGCTTTCGACCAGGCGTGGTCCCGTAACGCTGCGTTCATCCGATAGCGAGCCGCAGAGCCATCCCCGGGACCGGGGTCCAGAAGACGTTCCTCGGCCAGGATCTCCAGGAGCCATCCGGCGGTGGCCACGGGCAGTTCGCAGACGGCGGCGGCCAGGTCCGCGTCCACCGTGGGGGCGGGCAGGGCACCCAGCGTCCGGTACAGGCGCTGGGCCTCGGCCTCCAGCTCGGCGTAACTGGCGTCCAGCGCCGTGGTGATGGCCACGAGGGCATGCTCCTGAGGTTGAGGTGAGGCCACGCCGGCTCGGGGCGGGGCGAAGGGGCGAGCAGGGCGGGAGCGCAACCGGGCCCCGGTGAGGACCAACGGCAGTGGCAGGTGAGCGCAGGACGCTGCCCAGGCTGCGGCCGCCGCCGCGCGCTCCTCGGCGACGGCCGCCTCGGGGACGCCGGCGGCCGCGCAGAGCAGGGTGACGGCGTCCCGCGGGGCGAGCGGGCCCAGCGGCAGCAGCAGGGCGCCGTCGGCAGACAGCTCCCACAGCAGCCGCCGGCTGGTGACCAAGGCGAAAGAGCGGGTGCCTGAGGGGAGGAGCGGGCGGACCTGCTCGGCGTCGCGGGCACCGTCGATGAGGACGTGTACCTCCCGCTGCGCCGTCAGCGAGCGCCACAGCCCGACTAGCTCCGCTCCCCGGCCCGAGGCACGCTCTACCCCGAGCGCGCGGAGCCATGGGGCCAGCACCGCCTCGGGAAGGGAGCCGGCCGCGAGCGGAGGAGTGAGGTCGGCGTGCAACTGGGCATCGGCGGTGTCCTGCTGGGTGTGCAGCCACTGGGCGGCCAAGGCGCTTTTACCGACTCCGGCGATCCCACTGAGCACGACCATCTGAGTGCCGGTGGCCCGGGCTGCTTCCAGCGCAGCGAGCTCGGTGCACCGGTTGGTGAAGTACGGTGCGAGCCGTGGGAGTTGACACGCGGCCACTTTCAGTGGCGGCGCAGCATGGTGGTGGATTCCTCCGGTGACGGTCCCGGCCAGTACGACGGGCCCCTGGAACACCCCATCGTTGATCGTGTTCGCGGCCGTCGCGCCCGGGCCTGTGACGGCGGACAGCGCGCCGCTCCGCCCGGTGGTCGTGGCGGAGTACGGCCCGGGCAGCCCCACCCCCCGGTTCGCTGGAATTCTGCCGTTCGGGTTCACGCCATGCCTCCTTTGTGCCACTCGCAGCCCAGGTCGACGAGATCGCGTATGCGCTCCGGTGGAAGTTTGCCCTTCGTGTAATCGCTCTTTCTGTTCTGCAACCATTCATAGAGGGCTAGATCGCCCGGCGGGGGTGTACGGTATCCGGGGGGAAGCCTTACGTGCCCGTTCTCCTCCTTGAATAGGATTAAGGCGTCAAGATACCTCTGGTATCGGAATTCGTAGACGTTCTCGATGAATCCGATTTCTTTCAATGCGGTCATCATTTCCGGAGGCAGCTCACCGCGCACGAACTGCGATCGCAGGATTGATACCTGCTGGCCGAGCTTGCGTGGCGGGGCACCGGGGAGAACGCACTTCACCGGGATGTCGAGATGGCCGTGCTGGTCCTTGTACTGGCGCAGGTCCTCGAGAAACTGCGCTCGATCGGCCTCGGTGACCCGCCAGATCATTCCAAGAGATTCATAGAAATCGATCTCTTCGGTGGAGAGTTTCCCGGCTGCATACCGGGCTCGGACGGTCCCCACGGCGCTCCCGAGATTCATGGGATTATCACCGCCGGTGCGGAAACCCTTCGGGATGCGCAGGTGCCCGTGTTCCCGGCGGAATCTGATGAGCTCGTCACGGAAGCGCTGGCGCTTACTGTCGAGGACCTCCCAAACTATTCCGAATTTTTCCAGTTCCTCTTTGCGTCGCGGGTCGAGAACTCCTCTGCGGTATCTCTGACGCTGGTGATGAAGCTTCTCGTGCAAAGGGAGACCGCCGGGAGTTGTGTACTGAGGGGGAACGTCCAGATGGTTGTGCTCCGCGTAGAAGGCTGAGCAAGCGCCGAGAAACTCCTCCCAGGGAGTTGTACTGGAACGGACCAAGTGCACGGTGATGGCTTCGGCGAACCCTGCGGGCACGGGCACGCCGGTAACGTCGAGCCACTCCGGCAATTCGGAGCGCCGGGCAGGGTCGCGCAGGTTGCCGTAGATGCCGATGCGGCGGCGCAGGTCCTTGAGATTGCCGGCGAGCACTTCGTCGTGCGAGGCGAGAGCGCGCACGACTTCCCAGACCGGTCCGAACTGCGAGGACTCCAGAGCGGTTTCGGGATCCTGTCCCTCCCGCAGGTGAACCGGGATAAGGATGGTGGCGGTTTTCGCCGCTCCCCGGCGTCCGAGCCGCAGCGCACGCCCGACGGCCTGAGCTGTGTCGATCACCGACTTCCGGGGATCGATGAATGCGATGCCGTCCACCTCCAGGTCGATGCCCTCGCCCAGGACGCGGGCGTTGCACACGACGCAGAACTCGTCTCCATCCGAGCGCAGGCCCTTCAGGACGGCCCGGCGCTCGGCCAGCGTCTGTCCGCCGTGGACGTGTCCGGCCTTCACATGCTCGGGCCTCTCACCGGGAGGCAGCAGATCTGCCGTCAGAGGCAGGGTGGTGGCGAACCAGCGTGCGTGGGTCACTCGGTTGTGGAAGGTGATCATGCGCTGGACGCCGTAGGTGCGGGCGGCCCGCAGGACCGCGATCTGCGTGGCCAGGGCGTCGGGGGACATGGCGGTCTTGCCGATGCGGAAGAAGTCGCTGCGTCCTCGCAGGACACGGGCCGCCTCGCGCAGCTGATCCGTGGCGATGACGGGCACCACGACCCGGTAGTTGGCGAGCAGCCCGAGCTCGATGGCCCTCCCGAAAGGCAGTGTGTGGCAGGTCCGGCCGTAGACCCGCTCGTCGGACATGCTGATCACCTGGTCACCGCCGGCCACGATGCGGGGGGTCGCGGTGAGGTTGAGACGCCGGGCTGCGCGGATGCGGGTGTCGTCGTGGAAGGCCGTCCAGGGCTTGTGCACCGCGCCCGCCGTACGGTGGGCTTCGTCGGCGATTGCCAGCAGGTCGATCATGGGCATCTCGTGGTGACGCTGCGCAGCACCGACGACGCCGAGGCTGTGGTAGGTGCTGAGGATGGTGAAGCGCCCGGTCTTCGGTGCCAGGGCGGCGAGCTCGGCGGGCTGGGTGGTAACCGCCGCTCGCCCGGCGTGAAGTTCAGCAGCCTGCTTCCCGTCGAGGTCCTTGTCCGAGCAGACGGCGATGATCCGGCCCCACGGCTCGTGGCCGAAGGTGGTGCGCCACTCGGCCAGCGTCTGCGAGAGCAGCTCGAGGTTCGGGGCTGTGTAGAGGAAGCCACCACTACGCGCACCCGCCAGGCGCAGGGCAGTCTCAGCAGCAACACGGGTCTTGCCCGTGCCGCAGGCCATCACCACGGTCGCCCGGTCGGCGACCTTCAGTTCGCCGACGGCGTCGTTGACGGCGTCGCGCTGGTGGGGCCACAGCGGCCGCGATGCGGACGGGGCAGGGGGCCCGGCGTGAGCCGCCATTTGGCTGCTCACGACGTTGGCGGACGGACGCTCCGTCACAGGGCGGATCCTTCCTGGGAGGCGCCATCGGCCAGACGCTCAACGATCAGATGCAGGGCGGTGGGGGGCGGTGAGTCGCCGGTCATCGGGTGTGGTCCTTTCGCTTCCGGTTAGATGAGGTCGTTGCGCAGCGCGTACGCCACCGCCTGCGTGCGATTGCGCAGGTTGAGCCGATGCATGAGATCGGTGAGGATCTTCTTGACCGTGCGCTGGGAGCAGCCCAGGCTCTCCGCGACGTCACTGGTGTCGTGTCCGTCGGCCAGCAGGCGAAGCACGTTCCGCTCGCGGTCGTTGAGGCCTGCGAAGTACAGCCCGCGAGGGCCCAGCAGGGTCTTCTGTACGGTGCCGACGGTTGTGAGGAGCTGTCCGAGCAGGTCGCCGGGCAGATGACCGTCTCGTCGGGCGACGGAGCGGATGGCCTGGATGAGGTGCTCGGGGGAGGCGTCGGCTCGGCGGACAATTCCGGTGACTCCGCTTTCAACTGCGCTGACCAGGTGTTGTTCGTCGATCGAGGTGACGACGAGCAGCGTGCGCATCGTGGTGGTCCGGCTCGTGCGGAGTACCAGGACGCGTACGTTCTCGTCGACGGTGTCCGCGACGAGGACCAGCACCGCGGCTTCGGTGCTGTCTCCCTCGTCCAGGACGCATACCTCGGGGTGCGGGCGCAGCTGCGCGACGAGTCCTGCCCGGGAGAGCGCGTCGGCTGCCGCGACGTTGACGAGGATGGGTTCGCCGACCGGTGCGGCCGAGCGGCCGGGGCCCTTCATCGCTGATTCCTTCACTGGTCGCATTCCATTTCCTGCGCGGTGGCGAGATGGCCGAGGGCGGCGGAGCGGGCCAGGCGCCAGGCAGTTGCCCGGTCGGCGGAGCTGTGCAGGGCCAGACGAAGGTGGGCACGCACCAGTTCGTGCAGCACCGTGTCCCGGCAGCGGTCGGATTCCGACAGCTGGGTGGCGTAGGCGAGGAGCGCTGTGTCGCGCTGGGGCCACAACTGGTTGACCAGCCTCCGCCCGCCGGGCAGGACCGAGAGGCTGTCGACGAGCGGCTGGGTATGAACCCGTGCCCGGGTGGCTTGGTCTAGGGCCCGGGCCAGTGGCTGTGTCGCGGCTGGCTTCGGCTGGGCGACGATCCACGTGAGACCGGCCCGGTGGCTGCCGGTGAGGCCGGCGGTGATGGCGAGGACGTTCAGGGCTGCGAGGACGCGGGGGTCCTCACCGGTGACGTGGGCGTGCTGGTGAACGGTGCACGCGGTGTCCGCGGCGAGGACATTCTCGGCGGCGGTCATCACGGGGCCCTCGCCCCAGATCCCGGGCCGGGGGCGGTAGGGCAGGACGGCGAGGCTGGACAGCACCCCGGTCCGGGTCAGGACCTCGGCCCATCGTCCGACGACGCCCAGGGCCGGGGCGGCCGTCTCCGGGCTGGGCATGCGGATCGTCAGCTCGGCGCGGCCGGGGTAGTCGTCGTCGCGGGCAGCCCACCACGCGGGTCCGTCCAGGTCCGCCATGAGGTCGGGAACATGCTCGGTCAGCAGCGGGTGGATTTGCGGGTGGCCGGTGTGCAGGCGCACCCGCAGGTACGCGGAGGCGCCGGGCATCCCCACGTCGCTGCGCCGGGCGACGGGCGCGGTGCGCACGGCGGCGGGCTCGGGCGCCTGGGTGCGGGAGGCCAGCAGCGTGACGATCTCGTGCGGGCGGCCGCCGCACCACCCGTACGCTTCCGCAGGTTCGGCCTCGATGAGCTGGGCCCGCCCGGCGGGCCGGTCCCTGGTCAGTTCCTCGCGGAGCAGGGTCCGGTGGGTGGCGTCGGTCAGGTTCAGGGTGCGGCGCTGGTCGAACCACTGGACGTGGACCCGGTCCGGGATCGCCCAGCGTTCCCGGAGCGCGCGGAACGCATCGTCCCAATGCCGCCCGGAGGTGTTCGTGTTGGGGAGTTGGGCGTGGCTCAGGTCCCAGGTGGCGGGGCTGAGGATGGTGCGTCCGGCCCGGACACGGGGCTGGTGGGGCAGGAGCCGGGCCGCTCCCCAGTCCCATGTCGACAGCACGCCGAAGGTGTCGGTGACCCGGGCGGCCTGGCCGCGGGTGAGTTCGTCGAGGAACCGGCCGACGGTGGGGGTGAGGAACTCCCATTGCAGTGGGTGCGGCGTGAAGGCTTCGATGATCCGGCGGGTGGAGATGCGGACCAGGTGCAGCCGGTCGGCGGCCGGGTCGAGGAGGACGGCGAGATCGTCGAGGGCGATCGGCGGGGCGGTGATGTCCGCTGGAGCCGACGGTTCGGACAGAGTGATCAGGTCGGGGCCCAGGCGGGGGGTCGTGGTGACGACGGGGTGGCTGCGCTGCAGCCCGGGGTAGGCCAGCTGGGCGGGTACCGCGCCGCGGGTGGCGGTGGGACGGTCCATGAGCGTGGCGAGCAGACCGCCCGGCATCGCGGGGGAGCGGTGGTGGAGCAGTCGCGCGAACCGGCCTCCAGAGAAGTGGCCCCACCCTCGGCTGACGCGGTCGATGAGCAGGGTGAAGCGGCCCGCGTCCAGGTCTTGCTTGCTGGCGGCGTGGATCGACGTCTTCAGCTCCAGCGTCGCCGGCCCCGTGGCCACCGGGTGGTCGCGGGTGAGTTCGTTGATGAGCACCTCGTCCAGGACGAGTTCGCGGTGCTCGGCGGCGGCCTGTTGGGCATGGGCCATCAGGACGGCGTCGCGGTGCGAGAGCCCCGGTGCGGGTGCGCGCGGGGTGCCGTGGAAGTCCTCCGGGAGGCCCAGGCCCGTCGCCGGGTCGAGGAGGTCGGCGACGGGAACAAGGACGCCGGGCCCGTACCGGTCGGCGATCCGGCGACGGTAGCGGGTCCACGCGGCCGTCCCGTCGGGCTCGGCGGACAGCCGGGCCACCAGCCCCGCAGCCCTCTCCGCCTCCCACGCCACCGCACGGGGCAGGGTGACGTCGGCGTCCAGACGTACATCGAGGTCCAGTTGGTCCGACACCGGACTCCAGGGAAGCATTCGCTTCCGGAGCCGTGTGCGCAGTTCCCGGGCCTCCTCGACTCGGCACCCAGGCCGATTGTGCTGCTCCAGCACCCCGCCGATGTCCTGCAGCGCCCCGGCCAAGCCCTTCGCCGCCGACGGGTGTACTCCGGCGTCCCGCAGCACGGTCCGCAGATGGCCGAGCTGGTCGGTCACGGTGGTCGGCGGCGTCAGCATGGTGAGCACGGCGTGCTGTTCGATGAGCTGATCCAGCACCGCCGCCGTCTGCCCGGCATCGCAGCCGCTCTCGGCGGCGGCCTTGCCCACGGCTTCCCGGTAGGGGAGCGGGGACGCGGTCAGAGCGAGGAGCGCGCGGACCACCTCCGTGTGGCGCAAGGTCGTGTAACGCACCGCGGAGTCGTCCTCGCCCTTGCGGCGCCGCCGCCAGGGCACCACCAGCCGGCTTCCGCTCACCCGGGCGCCGTTGCTCGCGACGACGCTCACCCGGGTGCGCACCTCGGGGTCCTGGGCGAGCCGGTCGACGATGTCGGCCATCCACTGCGCTCCTGCCGAGGCGACCACGGTGTGCCCGGTGCCCCAGTCGGCCCGCGCCGCTTCACCGAATGAGCCTTCCGCGATTCCGGCGAACAGCCCGAACGGGGTGGGCCGGTGCACGGCCCGCAGTGCGTATCCGGCCAGCGCCCGCACTGCCTGCCGTACGGCGGGGTCATCCGCAGTGCGGGCACCGGCGAGTGTGTCGATCGTGCTGCCCAGACTCGGGGAGGCGTGCCGTACGGCCTCG
This sequence comes from Streptomyces sp. MMBL 11-1, assembly GCF_028622875.1. NCBI lineage: Bacteria > Bacillati > Actinomycetota > Actinomycetes > Kitasatosporales > Streptomycetaceae > Streptomyces > Streptomyces sp. MMBL 11-1. The sequence continues at coordinate 153,717 of NZ_CP117710.1, read as the reverse complement.
GCGAACCGGTCGTCCGCCCACACCTCCTCCAGCCAGGTGCGGCGCGCGGCCGCCGCCGCGTGCCCGTCCTCTCGGAGGTCCGGGAGCTGCGGGATGGACAGGTCGGCGTGGAGCGGCGCGCGCACCAGGATGGGGCGTTGGGCCTGGTAGGAGGGAGGTCGGGGCATCGTGGTCCTTCGCGTCGACGGCCGAGTCGGGCGGATCGGTGGGGTGTCAGGGGTGGGAAAAGAAGTGGCCGAGGCCGTCGCCCGTGAACGGCACTTCGCCCTCGCGGACGTCCAAGTCGTGTGCAACGGGGCGATGCGCGCGTACGGCGGTCGTGAACGCCGCCCAGCGTGGTCCCGGTGACTGGGGCGGGGACGCGGGTAGCAATGTGGCCGGTCGACGGTGCCGGGCGTGAGGTGCCTCGGGGTCGATTGAGGCTGGGCGGTCGACAGCGGGGCGGCGTCTGGACACAGGGGTCTCCTGGAAGAAGGACTGTGGGGGTGCTGAGGCTGCGGCTCCAAGGGCGCCTGCGCCCGCCTGCGCCAGTCGTCGGCACGGCGGGCCTCGGCGTTTCTCGTTCACCGTCGCGACTGCTCGGCCCGCTTGTCGGTGAGGCGCGCTGACCAGGCCTCCGGGGTGCTGGTCTCGGACCTGAGCGGCACCAGTTTCGGGTCGCGCAACGCGTCGTTGATGAGGTCGAGGCCGTGCGCGCTGATGGCGGCGGACACGCTGTCGCGGGCCGTCCTGATATGCCGTACGGCCGCTTCGGCTTCGGGGGCCTCGGCCATGGCTCGGTAGCGGAGCGTGGAGTGGGGGCTGATCTCGGCGATCGGAACCGGGGCGCCCAGGATCTTGGCGGTCACCTGCGCATCGGTCCAGTAGGCATGCCCTTCGAAAAGGAAGGAGTAGTCGCGGTCCGTGATGCCCCGCTCGGCGGGAAACAGCGTGAGCGCGCGGCGCCACGCATCTTCCCCGGCGTACTTCCACTGGGCGACGTGCGTCAGCTCATGAGCGAAGACCTGAAGGAGCGAGTCGTCGTCGTGCAGGCGTCCGGCTTCCCGCAGGGCCTGGGGCAACAGCAGAATCTCGGCCCGGCCGCGGAGGTCGACGGTCTCGGCGCCCATTCCCATCCAATGCGTTCGCATTGCTGCCCGGGCGGCCCTCATGTCCCCCTTCGCGGCGCGGATGCTGCTGAGCGGGGGGCGGAGTTCGTAGGCCTCCGCGCGCAACACCTGCCGGGCGTGGCGGCTCATTACCCGGCGCCTCTTGCGCCACGTCATGGTCCGGATCACCAGGGCGTCGGGCAAGCGAAGCTGGGTCACTTCCTCTACCAACGGGGCTGCCTTCGCCACCAGCGTTTCGATGCGCTGGGCCAGTTCGTCGAACCTGCTGCCCGCCTGGTGCACGATGTGGGTCTTCACCTGATGTCTTCCTGATTCTCGATGTGTTGTCGGTATGCCGGTGCCGGGCACAGGGGCCTCGGCGGAGCGGTGTACGGGACGGGTTCAATGCGAAGGCCGGCCGCTTGTATCCCGTTGCGGCTCTGGGCGTCGGCCGGCCGCGGCCGCGCTGATGGCGGAGCCCGGAGCAGAGGTCTCATGGGCCCTCCGGGGCGTGAATGGGCCAGGCACGGGGCGCGGAGGTGGGAACGTGACGTGGGCCAGGTTTCGCAAGGGCGTCGGCGAGGTGCGCGAGGGTGGTCGCGAGCACGGTGATGCGGTAGAGCCGCTCGTAGAGAGGCCCGTTCCGGGGCAGGGCGTGACAGGCCATCACCTGGGCGGCGGTGGACCGCACAGTCGGGGACTGTGTGGTTGCCTGGCCTGAGGTGTGCGCGAAAGCCTGCGTCACGAGGCGGTGCACGGTTTCGGCCTGACGGCCCTCCTGCATGGTCATTGCCTCCGAGGGGAGGCAGACGCCGTCCTTGTACCGTTCGCGGACCGCGTGCGCGACGAGGTGGAGGGAGTCCGCGTCGTGGGCGGCTCCGGGCAACGTGTTGCTGGGCAGGGCGTCCAGCACGTCCGTCTCGCCGGGCGGCCACGGGGCCCGGGCGGGGGAACCGGCGGGGGCCGGGAGTACGCGCGGCGGGCCCTTGGGCTCCATGCGCAGGACGCCGTCATCGGCCAGTGCGCCGAGGGCCTGGGTGAGGTGGGCCGGCTCGGTCAGCAGGAGCCGGCCGAGGACGAGGCGGGCGGGCAGCACGGTGTCGGCCGGCCACGCACCCCGTTCGATCATCCCGGACAGGAGTGCCCTGGCCCGTTCCGCGCGGTAGTCGGGCCGGGGGTCGGCTATCCGCCCTCGGCTGGTGACCAGCCCGGTAGTGGTCAGGTGGTCCAGGGCCCCCCGCAGAGCGGAGAAGTCGTGTCCGGTGGAGGCGGAGAGTTCACGCAGGGTGAGCTTGGACCCGGGCACGTAGTAGCCGCCGGTGATCCGGTCGTGGACGTCACGCATCGCAGCCTGATCGGCGACCTGCGCGCGGGAGGTGCCGTGGGCGGTCATGGTGCCCTCCGGGCGGAGGAGGTGGCCGGGCGGTCTGCGGGCGTGGGCGGGTTGCCGGAGGGGGATAGAGCCCTTCGCGGGGAGGGGGCGAGCGCGCGGTGGGCGGCGGCCGCGCGGGAGAGGGCCTCCCAGGAGAAGCCCGGGTCGGTGCCCGACAGCGTGTTGGTGATGGCGTCCGCGAACCCGTGGGTCGCGCAGTAGTCGACCCGGTCGGGGCCCGGGCGGGCCCAGACCGGCCCTTTGGGCAGGTGGAGTTCGACGAGGTGGCCGGCGGGCTGCGGGACGGGGCAGGTGGCGGGCAGGACGCGGATGTCCGTGCCGCTGTCCAGCAGGCGCAGAAGGTGCTCCAGCTGCTCCGCCATGAGGGCAGCGTCGTCGCTGCTGCGCTGGATGACCCGCTCGTCCACCAGGTACACCGCCGAGCTGGCCGGTTGCCGGGGAGCGCCGGGCCGGGTGACGGGCACCGCGCCGACAGCCTGTGCGTAGGCGGGGGTCTGCAACGGGCCGGGCAGGACCACGGTCGACTGCCACCGGACGCCACTGGCGCTGTCCACGCACGCCGCGAGCCGCGCGGCGTGGTCGGGCTCCTGGTCCCGTACGACGCCCGCGTGGTCGAGATGCTGCGCCAGCAGTCGGCGCAGAGCCTGTGTTCCGGGGTACCGGTAGAGGTCGGTGAGGGTGTCCAGGGCGTCGGGCTTGATGCGGCGGTGGCCCTCTTCGATCGCGAGCAGTGCCGGGACGTCGATGCCGAGGGCGTCGGCGCTCTCTTCGGGCAGCATCATGCGCCGCTCGCGCGCGTCGCGCAGACACGCGCCGACGACACGGGTTCCCGGGCTCGACAGTGTCACCGGACACCCCCGGTGTGCGCCGTCGTCAGTCCGGTGACGGCGCAGCAGGTCTGGTCGGTGGGCGTGCCCGCGTCGAGGACGCCGTACCGCCAGCCTTCGTAGACGACAGCGCAGTCGTCCCGGTACCGGGTCCGCAGGCTGCGCGTCCACCGGTCGACGATGTTCATGCTCAGGCCGGTGTGCGTGGCGGTCCGGGAGGCGAGGGCGGGCTCCGGTTCGTCGAGGACGAAGTGCCGCCACACGGCCTGTTTCTGGGGTGAGGGGTCCGTCTCCCGCTGGGGGGCGGGTCGCTGGAGCACGCCGTCGCAGAGCGCGCGGTGGATGAGCGCCCGGGGGGTTCGCACCCCTCCCGCCATCCGCTTGGCGGCGTTGAGGCGGCCGGTGACGGCGTCGATCGTCGTTCCGTCAGCAGCGGCGCAGGCGGCCACGTCCCGGCCCGAGGCGCGCAGTGCCAGCACCCGCCGTTGAGCGGGCGTGGCGTCCCAGGTTCCCGTGCCCGGTGGTGTGGGAGCCGCGAACTGGTGCGCCGGTGGCTTCACGTTCTGGTCAGCGAAGAGCACGTGGTGGGCGAGGCCAAGGCGTATGAGCCCGTGGCGGGTGGTCGTGAATCGCTGTGCCACCTGGTTGAGGGCACTGTCCACGGCATGCGCGGACGCCCGCGGATCGTCGCTGTGGCTGAGCCCGGTGGCCACGGTCGGTATCAGGTCGACGTCCAGGAGGTCGAAGCGCAGGGCCTCCCACGCCGTGCGGGTGACTGGGTCCAGATCCAGGGCGCCGGCGGGGGCGGGCGCGGGGACCAGGCCGAGCGTCAGGAGGCGGAAGCACGCCGCGCGTACGGTGAGCACGCCCAGGCTCGCCTGGATCTGGTCGATCGTCCGGCCGGAGGCGCTCTCGTTCCGGTCCGGCATCCACCCCGTGACCAGGCGTTCGGCTATCTCCCGCTGCCGCGCGGTGAGCTGGATGTCAGGCGTCATCCTGTGCTGGATCCCCGACACCGGATCCCGCTCCCGCAGTGATCTCGCGCGGCATCCCGGCACCGGTGACGGCGCGGCGGCAGGCGGCGAAGCCGGGACGGTGGGAGGGTGCGGCGGGTGGCCCGGCGGGGCCGGTGTGAGGTCCATGGCGGACGTCCGATCGTGGGTCGGCGTGGGGGCAGCGGCGGAAGCTGCCGTCGGCCCGTTCGGTTCTTTGGGGAGGGTCACACCGCTCCCGGCTGTGCTGGGAGAGGGCCCGGCAGGTTGTTGAGGAGGTCCTCCAGGCGGTCCGGGCTCCACAGCGGCGCTCGGCGGGGAACCGCCCAGTAGGAGCCGTCGGCGGACGGGCGGTTGTCCGGCGGCAGTTGCACCGTGGCACCCCGGGCCCACAGTCGGCCGTGCCGGGCACGCCACCCATCAGGCAGCACGGCCGGGGGGAGGAAAAGAAGCGCGGTGGCGGACTCCACGCGGCAGACCACCGGCCCCCGCTCCCCGGGCGGGAGGCCCGCGAGGAGTTGGCCGCACACCTCTGGGCTGACCCGGACCACGTCGAAGTCCTCCCCGGTCCGCACCGCCTGCGCGACGGACACGACCGCTTCCGTGGCTGTCCCGGTTCCGACGGCGTCGCCGGTTTCGGGCGGGCCTGACCGCCGGGCACTGCCTCCGGTGAGGCCGCTCTGCGGCGGGGCCGGGCACCGTTGCCAGGGCACGGTCAGGGCCTGGGGCGGGGGCGCGAGCCGGGAGGGCAGCGGTGGTACGTCGGTGCCCTCACGTCCGGACAACAGGCCGATCGCGTACGCATGGCGGATGAGGCCGCAGTGATTCAGCTGCTGCTGCTTCACCAGTGCCTTCAGCGTGGTGGTGACCTGGACCTTGGTCGTGCCCGCGAGCTGGGAGAGGGCACCGGGGAGTTGGCCGTCCAGGACGTCGAGACGCAGCCCGGCCCAGACCAGTTCCTCCACGGGGCTCAGCTGGGCGGGCGGCAGTACGGCGGGCGGGCGCGGGATCCATTCCCGGGCGAGGCTGACATAGACCAGGGCGCGCTGGGTGGAGACGATCGCCTTGGCCTTGGCGAAGGCGATCAGACGTGACGAGGTCACGATGCCGAGTTCCTGGTCGATCTCCTGGACGCTCAGCCCACGGGCCAGCAGCGTGACGCTCTCCGCTTCCCGCGGAGTGAGCAAGGGGTTCTGGCTCACTCCGACCTCCCGGAGACGGCACAGCGTTCCCTGTCGGCCCGGTCCGGGACACCGCCACCGCGGCAAAGGTCCCTGATGTGGGAGGGGTCGGCCTCGGACACGCGCCGGAGGTCGCACACGTACCGGGTCGCGACCACCGCCGACAGCGCTCGCTCCACAATGAAGGGGACATGGCGCGAGCGCAGGGGCACGGGGACGTCGCGGCACTGCGGCTCGGCGGGCGCGGCCGCTGGAGGAGCCAGGTTCGCCGGAGCAGCAAAGCGATCCATATCATTCCCTATTTGGTGCATAACGGTCGAGTTGAGGGTGAGGGTGTGCGCGGGCTGGCCAGCTGGGCGCTGCGGAGCGTTCCTCGACGGGGCGGAGGGCTAGGGGAGGCGCCCCACCCCGGCGTACAGGGGCACCAGGTCGTCGCCACCCGGGATCGGGGCGCGGCCCGGGCCGGGAGCCCAGCGGTGGGCCGTCGTCAGACCGGTACCTGCGTCGAGCCCGCTGAGGAACCGCTCCACCTGGTCCCGGGTTCTCGGCTGGAAACGGATTCCGTGCTCCTGGTAGGCGCGCACGAGGACGGCCGCCCGGTCGGGGGTGAGGTCGGCTGCGTGGTGCGTCACGCTGAGATAGGAGTCCGGCGCAAGTCCGTCCAGCAGAGCTTGGACGATGCCGTGCGGTTCTTCCTCGTCGGCGAGGAAGTCGAGAAGGCCATGGATGAACAACGCCACCGGGCGTTCCAGGTCGATCCCGCCGTGACGCCGCACTGCCGCGAGCAAGCCCCCGGGGTCTCGCACGTCGGCCTCCAGGAAGTGGAAGCCGTTCCCGGTCAGAAAGCTCTGCCCGTACGCCTCAGCCATGGGGTCGTTGTCGACATACAGGGTCCTGGCGTCGTCGGCGAGACTTTCGATGGTCTCGTGGAGGTAGGGCCGTAGGGGGATCCCGGTACCGAGGTCGAGGAACTGCCACACTCCCAGTCCGGTGAGGTGACCGGCGACGGCCCGGGCGTAGGTCTGGCCGGCCGCCACGGTCAAGGAGAGGTCGGGGCAGGCCTCCCGCAGCGACGCAGCCGCCTCCCGGTCCACCTGGTAGTTCGTCTTGCCGCCCAGCAGATGGTTGTACAGCCGGGCGGTCTGTGCCCGACCCTGACTGCGGGCGACGTCATCGACCGGTGACTCGGAGGGCATCCGAGGCGGTCGCGCCGGGCCGTCGGGCGTCCTGCTCATCGCCGGTCCTCCCGCTGAAGTCGACCGGCTGCTCCACGGGCACGCGGGAGCGCCCCCTCGCCGCACCTCGTACGCGGACGCTCGCAGCGTCCTGATCCCGTACCAGCCGAGTGTCCCGGGAGGGCTGCGCCAAGGCGGTGGGCCGCCGTCATCGGCCGGCCGCCGTCGTGACCGGGCTGCGGTGAGGGTTCACGATCTGTCCGTCGGGCAGCAGTTCTCCGGTGTCCTCGAAGAGCAGAACGCCGTTGCAGAGAAGGCTCCATCCCTGCTCAGGATGGTGCGCGGTCAGCCGCGCGGCCTCGCGGTCCGGTGCGTCGGCGGGCGGGCAGAGCGGCATGTGCCGGCAGCACGCTGTAGCGGAGGTCGGGGTCGTGGAGTTGGTGGACATGAGGGTGGCCCTTTTCGGCGTCAGGGTGCGGTGGTCAGGGCGACGGCGGCGTAGGCGCCGGTGAAGTCGGCGGCGCCCGTGAGGGGCCGCTGAGCGAACCGGCCGTATCCGGAGCCCCACAGCTCGGTGCGTACGACACCGGGCTCCTGTACGGACCACCGGTTCAGCAGGGCCCGCAGGTGCCCGGCCGACCGGGGGTGGAAGTCGATGCCCGCCTCGGCGTAGAGGGCCGACATCATCCGGATGCAGTCCTTGCCCTCGCTCTCGGGGCCGGGAGGCAGGTCGCTCGCGGTGTGGGTGAGGGACAGCGCGCTGCCGGGCGGGAGGAGTCGGCGCAGGTCGTTGAGGAGGTCGACCGCGTCGTGGTCGCCCATCCAGGGCAGCAGGTCGTGCGCCAGGACCGCGACGGGCCGGTTCAGGTTGAGCTTCGAGGTCACGGAGGGGAGCGCCAGCAGGCCGGCGACGTTGCGAGCGTCGGCGTTCACGGCGAGGGTTCCGCGCTCCTCGGCCAGGATCGTGTTGGCGTGGCCGTAGGCCGGTCCGTAGTTGTCGACGTACACCGTGCGGACGTCGGCCTGGGCGCCGTGCACGTCGACGAGGATCGAGCGGGCCGCGTCGTACGGGTGGAGGGCCTCGTCTCCCTGCTCGGCGTATGGCAGGCCGCACCCGAGGTCGAGGTACTGGTGAAAGCCCTCGCTCGCCAGGTGCCGCACCACGTGAGTGGTGTGCGCGCGGTGGGCCCGCACCGACTGCGGAAGCCACGGAGCCGCCACGCGCAACCGGTCGGCAAGCTCCCGGTCGGCACGCAAGTTGTCCATTCCGCCGGTGAAGTAGTCGGCAACGCGCGAGACATGAGGCGGCTGGTTTACTGGGGCGGGAGAGCGGGGCGGGACGAGCGACATGCTGGACATCTGAGGTGGTGTTCCTTCAGCAGGTGGGTCGGCTGGCAGGTTTGACGGCGATCGCGGCGAACGCGCCGGAGCGGTCCCCCGGCGCTTCGGTCCCCGCGTGGCGCGGTGACCAGGCCCCTGTGGGCACCAGACCGGGCGGCAGCAGGGGCCAGCCGCCGAGCAGCGCTTCGACGTGCTCCCGGGGACGCGGCTGGTAGACGACGTCTGCTTCTTCGCACGGGGGCGTGAGCTTCGACATCGGCAGGCCCAGGTCGTCGGTCGGGTGCGTGATCGACAGTGCGCTGCCCGGCGGCGGCCCGTGCCTGAGCCCGCGGGCGGTCTCCCTGGCTTCGATGAGGGTCATCCAGGACAGGACGTCGTGGGCCAGCACCGCTACCGGCCGGGTCAGGTCCAGGTGTTCCGTGACCTGCGGGGAGGCCAGCAGGGTCGCAACGTGCCGGATATCGCCGTGGACGTAGGTGCAGTTGTCGTCGTTGTCCATGCAGGCACGCAGCTGGCCGATCGCGACGGGGGAGATGCCGACGTAGAGGACCGGGGCGTGCGGCTGGAAGCGGGCGACGGCCTCGTGGACATGCTCCACCTCGTCGTACGAGCGCTTCCCGTCCCGTATCGCGAAGAAGTACGGAATGCCGCACCCGAGGTCCAGGAACTGGTCGTACTCCTCCTGCGCGAGGTACTCGGCCTCCCGGTCGGAGTCCCACGTGGTGTCGGGCGGCGTCAAGCGTTCCTCCCCTGGGCCGTCGGCTTCATGGCGATCCCGGCGAAGGCGGCGGAGCCCTCAGGCGGACGGCGGGCCTGGGGGCTGCCGCGGTGCCACTGCCCGGTCGCGCACAGGCCCGGCCCCTGGTGGACGAAGTCACCGAACAGGGCGGCGATCTGCTCCCGCGAACGGGGGCGCACCTGCACACCGTGGGCGGCGTAGGTGGCGGCCACGGCCGCGGCCTGGCCGGGCGTGAACTCGTCGGTGAAGTGGGTGAGAACCAGGAAGCTGCCGGGCGGCATCCACGAACGGAGGGCCGCCATCGCCCGGTCGACGGCCGAGTCGTCGGGGCACCAGGGCAGCACGTCGCCGAGGAACACCGCCACCGGCTGGGAAGGGTCGATCGCCTGCCGCAGGGCGTCACTATTCAACAGCTCGTCCATCGCCAGGACGTCCGCGCCGACGACGGTGGTGTCGTGGTCCTGGTCGAGGTCAGTCCGGGCGTGAGCGAGGACGCCCGGGTCACGGTCGACGTAGACGACCCGGCACTGCCGGCCGAGGACGTCGTAGAGGACGGGGTGGTGGGGATAGCCGCATCCCAGCTCCAGGTACTGCCGCACCCCCTGCTCACGGCACCAGGTGTAGGACCGGACCTGGAAGTCCCGGTTGAGCTGCGCGGAGGTCTTGACCCAGTCGGCCACTTCCAGCAGCGCATGGGCCAGGTCCCGGTCGGCCTCGTAGTTCTCGCAGCCGCCGAGCATCCACTCGTACACCCGCGGGGACTGCGCGGTGCCGAAGAACACGGCGTCACGTTCGGGGCCCAGGAATCTCAACGGCTGGGGCTGGAGCTCCCGGTCGGGCTCGGAGGAGATGCGGGCTGTCATGTCGCCTCCGCGTGGAGGGAGATGGCGGCGTAGGAGCCGCACTTGCGGCGGGCGGACGGGCCAGAGGAGGAAGGCTGGGCGAGGAACGCGCTGGTGGGCAGCAGACCGTGCTCGGTCAGTGGCCAGGGTTCGATGAGGCTGCGGATCTGGGTGCGAGTCAGAGGCCTCGATGAACAGCTGGATGCCGCCGCGAGATCGGCTGCGGCACGGTGTCCACGGGCCTGGGCGTGCTGACGGGGGAGGGTGGTGGCGTCGTCCGTGGTGTGGGTCAGGGCGATCGCGCTGCCGGGCGGCAGCCAGCCGCGCAGCGTGTTCAGGGTGAACTGGAGGTCGGCGAAGCTGCTCGCCCAGGGACCGGAATTGTCGATAAGGATCCCGATCGGCCGCTGCCGGTCCAGGGCTTCCACCGCGGGCGTACGCAGAAGTGGCAGCACCCCGTGGAAGACGGCGCGGTCGTGCCGCAGGGCGCACGCGCGGCTGAGGTCCTTCACCGGAGACACGGGAGACGCAACATGGACGAATGTGGCGTCCGGGACGCCGGTGCATGGACGACGGGCGGGGAAGGCGGCGCCCGCCCCGAACCCATCGGCGCCACTCGGGCGGATGAACTGCATGATGCCGTGCCGTCGCGCCAGGTATCTGGCGGAGTGGAAGGCGAATGCCTGCATGACCAACAGCGGCACCGGGACCCACGGGACCACCCTCCGCAACCGGCCAGACCGCGGACCCGTGGCCGTCGTCGGGGCCCCGGACGCTTCAACCATGAGTTCCTGCGCCGTCATCGGCCGGCCCCCTGTGCTGCCGAGGCGGGTGATGCAGTGCAAGGCCGCACGACGACGTAGTAGCCGGGCCCGGCAGGGCCGTCCCGGTGGGAGACATAGCCGTCGGAGACGAGGTGCCGGAGCGCGCGAGGGATCAGGGTGCCCGGGAATCGGTGTTGCTGCCCGAGCAGCCCCGTCGGCAGCGGAGTGCCGACGGGGTACCGCCCGGATCGGATGCCTTCGCGTACAGCCCGATCGAGATCGACATCCTGGGGATGCGGTTCTTCCGGCCGAAGTCGGTACCGTGCAGAAGTTCGCCGACCAACCTGCTGTACGAGCTCTCCCTCCGCCTCCAGCTTGCCGAGCGCCCTGCGCACATGCTCGACCTGCTCCCCCAACTCGGCTGCCAGGGCAGATAGCGAGGGAAGGAAAGCCCCGTACGGGTAGCGGGACAGCGCCGCGCGGACCCGGGCCAGCAGCGGCTCACCGCCCTCCGGGCTGGCCAGGAGGGCGAGAGCGTCGACGGGAGTGGTAGAAGGGCGGTCGGCCGAAGTGCTGGCCGGGTACCCGTGGTGGTGCGAAGGAGTGCCGTTCAGGCCGTTGGTGCGCCGTCCAGGAGGCTGATGGTGCGCCGGGGGAGGGGCCGGAGGACGGCCCAGGGCGGCATCGGCCCTGATCAGCTCAGGCACAGCTACTCCTTCGAGTACGTGGATGGGTTGCGATGCGGGCGGTGAGGGTCAGGTGAAGGGCCGGACGCTCGCGGCGAGGATGACTGAGCCGGGGGCGAGCACGATGGTCACCAAATAAGCCACGAGTTTCGCGCGTGTCATCGTGCGGACCCGGGCGAGGATCGGGCGGGGGCCGCCGCGAGCGCATAGTCCGCGCGGCCGGGGCGGCGGATCGCGGTCGGGTTCACGCTGCCGCCCCTGACCGGAGATCGCCGCGGGTGATGGGCAGGGTGCTGAGGCTGTTGGAGATGATCGACTCCAACGGGGAGAGCTGGTCCTCGTCCACGGCGATCACCGCGTCGGGGAAGGCCTTCAGGAACGACTGGGTGGCGATGTCGGTTTCCGCGACGGCCAGCGGGGCGCCGAGGCACATGTGGGCGCCGTGTCCGAAGGCGAGGTGGGCCGAGGCGTTGTGCCGCAGCACGTCGAAGGTGTCGGGCTCGTCGAAGACCTCAGGGTGGCGGCCGGCGGCGCTGTAGGCGGCGAGGATCGGCTCCCCCTGCTCGATACGGACCCCGGCCTCGGGCAGGTCGATGGGTTCGGTGGCGTAGCGCAGGGGGAGGAAAGCCACCGACGCGTCGCGGCGCAGGGTCTCCTGGACTGCCGCGGCCGTCGCCTCCTTCGGGTTGCGTCGCACGATCTCCAGCTGACGGGGGTGGGTGAGGAGGTTCCGGTTCGTGTTGACGATCAGCCCGACGGTCGTCTCGTAGCCGGCGGAGAAAACGAGGACGAGCGTGTCGACCAGCTGCTCCTCGCTGAGCCGCATGTCCCCGTCGCGGGCGCGGATCAGATCGGTGGTCAGGTCGTCGCCAGGGTGCTCGCGCTTGTGCTCGACGAAGCGGGCCAGCAGGGCTTTCAGGTCCTCCCCGTTCTGGAGCGCTGCGGCCATGTCGAGGGAGGTGTCGAAGACCTTGCCGACCGGCTCGGCCATGGCCTCCTGCCACTCACGCGGCATGCCCATGAGGTGGTGGATGACGTCCATGGGGAGCTGGTGGGCGAGATCCGCGCGCAGGTCGACCAGGTCGCCGGCCTGATCCTTTGCCAGCATCTGCTCCAGCAGGCGGTCGGTTATCTGCTGGATGACCGGGCGCATGGCCTGGGTGCGGCGGTGGTTGAAGGCCGGGCCGACCAGCCTGCGCAGCGCCCGGTGGTTGGAGCCGTAGGCGGTGAACATGTTCTCGACGGCGATCCACAGCCACAGCGGCCACCGCTGGACGGTCTCCTCGAACGTGGGGAAGTGGCGGCGGGCGTCCTTGCTCACACGGGTGTCGATGAGCAGCTGCTTGAGGAGGGCGGGGTGGCTAACGGCCCATGCTTCGACGCCGAGAAGATCGACGCGGGCGACGGGGCCGCGGGAGCGGAGCTCGCGGTCCTCGCCGACTCGGTCGCGGGCCTTGGGATCCAGTACCAGGATGTCGGCAGCGCTCATGGTGGGGCCTCCTAGTGCTCGGGGAGCGGGACGATGGGTATGAAGCGGGCAGGCGGGAGCTGACGGCCGGGCCGTGCGGTGGTCCTGTGAAGGAGACTTCGCGGACCGCCGGGCGGGGTCGGGCGGAGGGTGGTTGCCCGGTCTAGAGATGCTGGTGGGAGCCGTGTCCGGCCGGGCACGTGGTGGGCAGCCAGGTTTGCCAGCTCGCCGGAGCGGGCCCGGTTACGGGGCCGTCCGGAGCGGTGGTGGCGGTGGTGTATGGGTTCGACTGCCACGGTGGTTCGCTGCGGGTCGCCGCCGTGACGGGGGTGAAGCGGCCGGGGAGGGCTTCGAGCGCGTGGTGGTAGGGGCCGGGCCGGTTACGGACCTCGGCGGCGTCCACGCCGAGCTGGAGGTCGGGGAGCCGGTGGATGAGCTGGGAGAGGGCGATCTGAGTGATGGTGAGCGCCATGCTGCTGGCCGGGCAGGTGTGCGGGCCCAGCGACCAGGCCATGTGCGCGCCGGTGCCCAGTACCTCGGGGTCATGGGCGGCGGCCTCGTAGGACATGAGGATGGGCTGCCCGGGGGCCAGTTGCCGGCCGCGGAACATCATGGGGTGGCGGGCGTAGTGGGCTCCGTAGTTCGCCATCGGAGGGCGCGTGGCCAGGACCCGGTTGATGAGGGGCATGACGTCGAGGGTTCCGTTGACGACTTCGGTGTAGATGTCGTCGTCGGTGAAGTACTCCAGCAGGCTGTTGCCCAGGAGGTTGGTGGTGGGTTCCTGACCGGCGGCAACGGTCAGGACGAAGTGGTGCAGCAGCTCTTCCTGGTTGAGTCGTGCAGGGTGCTGCATCATGGCGGTGGCCAGGTCCGGGCCGGGCCGGGCCGCCTTGGAGGTCAGCAGGTCGCCCATGTAGCCCTCGAACTCCCGCGTTGCGGCCACCACTTCCGCGCCGACGCCTTCCATCAGCCCGGCCAGCGAGGACACCAACCGTGGGGCTTCGTCGTCGCCCTGCCCGAACAGCCGGTTGAACAGGTAGCTGGGTAGCGGCCGCGCGAACTGCCTGACCAGATCGCACGAGCCCTCCGCGGCGAACTGGTCGATGAGGTAATCGGCCACGACCCGCACGGTGTCGCGCAGGTGGTGGGGGGCGACGGATGCCAGTGCGTCGGTGACGACCCGACGGTAGCGGGCGTGCTGGGCGCCGTCGGTGAACAACGGGTTCGGCCGCGGGCCGAGCATGCCGAGCACCGGATGGTCGGCGGGAAGCTGGGCGGCCCACTCGGTGGGGTCCTTCTTAAAGCTCCCCGAATCCAGCAGCACGTCCTTGGCGGCCTCGTAGGAGACGACCAGCCATCCGTAGAGGCCAGGCACGATCTCCACCGGAGCAACCGCCCCGTAGTACTTTCGCATGCTGGTGTAGTAGGCGGCCCGGTTGCCGGCCTGGGCGAAGTGGTCGGTGTGCAGCGCGTAGTAAGGCGGCGGGGGCGGTGTGCTCATCGGGCGACGTCCCGGGAGTAGGTGGTCATCACGTGCTCGACGAGCCGGATCAACGCGTCGATGGAGGAGTGCGGATTGCGGGCGTTGCAGTGGATGAGAGGGGTCTCCTCGCCCAGGTCGAGACCGGCGCGCACGGCGGAGTCCTTGACGTACGGGGCACCGGGGAAGTCGTTGACAGCGACCACATAGGGAATGCCGGAGCGCTCGACGAGATCCATTGCCTCGTAGGACGCCTCCGGGCGTCGCAGGTCCAGGAGCAAAAGTGCCCCCTTCGCTCCGTAGACCACGTCGTCCCACACTCTCTGGAAGCGCGCCTGGCCCGGCGTGCCGAACAGGTAGATCACCGGTGCGGTGGGATCTTCCGGGTCCAGGGTGAGGCGCCCGAAGTCCGCAGCGACCGTGGTGGTGGTCTTCTCCGGGGTGTAGTCGAGGAGGTCGACCGACGCGCTGACCGCGGTCAGGGTCTGCTCGGTGTGCAGCGACTGCATCTCCGAGACGGACGCGACCAATGTGGTCTTGCCCACCCCGAAACCACCCGCCACAACGAGCTTCACCAGGGGCGCTTCCCGTGGCACGTAGCCAGGGACATCAAGCGGCTGTGTCCTTGAGCTTGCGGAGGCCATGAAGCACTCTCTCCATAAGGTCGACGTCGTTCTGGGCGGCGGGCGGGGCAGCCTGGACGAGGCCCAGATCCATGAGGTCACACGTGAGGATCCGGATCGCGACGGGCGGCTGACGCAGATAGGCCGCCGCGTCGGCCAGCGTCAGCGAACCTCCCCGCACCGCGTCGAGAAGGGCCCCCTGCGCAGGGCTCAGGTTCTGGCCCGGGCGGGGCTCCTCCCGCAGCCACACCAGGCGCGTCAGCAGGTCTTTGAGGCCCTTGACCTCGGTCCGGGGCCGTGTCCGCCCCTCGGTGGCCAAGTAGGTGGGGATCTCCCGGGGCGACTCACGCCTGGGCACGGCCCGCTACTTCCGGGGCGAACCACTGCGAGAACTTGACGACCTCGTAGCTCACCTTGCCGAGATCCGCTCCCGCCGACAGCCACAGCACGGCCCGCACCTCCGGGCCGACCACCGCCAACACGATGTATCCGCCGCCCCCGCCGTGGAGCTCGGTGGTGATCTGTCCCGCCGTCTGCGGGTCGTCAGAGGCGGGGAAGAGTTCGGCGAGGGCCTGCATGGCGCCGAAGACCGAGGATCCCAGTGCGGCCCCACCCTCGGAGGAGTCCCGACCGGCGTTCGCGTCACGGCCCAGCACGAGCCCGTCCGCGGAGCCCAGCACCACATACCGCGCATCGGTCGCCTCCAGCAGACGCTGGGCCTGGGCATCGAACTTCCCTTGCAGCGGCTGCCGTTCCCCGGAGATGGTGAACCGCGGGCTGGTGTTGCTCATCAGGACTCCCAAGAAGCGCTGGTGGACGGGTGATCGGCATGGTCGGCCGGCTCTTGCCGTGCCCGGAGAGTTCCGGCCTGCAGTGACGCGTAGGCGGACTGGACGGCGTTGGCGTCCCGAAGCGGGAACGCCTCGGGTGCCCCCGGGGAGCGCTCGACGGCCCCCGGGGCGGCGGCGGGGCTCTTGCGCTGACGCTGGGGAACGCCGCCGCGCATCGGCAGCGCGGCGCGGTCCGGCTCGGCGGGCTGATGGGGCTGCGGCGCCTGCGACAGTTGCGGCTGCTCCTGCTGCGGCAGTGGGTCCAGCCGGACCCCGGACGCCTCGGGCCGCCGGCGCGGGCTCACCGGAACGAGGAGGCTCTCATCGATGTGCAGGTTCACCCGCAGCCCCCTGGCAGGCGAGGGATCCAGGGTGATGGTCAGCCCCTCGAACCGACGGGCCAGGCGCCCGACCGCCGCCAGCCCAAGGCGGGGCGGGGAACCGGCATCGCGCAGAAGAAGACGGGGGGATTCCAGCATCTGCCGGACGAACTGCTGCTTCTCCACCGTGTCGAGCCCCGGCCCGCTGTCGGAGATGGTGATAAAGACCCCGGTGGCCGTGGGGTGCGCCTCGGCCCGGACCGGGCCCGACCCGACTGAGCAGTAGACCGCGTTGTCGAACAGTTCGGCGAGCACCATGATCAACGGCTCAGCGAATGGAGCCTGCAGGCCCAGTGCACGGCCGTCAGCCTCCTCCGGAATGTGGCTTACCGCCGACACCCGCTGGTGCTGGGCAATGCGCGACCGCGCCGTCTCCATGGCCGTCAGAATGACGGTGTCCTCACGCGCCGTCCCCGGAAGGTCACCGCAGACCACCGCCGTGCGCTGCGCGTCCCGGTGGATCAGGACGAGCCGGTGATCAAGCTCGTACAGATCATGCAGCAGGCCCGGATCGTTCACCGCCTGATACTGGGCCTTCTCTACCAGCTGCACCGCCTGGGCCGCCAGGGCACGTGTCCTGCCCATCACCGACCGCACGACCTCCTGCGCGGACTCGTCGGTGCGGACCCGGTCCTCCAGCACCGCGTCGGTCACAACGGCCAGGGCCTGCTCGCACACGCCGGCTACCGGATCGGTGCGCATGCGCTCATCCGCCATGCCGGGCACGGCCACACCCGGGCGCCGCAGCCCCTCGACCACCGCGGGCAGCCGAACAGAGGCCAGATGCCGAACCTCCGCCACCACCGCGCGGTCGTGCTGCACCGCCCCTGCCGCGCGAGCCTCGGCATTCTGAGCTTGGACTCGGAGCCTTTCGGCTTCAGTTCCGGCCCGGCTGCGCTCAGCCTGTGTGTCCGCCTGGGCCCGGACCAGTCGCGCGCGGGTGCGGCGCAGGAGTATCCCGAACACCACCGCGACGAGCAGGGCCAGCCCGAGGGCCGCGTAGAGGTAGACCAGCATCAGCCCACCTGCCCGGCGGCGATGACCGAGTGAGGGGCCTTGGGGCCGCCAGGGAACAACACAACAACTCCTGCAGATTGACGGAGCGGACTGTCGGAGAGCGGCGCGGAGGGAGGCCACCGCATGCCCTGAGCGGCCGCAGTTCCTTGCTGCGTGCTCATGCGGCGATCACCGGCCTGGCCGCTTTGGTGCGGAGGTCCTGTAGCCGGATGGCGCTATGGGCCAGCCCGAGCATCGAGTACGCCTGGACGAAGTTCCCCAGCTGCCGCCGGGTGGCCGGGTCGTACTCCTCGGCGAGCAGGCCCAGGTCGGTGCGCAGCGTCAGCAGCTGCTCGAACAGGACTTCCGCCTCGTCGAGTCGGCCGGTGAGGGCGAGCGCGTCGACGAGCCAGAAGGAGCACAGGATGAACGCGCCTTCGCTGCCCGGGAGCCCGTCCATGCCCACGTGATGGCCCTCCGTTCGGTAGCGGTGGACCAGCACACCGTCGGGCGCCAGCTGTTTGCGGATTGCGTCGACGGTGCCGATCACGCGCGGGTCGTCGGCCGGCAGGAATCCGGTCTGTGGAAGGAGCAGGAGCGAGGCGTCCAGTTCCTTCGAGCCGTAGAACTGGGTGAAGGTGTTGCGCTGCGGGTCGTAGGCTCGCGCGCACACGTCGGCGTGGATTTCCGCACGCAGGGCCACCAGACCGTCCAGGTCGGTGGTGAGCACGCCCTGCTCCGCCAGACGGACCGCGCGGTCGATGGCCACCCAGCACATGATCTTGGAGTGGGTGAAGTGCCGACGCCCGCCGCGGACCTCCCAGATCGAGTCGTCCGGCTCGTGCCAGTGCTGGCGGACGTAGTCGACCAGCCGCAGGATCAAGCGCTCGGTGTTCTCGCACCGAGCGACGCCCAGCTCGTGCGCCAGGGCCAGCGTCTCGATGACCTCGCCGGGCACGTCCAGCTGCAGTTGGTCCACTGCACCGTTACCGATCCGGACCGGAGCGGAGCCTTCGTACCCGGGCAGCCAGCTCAGCTCCCGCTCGGGCATGTCACGGCTGCCGTCGAGGCGGTACATGATCTGCAGGTTCTGCGGATCGCCACCGAGTGCGCGCAGCAGCCACTTCCGCCATGCCACCGCCTCGTCGCGGAACCCGGTCCGCAGCAGCGCGGACAGGGTGACTGACGCGTCGCGCAGCCACACGAAGCGGTAGTCCCAGTTACGCACCCCGCCGATCTCCTCGGGCAGAGAGGTCGTCGGCGCGGCGACGATCCCGCCGGTGGGGGCGTGGGTGAGGGCCTTCAGCGTGATCAGAGCCCGGATCACCGCCTCGCGGTGCGGGCCGTCGTAAACGAGTTGCCCTGCCCAGGACTCCCAGAACGCCGCGGTCTCCTTCAGCGCCACCTCGGCGTCGGGGACTTCCGGCGCAGGGGCGTGGGACGGCTGCCAGCTCAGGGCGAAGGCCACCCATGTACCGGCCTCGGCGGTGAAGGAGTGGTGGACGGCGCCGTTCTTCTCAGTGCCCGGCACGGACGTGTCGAGCCACAGCGCGTCGGGGCCGGAGACCGCGACCGTCCGCCCTCCGATGTCGTTGACCCACGGCACGAGCTGGCCGTAGTTGAAGCGCGGGGCGAGGGTGGAGGCCATCTCCACCGTGCCGGTGACACCCTCGACGATCCGGATCAGCTGCGGGCCGTGCCCGTCACGGGGCGGCATAAGGTCGAGCACACGGACCGTGCCGGTCGCGGTGTCCCACTCGGACTCGACGATGAGGCTGTCGCCCACGTAGCGGCACCGGTCCGCGTACGGCGCGGGCTCCCCGGCCGCGATGGCGGGGGCTATCCGCCAGGACCCGTGCTCGTCGGTGCCGAGCAACTTTGCGAAGACCGCGCCGGAGTCGAAGCGCGGCATGCAGCTCCAGTCCACGCTTCCGTCCCGGCAGATGAGGGCAGCGGTCTGCAGGTCTCCGACGAGCGCGTAGTCCTCGATGCGCGGGGTGCGAACGGCCGGGGTGTGGGTGAGAGGCGACGGGGTGGTCATGAGGTGCGGTCTCCATGCGAGGCGAGGGTGGTGTGGGCGTGAAAGCGGTCCCTGTGCGAGTGGAAGGGCGCGGGGTCGCGCCAGGGGGCGGTGATTACCGGTTTGTCCGCCGCGAGCGCTGGCGCCCGGTGTGCGGCAGGGGGTCGGATCAGGTTGGCTAGCCGGGGCCTATTGCGCAGGCCGTGGAACCGTCCATCGAGGGCGAGGCCCTCCGGTAGCGGCTCGCCCCATCGCACAACGTGATCGGAGACCGTGAGCTGGTCGAAGCCCGGCCGCCCCAGCAGAGCGCAGACGAGAGCCTCGGCGAAGACCGGGTCAGCCATCTCCATAGAGCCGCCGCGACGGTCTGCTCCGGAAGGCACCGCAAGCAGCGGAATTCGATACAGCGCTACCGCCACCGCGTCGAGCAGAAGGCCAGGGTTGACGAGGCTTGTTTGCCAACGTTCGTAGTCCCAGGCGGCTACTGCGGGAAGCAGACGCACGCCCAGCGGCGAAGGCTCAATCATGGGGATGGAGGTCATGCCGTCGTCACCGCCTCGCGGGGCAGTGACCGCCGCGGCCCGAAGACGTCGCCGGTCGGCAGGAGGTACCCGGTGTCCTCGAAGAGGATCAGCCCGTTGCACAGCATGCTCCAGCCGGCCGCCGGATAGGCGTTATGGACGCAGGCCGCCAAGTGGTCGGAAGCGCCGGCCGGTGGACATGGGGGCGAGTGCTCGCACAGGGCTCCTTCCGCGCGCAGTTCCCAGAGCACCGTTCGCACAGCCGTCGCGAACCTGCTCAGCGGCATCAGAGCCTGAGCATGGCTTTCGGGCACCAAGGCCTCATGAGCCCAGGCCGCACCGATGGCCTGGGCCACGGCGCCAGTTCGTTCGTGCGCGAGCGCCCCGAGCTGCATGAGGTGACCTCGAAGCCGGAGCATCAGGTCGTGGATGTCCTGGTCGGAGTCGGGGACTGGGCCGTCGTCCGTCAGCACCATGGCAAGCGTTTCTGCTGTGGCGGCAGCGACGCTCCGGCGCCCGGAAGACGGGCCGCTCCCTGAACGGAAGCGGGGGAAGTTCACGACGTTGCCCCCTCGGGAACGTCCATCTCGAACCAGACCGTCTTGCCCGGCGCGGTGGAGTCTGTCCCCCAGCGTGAGACCAGGGCGTCGACGAGGTGAAGGCCCCGGCCACCCTCCTCATCAGTGGTCGTGGGCCGGGGGTGCGGCTGCTGGACGGACGGGTCCTCCACCTCGACGCGCACACGCCCATGCCCATGAGTGGCCCTCATCGAAAACCGGCCCTCCGGCCTGTTGCCACACCCGTGCACCATGGCGTTCACCATGAGTTCCTGGGCGACGAGCTCGACCGCGGCCGCGCACTCCGACAGCCCCGAGCTCTGCAGGAGGCTGGCGAGCTGACGGCGCGCTCCGGCGACTGCATCCGCCCGAGCAGGCACCACCGCCGCCATCTGGAAGTCACGCGGACGGCACGCAGGCACACTGACAGGTCGGGACGGAGTCCCCCCGGCTTCTCGTCCGCTGGCCACCAACGAGACGGCGCGCGCCCCCCGGAGGCCGGCGATCGGGTACTGCACGTTCATCAGCTGCCCTTCCCGGCCCCCGCAGGAGCCACTTCCGGTCACCATCCGAGCTCGTGGCCATGTCGAGGCCGATTCCGCTCCGTCACACGGGGGTTGGAGGAATATCGTCTGTACGAGACAACCGCGTGCGAGGCCCGGCGGGAATGCCAGCTGGACCAGCGATGTGGTGCACGTGGTGCAAGATCGTTTCGGGGACAGGGGCACACACCCATGAGCCGCACACGCAACACCCGGCTGGAAGCCGTCATCCGGGAATGGGGCCTGTCGCAGCGTCAAGTCGCGGCACGCTTCAGGACTGTCGCCGCTGAGAACGGTGCAACGGAACTCCTGCGCTACGACCACTCCCGCATCGCGCGCTGGATCGGTGGAGCCACACCGGAAGGCCGCGCAGCGCATATCTTGACCGCGACGCTTTCCCGCGGCCTCGGCCGCACCATCACACTGACGGACATCGGGCTGGCGACCGACGACACCGGCGACCCGATGACGACGGCCTGGAGCGTCGACACCCTCGCGACGCTGGCGACTCTCGGGAGCACGGACATGGACATAGCCCGACGGCAGGTACTGGCACAGTCGGCCTACTCGGTCGCCGGACTGGCCCTGCCATCCGACAGCTGGTGGCACGAAGCTGCCGACCGCGCACGCACGCGCAAGCCCCTGTCGAAGCACACGGTCACGGCCGAGGACGTCACCAGCGTGCGCGAGATGACCGCCTTCCTGTCCCGACGGGACCAGCAGCTCGGTGGCCGAGGCGTGGGCCGCGCGGCTCTGGTCGCCTACTTGCGCACCGACGTCGCCGAACTCCTGGCAGGACGCTTTCCCACCGAAGGTCTGCGCCGCGACATGACGTCGGCCGCTGCCGAGCTCGCCTACCTCGCGGGCTGGACAAGTTTCGACGCAGGGGAACACTCGATCGCCCTGCGGTGGCTGACTCTCGCGACCCAGCTCGCCGAGGAGGCTGGTGACGCGCCGCTCGCCGGCCACGTGCTTCGAGCTATGGCCCACCAGGCCGTGGACCTGCATCAACCACACGAAGCCGTACGCCTGGCCGAGGGATCCCTCTCCAGCCGCCGCTACGCCGAAGCCTGTTGGAGGGAGAAGGCCCTCCTCGGAGTCGTCCACGCCCGAGCACTCGCCGTTGCCGGCTGCAAGAAGCAGGCCGCGGAAGTCCTCAACCGTGCCGAGGCCGATCTCTCGCGCGCCTCTCAGGACGGCGACGAGCCAGCGCGCGTGTGGTTCTTCGGCGAGGCCAGCCTCGCGCATGAGACCGCCGCCGCTTTGCGGGACATGGGCGACCTGAAGGGTGCCGAGCAGCAGTTCAAGCGGAGCGTCCGCACGCGTCAAGCGCCATTCAAGCGGACCCACTCCGTCACCCTCGGATACCTCGGAGAAGTGCAGGTCCAGCAGGGCCAACTCGAAGCGGCCTGCGCCACGTGGCATCAGGCACTCGACACGATGACCGGCGTCCAGTCCGGACGAGCCCGAGAGACCGTCGTGCAGATGCGCCGCGCGCTTGGCCCGGTCCTCCGCCGAGGCGGAGGACCGGCCGCCGACCTCGACGCACGGGCCCGTGCCGTCCTCGCAGACAGGTGACCCGTACCGTAAGGAACCCCGGAATCGAACGCGCGCACGTCGGCACCGGGCGGACCCGTTCAGAGGAAGAGGGGCAACGTGTTCGACCATCACATCCAGGTGCCGGTGATCGCCACGGTCGTAGAGGGCTCGACCGGTCGTCTTGACGACTACAAGGGTGGCGTCGCGTCGGTCATCCGTCTCGTGCCGAGTCTCCCGGAAAGCGCACTGCAGGGCATTGAAGAGTTCAGCCACCTGGAAGTGGTCTGGCACTTCAGCCAGGGATCGGACAGCGACATCGAACTCGAACCGCGGAGCCCGCGGGGAAATCCGGACTGGCCGGCCACCGGAGGCCTTGTCCACCGAAACCACCGGCGTCCGGCCCGGATCGGAATCTCGTACCCGAGGCTGCTGCGCGTCGAGGGACGAGATCTGCACGTCACGGATCTGGACGCTGACGCTGGTACTCCCATTGTCGACCTGGCGCCCGTCTTCGCGGAGATGCTTCCCCGCGGAACGGTGCACCAGCCGCCGTGGCCCTCTGACATGCTGCAGGACTACTGGAAGAACGCGAGTGAGCGCCCCTGAGCCGTGCCCTTCCCCGGGCATGCGCCCAAGTACGGCCGCGCGAAGGGTCTGCGCTGGTGCCGTTGTCATCACGGCCTCCCGGAGTACGGCAGAGCGGACTTGACCGCTGCCACCGCACGGCGCAATGGGGTTCGCTCCACCGGTGCATGCGAGGTGAGGGCCTCGGCGAGGCATCGGGCGAGTGGCCCAGGGCTCGTCAGCAGCGGTACCCCTCCGATCGTCTGCTCCTCGTCGGGCGGGAAGAGCCATCGTGCGACCCCGGTCGCCGCGAGGGGGGCGGGCGCGGGTACGACGAGGGCGTGCCCCTCGCCGAGGCATACCGGCCGGGCGAGCCTGCCCGGCCACTGTGAGGCGGCCACCAGGCGACCCCAGCGTCCGACCGTGCCGCTCGGCACCAGCACAGCGGCCGAGCTCAGGCTGGTGAACCTCACAGCTGGGCCAAGAGGCTGCTCGTACTGATCGAGGAGCCGGAACGCGGCCTTGACCAACCGCCGATCTACCAGGACGACGTCGAAGGTCACCCCGCACTTCAGCCGGCGCGGAGCGTGAGGGCTTGCCTGCCACTGACGGATCGCGGTGCTGGGGCACGCTGTAGCGGTGGAGAACCACACGGACAGAGCCGTGCTCTCGGCGATCTCACCGACCTCCATAAGCCCTCCCACCATCACGCTAAACACAGGGTGTCTGCTGCGTGACCTAGTGCAGCGAAGAGCTGGAGCGGTGAACAGGTCTTTTCCCCGGAACTCTGGCCGCCTCTTAGACGCCCTTTGGCCGCCCTTTCGCCTGCCCTTTCCCTCTGACCTGGTGCTTTAGCCGACGAAGCCCCACGCGCGGTCGGCGAAGTCGCTACCGTGAGGACATCCAGACAGTGAGGAGGTGGGCATGCGCACACTCAAGGCGTTACGTATCCGAGCGAACCGCACGCAAGAGGTGGTCGTCCAGGAACTCTCAGCCCTTGCCCGACGCCTCCAGGCAGAGGGGCGGATCAGCAAGAGGCCCACGTTCACGGTCCGCCAGTACTCCAAGTGGGAGAACTTCAACCCTCCACCTTGGCCGCATCCCGACAGCCGGGCAGTGCTGACCGCCTACTGGGAGTGCTCTCTCGAGGAGATGGGCTTCCTTCCCCCCGCAGATAAGAATGCGGGTCCAGTGGTTCTCACACCGGTGCCCTTGGTGAGCCAGTCGTCACCCAGCCCTCTCCTCGTCGCCGCCGGCCCCAGTCCTCTCACCGATGAGGCCCCGCCCCCATGGCTGACTGAAACGACCACCGGCGCCGACCGCAGCGGCGAGTGGCGAATCTCGCCCGAGGAGGTCGAGCTCCTGTCCGGCGCAGCAGATGACAACTACGCCATCGACCAGCAGTTCGGCGCGAACAGGCTGTGGCGACCGACCCGGGCTCATCTGCTCTGGACACACCACATGATCGACCGAGGCATCTACGACGACGCTCTGGGGCAGCAGTTGCACGCGCTCGCGGGGAAACTGACGACATCGCTCGGCTGGTTCTGCTACGACGCGGGACTGCAGACCCAGGCACGCCAGTACTTCTCCGAAGCGCTCAACGCGGCCAACTACACCAGCGACGACGTACTCGCCAGCCGCACCCTGAGCAACATGGCCCGCCAAGCCGTAGACCTGAACAAAGGACGCGAGGCCGTACGCTTCGCCAAGCTCGGACAGCGCCATGCCGAACTCTGGAATGCCCCGAGCCGCGTCACCGCACTGCTGGCCATCCGAGAAGCCCAGGGCCACGCACGCATCGGGGATGTCCTCAACGCCGAAGCCGCCATCAAACGCGCCTGGCAGGAATGGGAACGCGGCGACCACGAGCTGGACCCGGACTGGGCAGACTTCCTCAATCTCGCCGAGCTGACGTGCCTGGAGGGCATGTGCCGGCTCGACCTCGGCCAGGTAGCCCGAGCGCAGGCGCTCCTCGCACGGTCTGAAGCGCTACAGGACATCGCGCACTCCAGAAATCGCGGAATGTGCCTCGGCCGACTCTCAGTCGCGGCCGTGCAGAACGGTGACCTCGACCACGGGCTCGCCGCCGCGACACAGGCACTCCAGCTCGTCACGAGCGGGATGGCGTCTACCCGAACAACCGCACAGTTGGCGGTCGTTCATGATGGTCTGATTGCCCATCGACGCGTCCGCGGCGTCGGCGACCTAATCGAACAGATCAGAACTCACGTCGCGTGAGCAAACAAAGGAGAGTGCACACGGTGGACCCGGAGCTTCAGCGGCACGACGCGCAGTCAGCGAAAGCGTTGCTCCCCGAGCTGGTCGACGTCTACGCCACGGTGTACGACACCCCGCCCTACGTCGGCGACCCCTTCTTCTCCGTCGAATCCTTCCGGAGCCGCCTCGAAGCCGCCTTCGACTCCGAAGGATTCGAAACGGTGACAGCCCGACTGGACGGTCACATCGTCGGATACGTCCACGGCGCCACACTCCCCAACGACAAGCCCTGGTGGACGTCCCTCAGCACCCGACGACCGACCCAGTTGCAAGACCTCGCCAACTCCAAGGGCATCTTCTGGCTGCGGGAACTCATGGTCCTGCCTACCCACCAGAATCACGGTCTGGGACGTCAGATCCACGACACGGTCATCTCCGGCCGAGAGGAGAAGGTCACAGCCCTGACCTGCATCGTTGACAACCAGCCAGCCCACGATGCCTATGTCCGGTGGGGATACAAGATCCTGGGCCAGATCAAGCACGCTCCAGAATCACCCGTCTACGACGCGATGTACCTGGCATCTCACTAAGACCGGAAAGCACATGACGCAAGCCATAACCACCGCGCCCCCGGAAGCCACTCAGCACCAGAGCCGACTCTCGCCACGCCCCGATGTGCTGTTCTGTTACGGAACTCTTCAGTTCGACGCCGTCCTGCGGGCCCTACTGGGCCGAGTTCCGGCCAAGTCGCCAGCCGTCGCACGGGGCTACCGGGCCGCCGCACTCGAAGGCCGCGTCTACCCGGGCCTCGTCGCTGGAACACCCGCCGACGTTGTCTCCGGGCTGGCACTGACCGACCTGAGCGACGAAGAGTGGCGCATCCTCGACGCGTTTGAGGACGATCTATACGAACTGAGGCAATTGCCGCTCTCCGACGACCGACGGGGTTGGGCGTACGTATGGCCCGGAGGTGAGGTACGCAGGGACGACTGGGATGCCGCAGCGTTCGAGGACCAATACCTCGCCTCCTATGCAGCCCGCTGCGCCCGGCTTGCCCCTGGGCTAGCCGCGGGGCGGCCGAAAGGCGCTTAGACCGCCACCTGATCGACCACCTCACACTGCGAACGCGACCTTCAGGGCTCTTCCCAGAGGTCCACGCTCGCCCGTCTCGGAAGCGTGGCGGGCCATCCTGACCTTGCCTGACCCGCTCTTCGGCCTTCTGTCTCTGGTCCGCTCGGTCACCAGCCAGTAGCGGCGAGTGCATCCCTGCGCGGTCTCGTGCCGGACTGCGAGCTCAGCACGACGGGGGCGCACACGGGCTGGGCCCCGATGGTCTCGTCTACGTCGAGGTCGGGTGGGCCCGGGGTCGGTAAGGGAGCGCTGGCGGCGTCCAGGAGCTGGTGGGGCGGCACGAGAAGGACGCTGGAGCCCCACCTCTGCGCGAGCAGTATGGCTCGTCTCCGCCTTTCGATCACACATCGTGCGAGAGAGGATGCTGACCGTTACGCCGGTCTGATGTGAGGAGCAGGGGTATGGGGCAGCACGGGGATGGTAAGGGCGGCACCGAGGGGGACAAGCAGCAGTCACCGAAGGAGTCGGACGGCCAGTGGAGCGGTCCGGTGAGCAACCCTCCGAAGAAGAAGTGATGGCCTCGCCCGCTGGGTTGCGGGAGTCGCTGCGCGCCCAGGGGGTGGCCCTGGGCCCTTGGGAGAACTCTGTAGCTTCCGTACGGCGCGAGCTGTTCCTCCCCGAGGCCATCGAAGTCGGCGATGAGCTGATCTCCCGCACGGTCACTCCGCAGAGGTGGCTTGAGGCGGTCTACAGCGACGTGTCGATCACTACGCAGGTCAACGACGGCCGTCCCTCGGGCCCGGACGAGTACCGACTGCCGACATCATCGAGCTCGCAGCCCTCCGTCATGATGGAAGCGCTGGCTCTGCTCGATGTGCAGCCCACCGACCGCGTTCTAGAACTGGGCGCGGGCACGGGGCTCAACGCGGCGTGGCTCGCCCACCGTCTGGGCTCCGACCGGGTCGTCTCCGTCGAGGTCGATCCTGCTCTTGCCGAGCAGGCCGCGAAGAACAATGCGGCGGCTGGCCTGTCCCCGTGCATCGTGGCGGGCGACGGCGGTCACGGGTGGCCGGAAGGCGCCCCGTACCAGC
The DNA here is from genome assembly GCF_028622875.1 of Streptomyces sp. MMBL 11-1. Classification (NCBI taxonomy): domain Bacteria; kingdom Bacillati; phylum Actinomycetota; class Actinomycetes; order Kitasatosporales; family Streptomycetaceae; genus Streptomyces; species Streptomyces sp. MMBL 11-1. The sequence goes on along the minus strand of NZ_CP117710.1, from coordinate 126,787 downwards.
GGATCATCGCCACCTACGCCGTCGACGAGATCCCCTTCGCCTGGGTCGAACAGGCGCCGCAGGGCCGCATCGTCAGCCCGTGGGGAGGCTCCTTCTTTCCGTACTCGTTCGCGGTCCTCGACGTTCACGAGGGTCGTGCCGAGGGGAGATTCACCGGCTACCCGGCCTTCATGCGCTCTCGCACCCGGAGGCCGAAGCGCGGCTACCTCGACGACTTCCTGCACCACCTGCAGGACGCCAGGCACTCCCCGACCGGCCTGTCACCCCTGATGATCGCCCAGGATGCGGACGCCCTCTTCTATATCGGCCTGGCCCTGCCCGACGCCTGGCACCTCCCCGTCACCGCAGACGACGACAGCGGCGAGATGACCCTCTGGATCCTCGCTGACGACCAACTCTCCTGGGCCTCGGCCGACTACACCCCTGACACCGACGAGTACTCCGTCGCCCAGTACGGACCGCGCCAGCTCTGGGACGAAGCTGAAGCAGCCCATGACGCCTGGGAAGCCCTCGGACGGCCCACCCGCGCCCGGGCGGGTATCTCCGTCACCGAACACGGGCAGAGCCTCTGGATCGACGCCCCCGAGCGCGACCTGTCCACCCTCCTGCCCTCCAGGGGGGCTCCGTAGGCGACGTAGTGCCCTGAACCCAGGAGCTGGGAAGGCAAGGCGACGCGGTACCGATGAAGGGGCCCCGACACCCCGACATGGTTGGCGCCCCGGGCATCTTGTGGGCCGCGCCGACGGTACTCTGCCGACGCAGTCGTGTGTGGCCCGGCTGACTCCGGGAAGGCAGCCGGGCCACGGTGGTGTCAGCGACCAGATGTGAGAGTTCTGCAGCCGGCCGTCGAGTGACGCGTGTGGGGCGTGCTCAGCGCACGAGGACGACTGAGTTGATCGGCGTCATGTTGTACGGGGCGGACTCGCCCACGCCGCGCATTACGTCGGAGCACCTGCCGCCGTTGTAGTCGTAGCAGACCCGGAAGCCGGCGCCGCCGGTCTGGTTGTTGACCAGTACCCGGTTGCCGGTGACGTTGGAGAGGTTGTGGGCGCCGTAGCTGTAGAAGATGTTCCTGCTGAGGATGCTGCCGTTCGTCTCGCGGATACAGACTGCTCCGGACGGGCAGGGTGTCGCCGCTGAGGCACTGGGAGCGGTGGTGAGGCCCAAGGCCCCCAGCGCCAGAGCCATACCCGCCGCAGTCGCCGCCATCTTGCGCATAATTCCCCCTGATGTTCAGGTGCCCCTGCCTGGGGCACCTTTGCGTACAGAAGGGTAGCCAGCGATGGCCACAGGGCACCAAGGGGTGGCGGTAAGTCGGCTTATTCCGCCCGGTGTTGTGATGGATGTGCCGTGCGAGCCGAACGGCTCACCGGATACACAAAAGCGTATTCGGATACCGGACCGCTCGGGGCGAGGGTCCGGTGCCGGGCGAGAGGGGACCGCACCGGCTCGGCTATCGGCATCGGGCGTACTCCGGGAACGGGGCATGGCCCGCGCGCTCCACGTCGCCGCGGATTAGGGGTGAGCGTAGCGGCCGTGCCTACGGTGCCGGAGCGGGTTGGATCACGAGCGACACCACCGGTCCGGACACCGTCCACCGTCCAGTACCTGGAGGTACGGCCACCCTGCGAGGACCGGCGCTTCGCCAGTCTCTTCTCCGTCTGCGGGGTCTACGGAGGCGCGGCGCGTACTTCGTCGCCAGGTAGCCAAGCGCGTCGGCACGACGGCGGCGGGGACCTCCACGACCGTACGATCCGTGAACTGGAGGGTCCGGGCGACCGGCCGCCCGCGGACATCCCTCAGCGCTGGCTATCTCTCGTGGACCGCACGTGTCTACCCGCGACGCGAGCGACTTCGGCCTGATGTGAGGGAGGGTGCGACCAAGAGCTCAGAAGGCTGGCTCGAACGTCACCGTCTCCTGGCCGCAACCCTCCGCAAGCTCGGCAAGGGCTTCGCCCTCCGCCGCGTCCACCGACAGGCCCCAGCGCAGTTTCGTCGACACCCAATCCGCCGCGTAGGTGCAACGGGCGTCAGCCAGCGGCGGCAGCCACTCGTCGGGATCCTTGTCGGCCTTGGAGCGGTTCGTCTTCGCGGTGACCGCCACCAGCGATCGCTCGGCGGACAGATCGTTGGCGTAGGCCTCACGACGGGCCGCGGTCCACTCCGAGGCGCCGCTGTCCCACGCCTCGGCGAGCGGAACCATGTGGTCGATGTCCAGGCCGCCCGGGGCCGTGAGGGTGACGCCGTCGTAATAGCTGAACCACCGGCCCGCGGTGACCTTGCACCGAGGCCCGACCGTGGCAGCCACTCGGGATTCCGCGATCAGCACCTCCGCTCGGGTCGAGCACCCGTCCTTGTCCTCGTCCACCCAGTGCTTGAAGCTGGAGCGCTGGTATCCCTCCCGGGACTCAGCAGCCAGGGGCAGCTGTTGAACGGCTTCGGCCAGAGGCAAGGGCTCGGCGGCCTGAGCCGGAGCCGCGGCGAGCAGCGGCAGAACAGCGAGAGCGGTAGCGGCAAGGCCCCGCAGGGTCGTCGTGATCATGCACCCTTCGTACCGGCCGACCGAAGCCGCCCAGGCGCAGACCGCGACCGGTTCACCCTGCCGAGTGGCAAGTCGTACCGGTCGACGCCGCGGCAGTGTCAGACCCACCGGCCATGATGAACATCATGCCGATCACTATGCAGAACTTCGCCCTCACCTGGACCGATGCAGCTGGGCAACGCCAAGCGTCCTCCGTCGCCTACGACGAGGGCAGTGCCAACGGCCGCAAGGACGACCTCGAAGCTGCCGGTGCCACCGACGTCACCATCGTGCCCATCCGCCCCGGAGAACTCCCTCAACTCTGATTCCGGGCAGCCGCGAAGCCTCCCGTGGGGAGCCGGGAGGAGCGGCAGGCCCCGCACGCGACGGGGGGCGCGGGCAGGGCCTGAGAAGGGAAACCTCACCCTGGCAGGTGCGGTCTCACCACGACCACGATGCACCCGAACCCATCCCAGCGGTAGAGGAATGACCGGGAACGACGGATCAGCTTTTCGCGCCGCCCGCCGTCGCCTTGACCAGGTCGACGCCCTCTCACGTGGAGCAGGGTGAGGAACCGTCGAAGGCCCACTGTCGTGGTTACGCGGCCCCGTCCGGCGAGGGTACGGCTCGCAGACCCGCCCCGCGGATCAGTGAGGGGCGGGGCCCGGGCGGGGGTGGGGGAGGGGCATCGACGGGTTCGTACGGCTGCCACAAATCGGGAGTGCCGTAGCCGGGGTCGTAGCGCGGGACGCCAGTGACGGCGACGATCCGGTGCCAGGGGATGCGTACGGTGCGGTGCCGGCCGCCGGGGCTGATGCCGAGGTGGGTCGTGGTGGCGGGCTCCAGGGTGCCGAAGACACTCACCCACCGGTCGGCCGCGCCGGACGGGCCGGACAGCATGTCCACGCGCACCGTGCTCCACCGCAGCCACGATACGAGCCTGGCGAACGGCTCCAGCTCGTCCGGTTCGCCGGGTACCCAGCAGGCGTACCCGCCGCCGATGGAGTCCGCGATCCGGTAGAGCTGCTGCTGCTCCTCGCCGACCAGACGCCGTCCACGCGCGGCGTGCCGGGCAGCTCGCTGCTCGGCGACGGCCGCCGCGGGGACAGGCGGCTCCCCGTCACCGTCGCCGGGCAGCAGCGGGAACACGGTGCGCAGCAGCCCCTGCGCTGCCTCCATGTCTGCCGCACCGTCGGTGATGGGTCCTCCTGCGGTGAACCGGGCCTGCTGGTGGGAGGGTTGAGCGGCCTGCTCCTTCTCGATCTTGCCGACCAGATGTGCAGGGGCGGCCAGGACGGCGCCGAAGCTGGGCCCGGCGCTGTCCCCGCCGCTCCAGGACACGTAGTCGTCCACCTCCCGGTACCCGTAAGGCACGACCGGGCCCAGGACGGGGGAGGCGGCCAGGTAGGCCACCGGTGCGTCCCGGGTACCGGTCAGCGGCCAGTCCCGCACAAGGAGCAGGCGGCTGGCGGCATCCGCCGACTCCGCCTCGAAGTCGGCTTCCAGACGCGTGCACATGTCCGCGACCGCGCTCCTCCACCAATGCTGAAGCTCCTCGTTCGCCCAGGCCGCAGGGGTCTCGTAGGCGCTGCCGTCGGTGCGGGGCGGGACGTGCAGGCGGGTGACGTCGACGACCTGGGCACCGACCAGCTCCGCCCCGGCCGCACTGTGGGCGAGCTCGGCGGCCCGGCGGGCGGAGTGGCCGCGCGAGCGCGCCGCCAGCCACACCCCGCACACCAGCGCCCCGGCATCCAGCTCCGGCGGCGGCCCGTACGTCCGCTGCCGAGTACGGGAGACCTTGCCGACCGCCGCGCTCACCTGGTCCAGCACCCGCCGCTGCTCGGACCCGACGGAACGGCGCACCGCGTCACGCGCCCCGTTGTACGCCTCGACCTCGGGACATTCAGCCGCGTACCTGTCGAGGAAGGAGCGGCGAGCGCGGTTGAGGCGGTCCCAGGCGTCGGCGACAGTGTCCGCGTCCTCGGCGAGCGCGGCATCGGCGCGGGCCTGCCGAAGCCACTGATCCACCAGCTCGTCGTCGCCCGGGTCATGCCGGGCGGCGGCGCGGGCGTAGCCGAGCCAGGTCCGCGGCTCCCGCTCCGCCTCGGCCCGGTCCAGAACCTCACGGCGGCCCGCAGCGAACGCGACAGCCCGCCACAGCGCATCCGCAGCAGCCGGAAGAACGATGGGGCACTTTTTGCAGATCCGCTCGAACACCTCCAGCAGCCCGTACGTGGAGGCCTGATCAGCCGGCTTGGAGTACCGGCAGGCGTCGTGGTGAAAGCGGCGCAGACCGGGGTCGGGCGGCGGCACGTGGAACTTGGCGGTGCCGCGGCCGCCGGTCAACGCGATCCGGATCCCCGCCAGGCCGGGCAGTTCGACGCCCAGGCCTGCGAGCCCACGCGCGGGGATCTCCGGGAACGAACGGGCCATTGGTCACCGCCCTTCGACAGGGACCAGCACCTGGCGGGTGCCCAGCGCGCCACAGGCGCACGGCTGGGTCACGGCGTCCAGGCGAGCCGGGAAGATCTGCGACCAGGCCAGCAGCGACGCCGTCCACCCCTCCTCCAGAAGCCCGTGCACCTCGTCCTCGCGGGCCCGGCCACCGGGCCCGGCCAGGCGCGCATGAGCCAGCCCGTGGCAGGCGATGTTCACCAGTTCATCGCGCTCACGGCACGACTGCCCGAGCGGGTCGTCGGCAGCGAAGGTCAAGCACCGGTACGCCTCCGCGAGAAGCTCGCTCTGCACCGGGTCCTTGCCGGCGTCTAGGAGCGCGAGGACATCGGCGGCGACCTCGGCCAAGAACGCCGAGACGTGGGCCTCTGCCTCACCGCCCGCGTGAACCGCCCGCGCGTTGTACGCGAGCAGCGCCCGCCGAAGTGCATCGCTGATCGTCACCGTGTCCGTCACACGCGTAGCGTAATGCCGCAACACGGGCCCCTTGGGGCCTTCGCCGTGGCCAGCGGTCATCGGGCGCGTAGCGCCCTCTCCGCCAGCCCAGGCCAGGCGACTCCACTCAGCGGGCACCGGCATGCGGGGACCACGGGCCTCGCGCCTGTCGCTCCCGCGACGCGCGGCCGCCGTTCAGCACTTTGCCGATCGAAGCGAGGAAGACGGCCACAAATTCGGCACCAGGCCACTACCGTTGCCTGCGAGGCCCGCTGGCGGAGGAGAGCAGATGAAGCCCTCACAGATGAGCATCATGGCCCATGGAGACGACCGGCAGTCCGGCGACGGACAGGTCGGCGGCCCCTACTCCAGCCCAGGCGATCCAGGAAACCCGATGCCCGAGCCCGACGACTCGGACGACTAGGCGCCGCAGATGCCGATCAACGCTGACACCCTCCGGCGCCGCTCCGCAGCAGAGATGGACGCCGCAGCCCGCGGGTTCGGTGAGGCGGTGTGGCTGCGGGACGCCTTCCTCAGGGTGCCGCGAGAGCACTTCGCGCCCGCCCGCGTGTGGTGGCCTTCGCCTCGCGAGGACGGCCTGTACAGCCTGATCGACCGGGGCGAGCGCCCCAAGGCGTGGCTGAAGGCCGTCTACAGCACCGGCGCACCACTGATCACGCAGATGGACGACGGCCTCATCCCACCGGCCGGCCCCGCGAAGGGGGCGTTCACCTCCAGCATCTCCTACAGCGGCGTCATCATCGAACTCCTGCGCCACCTCGCACCAGAGCCCGGCGAACGAGTACTCGAACTCGGCACCGGAACCGGCTACACCACCGCCCTGTTGGCCACCCGCACCGGCCAAGGAACCGTCGTCAGTATCGAAGTCGACCCCTCCATCGCCGAGCGCGCACGCCAGAACCTCAACAGGCTGGGTTTGGACCCGCTCGTCATCACCGGCGACGGCGAAGAAGGGCACCCGGCGTCCGGGCCCTTCGACCGGATCATCGCCACCGCCTCGGTCCGGACGATCCCCCGAGCGTGGCTGGAGCAACTGCGCCCCGGCGGTGTCCTCCTCGCCCCCCTCGACAGTCCTTTCGGCTGCGACCTCCTGGTCCGCCTCACCGGCACCGGCCCGGGCACCGCTCAGGGACGATTCGTGGCGCAGCTTCACTTCATGCGCTTCCGGGGCCAGCGAGAACCCCGCCCGTACGCGGAACTGGGATGGCCTGACTCCGTTGAAGTTGACCGGTGGCAGGAACTCCGTGTCGAAGCAGGACCTCGCGGACAGCAGATCATCGATCCAACCCAACAGCGCTCCACCGCGCGCACAGCCCGGGCGGAGAGCCCCCTCCAGTAATTCTCAGACCCACCAGTCGTGATGAGTCCCATGACTGAACCCAGGTAGCTACGAAGCGCAGGATCCGGGAGGCGTGGGCAGGGCCTGTCCGCCGGACAGCCAGCCCCACGGGGGCCTTCCGGGCAAGGAGCGCGGGTGTCTGGGGCGACCCCGGGTGCCAGACCGTGGCAGGCGTCGGACGTGCCAGTGTTCTCGCCTACTGTGGCGAGATCGATGCCGTTAGTGAACGCCGTCGGCTCCAGTGCCGGCGGCTCGTGCAGGGGAGTGGGAGTGAGCTTCACGGCTACAACCGGTATGCAGACGACGCTGGAAGACCACGATGTCGGTTCGCTGGACGCGGGCCGGTGGCACGAGGCGCTCAAGCAACTCGTCGGATCGGACACCGACGACATCGCGATGGCCCGCGATACTCTGCGCCGTAGCCGTGCCGGTCTGCTGAGCGTGCGGGACATGCGCCTGGTGTTGCTGGCCACCCCCGCCGTATCGTCGTGGGTGCCGGCCCGGCAGGCCGTCATGGAGCACCTGGTCCACAACATCGAGTCGGCCCGGCAAATCCTGACCGCCCACACGCAGGTGGAGGTGTGGCCACCTCCGCGGTTCGAGGAGACCGACACGGCCATCGGCGACGGCCAGTGCGCCGTCGCTGCCGTCATCGGTCCGGCCGAGTCCCAGGTGACGGGCCCCGCGCAGTCCGCCCCCACCGGCCGGGAGGCCAAGGACCGCGCGTCGCTCGCCCTGCTGGCTCGCCTCGCGGGGGTCATGCTGCCCGGCGAGGACCCGGCCGTGACCGGCGAGCCGCATCGCCTGGTCCTGCCCGGGATGCCGTCGGAAGTCTTCGAGCAGCGTCTGCGCCGGAACGTCGAAGACGGCCGAAGCCCCGATGCCGAGCTGAACCTCGAAGCTCTCAAGCGTGCCCGCGCTGGCCGGCTGCGTCACCGGGAGCTCTACCTTTTGCTCTTCGAGGCCCGCAGCCGGGCTTGGGCAGCCGTACGCGAAGTCGCCCTCCAACGGGCGGCGGCCATGCCACCGGCCCCCGCCCGCCTCCTGCACTGGCACGCCGAGCAGCACGGCGCGGATCACGGCCTGACCTACACCGAAGACGTCGACGACCAGGGCCTCCACCACACGCGGGCCCTGCTGACGGTCGGAGAGGGGACGTCGACTGGTCCGGTGCGCTCCGCGCCGGTGCGTAAGACGGCCCGGCACTACGCGGCGTGTGCGCTGCTCGCCCTCATGGCGGACCTGCCCGAACCGCCGCACGCGGTCGACGAAAAACCGGCCCCCACGCCGAAGATCACCGTTCCCGGGCCCGGCGAGGACCCGGTCAAGTACCTCAACAAGCACCACCAGCTCGACACGATCAGCAAACCCGAAGTGAGCGTACGCACGCTCGGCGTCCGCAAGGAGGTCGCCTACTCCTGCCGGTACCGGGCGAGCGACACCCCGGTGAAGGCGACCGCCGTCGGCCCGGACAAGACCTCCGCGCGCCGGGCGGCGGCGCTGAAGCTGCTGCGGAAACTCCACGCTCTCGACCGCACCGCCCCCGCACCGGCCCCGGACGTCGCCGCCGGCAGCGAGCGGCGTACGACCGGCCCGGAAACGGCCGTCACCCAGCCGTCCTCGACACCGGCGCCCGCCGCCCGTACGGCTACGGATCCGCACCGGTCCTTCCTCGACGTGGAGGGCCGACCGGCCGCCGCACTGCTGCTGGATGCCGTCGCCTCCGGCTGCTCCGTCACGTTCGTGCCCGCCGTCACCGGGCGACCAGCGGCGTGGCGGATACAGGACAACGGTCGACAGGCGCTCCCGATGACCGGCCTGCCCGATCCGCTGACCGCCGAGCCCCGCTCCGACGGCCCCTCCGGCTGGCGGATCCCTCTCCTCGAAGGCCTGCCCGTCCTCCACCGCGCGGACCACGGGGCAAGCGCGACGGCCGTCTTCTGGCAGCGGGCGCTGCACATCGTCCTGCAGCTGATCGCCGCCCAGCTGGTCCACCCCGCCCACGACGGCAGCCGGGCCGCGTGGTGCGTCGGCCCCATCCCGCCGAACGCCGAGCAGGCTTTGTCCGTCCTCGCCGCCGCCGCACCCACCGGAGCGACGCCGCCCGGGATGCCGGCCCGCGAGGCGCTCGGTGCCGCCGCCGACGCGATCGCCGACGTGCTCATGCGCACCCCGGCGGCCGCCGTGTTCGGCACCGGCCCCTGGACACACCCCGACCGGAGGACGGCGGACGCCGAAGGAGAGGTGGCCGTCTGGCTGGACAGCGTCGCCGACCAGGCCGACGGCGGACCGGCCCCTCAGGTGATCGTGCGGATCGAGGAACCCAGCGAGGAACAGGCCACAACGGGGCGCCTCACCGCCGAACTCCACCTGGCGCCCGCTGCCACCGACACCTCCCCCGACGAGACACCGGTACCCGCCGCTCGTCTGTGGTCAGGCGACGCCACCCTCGCCGGCCAGCACCCGCAGGCCGTGCGTCCCCGAGTCCGGCGCATCCTGCGCCGGGCCGCACGCCGGTGTCCCGCGCTGGCCGGACTCGCCGCCCAGGAACATCCCGGGCGCTGCACGCTCTACCCCGCGGCCATCGAGGCGCTGCTGGAACAGGAAGCCGAACTCGCCGAGCACGGTGTACGGGTGCAATGGCCCGAACAGCTGCGCACCGCCCTGCAGGCCGCCGCGGTCATCGGCACCAACCCCGCTCCCGGCGGGTCCGGACACCGGTCGGTCGGAGAGGCACCCCGGTTCAGCGTGACCGCGCTGCTCGACTTCCGCTGGCAGGTCGCCCTGGACGGCGTGCCGCTGAGTGAACAGGAGATGGACGCCCTCGCCGAAGCGGCCCGGCCCCTGGTCCGCGTCCGCGGACGGTGGGTCCTGGCCGACCCCGTCCTGCGCCGCCGCGCACGCCACCGCCTGCTGGGGCACCTGCCCGGCACCCAGGCGCTGACCGCCGCCCTGACCGGCACCATCACCATCGACGACTCGCTCGTCTCCTGCCGGACAGCCGGACAGCTCGCCCACACGATCGGCATCCTCACCGGCGGCGAACACCACCCCGAGCCCGTACCGGTACCGACCGGCCTGCACGCGACACTGCGCGGCTACCAGCAGCGGGCCCTGACCTGGCTCGCCCACACCGCCAGCCTCGGCTTCGGCGCGGTCCTCGCCGACGACATGGGCTTGGGCAAGACCCTCACTGCGCTGTCCTTCATCCTTCACCGCCAGCAGCACACCCCGGGCCCGACCCTGGTCATCTGCCCGGCCTCCCTGGTCACCACCTGGAGCCGGGAGGCCGCCCGGTTCGCTCCCGGCCTGGACGTCCGCGCCTACCACGGACCCGAGCGCACCCTCGACGAGCTCACCGACACCACGGTGGTGGTCACCACCTACGGAGTCCTGCGCCGCGACACCGCCCGCCTGGCCGACCGCACCTGGTCGCTGGTCATCGCGGACGAAGCCCAGCACGCGAAGAACCCCGCCTCCGCCACCGCCCGGCAGCTACGCGCCCTGCCCTCCACCACCCGCCTCGCCCTGACCGGCACCCCGGTGGAGAACAACCTCTCCGAGCTGTGGGCCCTGCTCGACTGGACCAACCCGCGCCTCTTCGGCACGCTGAAGGAGTACCGGGCCCGGTGGGCGAACGCGGCGGAGAAGGACCCCGGCGGCGAGAAAGCCCTCGAACTCAACCGGGTCATCGCACCGTTCCTCCTGCGACGCCGCAAGACGGACCCGGGGATCGCCCCCGAACTCCCCGCCAAGATCGACCACCCGCGCCTGGTCCGCCTCACCACCGAGCAGGCCGGCCTCTACGAAGCGCTCGTCCGCGAAACCCTCCAGCAAATCCAGGCATCCCGCGGCATCACCCGCAACGGCCTCGTCTTCAAGCTGCTCACCGCCCTGAAAAAGATCACCAACCACCCCGCGCACTACCTGCGCGAAGACCCCACATCAGCAGCGGCAACAACCGAGTTCACCGCCCGCTCCGCCAAGACGGCAGCCCTGATGGACCTCCTCGATACGATCCGGACCCGCTCCGAGGCCGCGATCCTCTTCACCAGCTACGTGAGCATGGGACACCTGCTCCACCGCCACCTCACCCAGCACGGCTACGACCCGATCTTCCTCCACGGCGCAACCACCCTGCCCGAGCGCCAGCGCATGGTCGACGCCTTCCAGGCCGGCCAGCACCCCGTGATGATCCTCTCCCTCAAGGCCGCCGGCACCGGACTGACCCTCACCCGCGCCGCCCACGTCATCCACTACGACCGCTCCTGGAACGCCGCCGTCGAGGACCAGGCCACCGACCGGGCCCACCGCATCGGCCAGCAGCAGACCGTCACCGTCCACCGCCTGATCACCGAGCACACCGTCGAGGACCGCATCGACGAACTCCTCACCCACAAGCGCGACCTCGCCTCCGCCGTCCTGACCAGCGGCGACCGCGCCCTCACCCAGCTCACCGACCACGAACTCGCCGACCTCGTCACCCTGGGAGCACGCCCATGAGCCCCCACACCACCGACGTGTGGGCCAACACCCTGACCACCTCCCTCACCACCAGCGCCGACACCGCGACCCTGAACGCCGCACGCCGTCTCCTCACCGGAACTCACCCCCAGCTCAACGTCAACCAGGGCTTCGCCACCGCCAAGTTCGCCCTGCCCGGCGGCCGGACCGCCCGAGCCCGCCTGCTCGTCGAAGAACTCACCGCCGCGCAGTGGGAGCGCCTCGAAGCCGCGCTCGCCGCGCGCATCCCCACCACGACCATCAGCGGCGAACTCGCCGATCCCCGCCACACCGGGGGCATCCCGCTGCTCCCCTCGGCGCAGGACCTCTCCCACCACTGCACCTGCACCGAGGCGGCCTCCGGGCCCTGCGCGCACACCCTTGCCGTCGGACTGCTCCTCGCCGAACGGCTCCGCACCGCTCCCGCCCCGCTGTTCACCCTCCGCGGCCGCCCCTACCAGCACATCAAGAAGCGCCTACGTGGCACCGAGCCGACCGCCGTCGCGGCCAGCCCGGCCGGTGTCCCCTCCCGGGCAGCAGCCCCGTCGCTCGTACGCCCTGCCACCGACCACGCCTTGGCCATCCCGGCCCAGCAGGCGGCCCCGCTGCCCAACCCCGCCGACCTCGACCTCACCACCGCCCGCCCCCTCCTCACCAGCCCGCTCTCCGCACCACCTGCGCCGCTGCCCGACCTGGACGCACAGCAGGCCCTCGTCGCCGACGCCGCCCACCGTGCCCGAGAACTCCTGGCCGGCATCGAGCAGTCGACCGGCTCCGACACCGGCAGCGACCTCGCCCGCTTCACTGCCCTCGAACACGGCGCCCCCTACCGGCAGGCCGCCATGGACCACCTCGGCCTCGACGTCGTCGCCATGGGGCACCTCACCCTCGCCCACACCCACGGCGGACCCGCTGGCGCCGCGGCCTACCTCCACCGCTACACCGTCGACCACGACGTCCTCGCCCGCGCCCAGGCCGACATCCAGCCCCTGCGGCCCGCCCCTAACACTGCCGTCGAATGCGAGGACAACCACCTCACCGACCCCGCCGCCGGCATCCAGCTCCGCTACGGACCCGACGGCCGCTGGCATCCCTACCTCGCCCCGTACGGCCCCTGGCAACCCGTCCCCGGCCCCGACGCCGACCCGGTTCAGGCCTACCGCGCCGCGCGCACCGCAGCCCGGGCGCACCGCCGCACGCGATAGCCCCGATGTCGGTACCCGCCGATACGCTTTCCGCAGACCCGGTCCGTGCGAAGGACCGGGGACGCTGCGTGCCCACTGCCAAGGGCGCGCAGCAGCGCGGCTGCCGACGGGTGGTTCCTGACGCAGCGCACGTCCTGATCGTGGCAGCGGGCAGGACACAGCCTTGGCTGCCAACCGAGGCCGGCCGGCCCGCCCGGGCAACCGGTGCGGGCCGCCACCCCCTTCTCCTCAGATCAGTCGAACTCCAGGCGACGGCGTACGCCCTCGGCCTCCTGCTCACGCAGCGCGGCGATGTTCTTCGGTCAACACACCGAACACGGCCAGCGCGTCGCTGGCCCGCTCGTAGGCCGTCTCGTTCGCAGGCCGCTGCTACCGGAAGTAGATCCCTTGGGCGCCGCCCTCGTCGTCGAGGGAGCGGGCCGGCGATGGTGGGGAAGCTCGTGCGGAGCCTGACAACTAGGCGCCGCGGATGCCCATCGACGCTGACACGCTCCGCCTCCGCTCCGCAGAAGATATGGACGTCGCAACCCGCGAATCCGGCAACGCCGCCCGCCGCCGGACATCCCCCGCCGGCACCACCCGCTGCACGGTGGTGGCGGATACCTCCGCCCCGATGAGCCGCAGGCCTTGGAAGAGGGAACGGGTGCTCTACGAGCCCGCAGGCACCGCCGCGAACCTCGCGGTTTCGAGGCAGTGGGTGAATGAACAGGCTTCTGGTAAGGACCCCGCGGTTTGATGACCGGGCCGCGCTCCTGAACTCGGCAGTGGGGCTGCCTGTTGGGTGCGGCGCGGCGGCCGGGCGTAGCCTCGTCCGGCAGCCGGATCTTGATTGAGAGCTATTCGGCCTCGACGCGCATGAGCAGGCATCGGAGGTACTTCACAGTGGCGAGCACCTGCAAAGCTGCGTATCCGAAGGCGAGGTACTGCACGCCGATGAAGAGGTACCCGGCCCACGTCATGCTGAGGCTGTCCGCCGCGCGCCCCAGAGCGATACCGGCTCCCAGCGCCAGTCCTGTGAGCAGGATATGCAGGGCCAGGATGAGCAATGATCGGCGGCGGAGGCCGGGCGGCAGGGTCGTAAACCCGCGGGGTTCCCTGAGGCCTACTTGAGACATCGGATCCTCCTGATCCTCGCGCGGAGAATAGGACCGGGCTGCGAGCTCAGTCTTCCGGAATTGTACGGGGGACTCCTCTTTCAGGAACTGGCAGCCGGTGCTGGCTATAGGCGCGCTTCTCTGATCAGGTGGCAGCGGCAGGACACGAGGAGAGCTGGAGCACGTCAGCCGCACGGCGGTCGTCTCCGGCAGGGACGCCGACCCTGCTGACCGGTGCCAGCTCGCACAGGAGCTCCTGCGGACTGGATCGCCTTCTGACCAGCCCTGTCCGTAGCCTTGCAGCGTGTGGGCGGCCATGCCGGTACGCCCAGGCTTCGGTGAGTGCCCCGCGACCGCGTCCCCGCGATGGGCGAGACCGAGGCAACCCGAAGTCGTGATGTGGAAGCATCTCAAGCTCGGGTCGGGGTCTCGATCCCCGATTCCCATCCCCCGCGCAGGGAATTTGAGCGGAGCGCTCCGCCCCATAATTCTCAGACCCTTGTCAGACCTCATCGGTACTCTGCCCATATGACCATCCCTTCCGCAGCCGGCATCCCAATACAGCCGCTGTCCAGGGCCTCCGCGGTGAACGCGAGTATCCGTACGCTCATAGACCGGCCGGACCTCGACGACGACGACCGTGCGCAGCAGTACGCCGCCCTGCTGGAGAAATGGGCCCAGGTAACTCACCCCTGCCCCGCCCCTGTTCGCGCCGCCTGACCAGCCGCTGCCGAGGTGCCCCTTCCCGGCCCGGTAGAGCTCACACGCCACGTACAGCAGACGGGCGCCCCCGGTATCCGGGGGCGCCCGCCCTTTTGCTGTGCACGATCAAGCCTACCGGCAGACCACGATCGGGCTCGGCGCTGGCCGCTTTATGCCGGTGCCCGGCTGCTACCAGCGCAGTGTTGGGCGCGGGCGGGGTTCTAGTTCTGCCTGCTCGGCGACGGCAACGAGCCGGTCGGCAGTCTCCTGGCCGACCGTCTCGACGAGGCAGTCGACGCTGGAGGCGATCAGGAGCCACGAGCGGCGGGGCAGCAGGCTCAGACGTGCGACAGCGTCCGCGAGCGCTCCTGCCTCCAGAGCCATCATGGCCTGGACGTCGGCGGGGTCCGGCCGCAGCGGCACCTTCGCCTCACGCACCAGATCGACGGAGACGGTCAAATCGTCGATGACCGTGACCGCGGTGGTGTTCTCGATCATGCCCGGCTCGTAGCTGGCGCTCAGGTCGTGGGCCTGGTGGACGGTGATGTTCTTCTCGCCGTAGCCGGCCGCCAGGAGGCGACGCAGCCCGGCGTATGCGGCGTGGGACTTGCCGGACCAGTGGGGTCCCATCAGGAGCAGGCGGGCGGTGTCGCCGGCCAGGATGGTGGAGCACCACTGGGCGATGGCGGGATGGCCGGTCTCGGCATCGCTGAAGAGCGGGGGTACGACGGACATCGGGCCAGCGTACGCCGTTGTGCAGAGCCGCGTGCACGGCTTCTGCATCGTGAAGCTGCTGATTGATCGGATCGAGAGGCGCGCGCCGGTCGGCTCTGGTGTGGGCGAGTATCGGCCGCCGTCATCCTGCGGGCAACCCCTCCGTGCCCCACCGTGGGCACCCGGGTTCCCGCGCGTCAGGTCCCCTTGGCTTCGTTGGCGACATGGGCGATCAGCTGGTCGGTCAGGTGCTTGGTGGGCAGGGTCCCGTCGAGGACGAGCCCGGCGGCCTGGCGCATCGGGGCGACGTGTTGGTGATGGCCTTCGCGTCCATGCGCGAGATACCCGAGCAGGCCGATCCGGGGGTCGACGCCCTCGCCGATCCTTCGGAGTGTCTTGCGTGCGAGGCGCAGATCATCGGGGGTGTCCAGGTAGACGGTCCAGCGGGCCAGCTGACGGATCTGCTTCTCCAAGGCGAAGGTGCCTTCGACAACCAGCAGCTTCCCAGCCGGAGCTCCGCTGATGGCCTGTAGGACGCGCCCCCAGTCGATGGCCCGCGGGTCGCTGAAGTCGATCACTTCCCCGGTGCCGAGGACGCTGGGCACCAGGGGCGCTCGCTCGGGCTGGGTGTGGACATAGTGGTCCAATTGCAGCAGTGCGGTCCGAGGGTGTGCGGCGGCGACGGACTCGGCGAGCGTGGTCTTGCCTGAACCGGCCCCCCCGGCCAGGGCGAGGAGATTCCGGGGCGGAGGATCGGGGAACACGGGGTGCCTTCCCGGGCGGTGGTCAGCGGACATAGGCGCATCGTTGGCGACCGGGCTGGTCGGCCGGATGCCGGCCACCGGCCGGTGACGGTCCCCCCCCAGCGCTCAGGAAGCGTGCCGGCGGGCTGGGGTGCGGTCCAGGGAGTCGAGGAGCTGGCCGAGGGACACCTTCCCCTCGTCGCCGAACGTCATGGCGGCGCCGAGCGCCTTCCACCGTTCGGTGCTGCGCCCGCAGTGATCCAGCAGGAGCGCGAGGACGTCGTTCGGCCCGTTGCCGGTGAGGACTTCGTCGGCGGGGATCTGGCGCAGGTGCTCCGGGGTGAGGTGGGAAGAGGAGATGACGGCCCGGTAGATCTCGGAACGGGAGAGCCCTCCGTCCTTCGCGGCGGGGGAGTCGAGCCAGGACTGAAGGACGGCCGCCGGGTCGGGCTGGCTCGCCAGTGCGTCGTCGTCCAGAAGCCGCACCACACCCGGGTGTTCCTCCTCGGGGCGCGTGATGGCGGCCGCTGCGGTAAGGAACCAGTCGGGGCCGCCGGACCGTTCGGCGATCCACGCCAGCTCGGCGGGGTGCAGCCTGTTCAGGACATCGGTCACGGCAGCACGCGGCGTGCACGGGTTGGCGGCCAGGACGGCCAGCCTCTGGACCCGGCGGTGCTCGGAGTTGCGCTCCAGGAGCCGGGCCGGGCGGTCGTGATCGGGATCGATGTTGCTGAGCACGCGGGTCAGCCTCGAGCTCTGAGCGGGGGAGACGACAGCGGGCTGGTCCAGGCGGGCGAGGTGGGCGCAGGCTGCGGTGAGGTGGTCGGGGTTGACGCTGAGGAGCGCCAGGTCCTCGACCAGCCGGAGAAGCCGGCTGTGGAACTCGAAGTCGTCCGGCTGCCTGTCCCTCCAGTCGAGCAACCGGCCCCGAGCGACGAGTTCGTCGGTGACCCTGTGCAGCTGTTCGCCCGCGAGGTCGACCACACGCGGGTTGGCCCGGACCCGACTGGCGATGTGGTGCAGGGTCCTGCGCGCGGTGACCTGGGAGTTCGGCAGCTCGGCCAGCTCAGGAAGGCACAGAGCCGGAAGGCACGCACGCAGAAGATCCACGCTCAGGGCGCCGACCGGCTCCGCACGGAGTTCCTGAGCGTCCGGGCTGGTGGCGGAGAGGAGCTGGGCATCCTCTCGGGCTTGGGATTCGGCCCGGTCCAGCAGCAGATGCTGGACAGCTGCTCCGTAGACGGGGTGCGCAACCAGTTCCTGCCACCGCTCGGGGCACCGGGCCAGCATCGCCCACCCGTCGCGGCCGCCCAGCTCCAGTGACCAGTCCCTGCCGTGCGTCGACAACGTCTCCCATCCGTCTTCGGGCTGGGGATGCAGCAGGTAGGCGGCGAGCGGGGTCAGACAGGCCTCCAGCACGGCGTCGAACAACTTCTGCGGCACCGGCGGGACCGGAGCGGCATCCGCCCTTCGGGTGAAGCGGTTCGGGTCCCAGTCACGGACGACGTGCTCGACCTCGTGGTCGCTGAGCTGGGGCAGGAGCTCGATCGCCGCGTCGACCTGGTCGCCATGGCGTGCCAGAGCGGCGATCAGCCCCGGCCAGATCTTGCGGTGGCGCAGGATGCCGGGCAGATCGCCCGTGGTCACGGTGCCGTCGGCGGCCAGGGCGGCCAGCGTGTCCTCGTCGGCGTGCAGCAGGAGCTGGCCCCGCAGCAGCTTGGCCGAAGTCCGGGCCAGCAGCGCGGGCAGCGCCTCCTGGAGCGCCTTCTTCCGCCACCGGTCGCCTTGAGCGTCGAAGCCGCCACCGGGCCCCGCCGCCGGGGTACACAGAGCGCCGATCACCGTCTTGAGCGCCTCGCGGGGAAGTTCCTCGCTCATCGCGAGATCCCGCCACAGCGGATATGTACGGGCATTGACCACCCTGACAACCTCCCCGAACCTGACCCAGCGCCACCGCCCGGTCGCCAACGGTGAAACGACCGTACGACGCGGCTCACGCCCACGGGGCACGATCTACGAATCCACTCCCCGCCCCCGCGCACCGGACCACCCCCAGTCGCCTCCCCTCACCCCCTCCCCCCGGCGGCAGCCCGTCAGCGTCCTGCTGAACGGAAGGGCACCAACCGGCCAGCTCGTGGCCGGTTGCCGCGTTCACCGGCGCGGCCCGGAGGGCCGGACTGAGAATCAGGACGTCGATATCCCGGCCCAGGAGGAACATTGACCGACCTGCATGAACCACTGAAACCGCTGGAAAGCTACCCGGCGGAACTGCCCCCGCCGCGCATCCACGGCGACGTGAACCTGCCCGGACTGCTGAGCATCGCCGACGACCTCGCCCGCAGCCTGGCTGCCTTGAGGATCCGCGTCCAGCCCCACGACCCGAACACCT
Organism: Streptomyces sp. MMBL 11-1; assembly: GCF_028622875.1. Taxonomy (NCBI): domain Bacteria; kingdom Bacillati; phylum Actinomycetota; class Actinomycetes; order Kitasatosporales; family Streptomycetaceae; genus Streptomyces; species Streptomyces sp. MMBL 11-1. Next base: position 108,667 of record NZ_CP117710.1, on the reverse strand, counting down.
CATTCGTCAGCCCTGAGAAGGCCCTGGAGAACACGCAGCGGGAAGTCGACCACCTCCTGGCCACAGCCGTGCACCTCCAGCGCCACGCCCACGCCGCCCTGCTCGGACGGTGCGTTCTCGGTGCCGACTCCAAGGAGGGCTGCTCCACCGAGGGCGCGGGCCTCCAGCTCAACGTCTGGGACGACACCACACGCCGCGACATCGTCGAGGACGGCACCACCGGCTGCGTCGCCCACACCATCGAAGCCGCCCGCCGGGCCATGGTAGACCCCGCCACCCGCAAGATCCTCCTCGCGTTCGTCCACGACGACGAGGGCACGACCGTCTCCCGCGCCCTCAACCTGGGACCAGAGGACACCGAGCAGTTCCTCAACCTCGGCTTCACCGTGCGTTCCGAACACCGCGTCTTCTGACCTCGCCGCCCAACCACAGAGCGCATGGGAGCGCCGCGTTGCCCTTCGAAGCTCGAGACCTGAACCTGACCAACCCGCACAAGGGGTTCCTACACTTCGTCCTCTACACGGAGGCCGGCCGCGGCGTCGCGTCGGCGTCGCTGAACGCCGAGCTGGACATCGAAGCACCCCAGACCATCACGCCGTATTTTCAGGAGTGGCGAAGCAGGCTCGAGCGCTGCGAGCCGGACGCCCTGCACTGCACGTTGGTGCCGTCTTCGCAGATCCCGTCGCTGTTCCACCCGTGCGTCACGGTGGACCCGAATGGCGGCCGCGCAGCCACCAGTGGACCGCGATGCCCCTGCCGGCCCACTTACTACGACCCCGCGTTCGGGCTCCCCGTCGTAGGCGAACATGCCGGCCCGGCCGGCACCGACCGGTGGAGCTACACGACGTACGCCCCCCTCGCGCTCCGCCCCGACGACGTCTTCAGCAGCTTCATCACCAGCCGAGGCCTGTTCTGGGCCCGAACGGCCAAGGGGCTCCTGTCGATCCTGCCGCAGAAGCACGGCATGGGATACAACCTCGGCTACAGCGGCGGCGGACCGCACGCCCTGGCCGCCTATCTCACCCAGATCGCCCGCAACGACGGCCGCCCCACACCGGCCGGCACTTCCTATGACGATGCGCACCCGGCGATGGTCGCCTGGACGCAGAGCTCCGCTGCCGAGCGTCGCACCAACGAGCTCACCCTTGGCGACCTCCAGGCCAAGATTGCGAGCTGAGCGACCACGCCCCAGCCTCAGAGCGAAGGGCCGTAAGCAAGTCGCAGTACTGCGGCTTCAGCGGCGCCACCCCTTCTCCCGGGGGGCCTGCTTTCTGCACAGCGGCCTGAGAAACCGCCCCGTCGCCGAGCACCGCCCCGAAGAGGCACCGCACGTTCGACGACCGGACGCGAGTGCGGGGGCGCTGCGACACTTACGCACGGTGCCAGGCCGGGCCAGGCCGGGCAGCGAAGGTGTGGGATGTGGAGGCCGGGGCGTTGTACCTGCTCGCGTAGCCCTGACGCGATCAGCCTGACGCCGCTGCCTTCTCCAGGCCCGGACGCCTCCTGGTTCAGTACGGACCCGGAAAGCACTCGCGAATCGGACCGGCGAGGAGTGATCGCCGGTCCGACCCTGGGAGCCATGATGCCCGGGCACCTGGGATCGCCATCTCGGGCCTGGAGGGCCGTCCCACGGAAAGCCGCCTGGCTTCCCCTTCTCCGAGCGAACGCGATCAGAAGGTGTTCACGTCCTGCACCGGCACATCGGATCGCAGACGGACCAGGCGGACCGGGTGCCGCCAGACACCACGGTCGCGAGCGGTGTCGACGCTGACCTCTGCCACCCGGTCCGGGACGACGAGCGTCGTGTCGAGGACGGTGCTGGTCCCCCACCCGGACGAGAACCGTGCCCCCTCCCACGGGTGTGCGCCCGGGGCGGCCACGGTGAGCTGATCGGCAAGCTGCCGGGCGGCGGCCGGGGAGACGACGGTGGTCTTGCCGACGTGCCGCAACCGCCCATCCGAGTCGTATCGCCCAAGGACCAGCAGGTGAGGACGGCCCAGGGTGCCGGTGATCGCACCGATCACGGCCTCGGTCGTCTCCCGCGCCCTCACCTTCAGCCATCCCCTGGCGCCCAGCCGGTAGGGCTGGTGAAGGCCCTTGCAGACCACTCCTTCGATCCCCGGTGTCCGGGTCCACGTCTCCAGCCACTCCCGGGCGACTGCCGGGTCTCTCGTCGACGGGCACAGCGTCCACGGCGGTGTCAGCGCCTGGTCGGCGAACAGCGACACCAGCATGGTGCGGCGACGCTCGTACGGTTCAGCAAGGACGGGCCGACCATCGATCTGGAGGATGTCGAAGACAACGAGATACGCCGGGAACGCCTTCGCGAGCGCCTGCACCGTCCGCGGGACGCCGGATGCCGCCCGGCGCTGGAGCGCTCCGAAGTCCATAGACCCGTCGCCCGTCAAGGCCAGCAGCTCGCCGTCGAGGACCAAGCCGGGCGGGAGCTGGGACGCGGCCGCCACCAGGTCGGGGAACCTGTCCTGGACCAGCGCGCCCTTCCTGGTCTGGAGCAGCAGCGGGCCGCCCGGCCGGCTCGGTGTGAAGAGAATGACCCGGTAGCCGTCCCACTTGAGCTCCATGGCCAGTCCGCCGCGCAGCGCGCCCGGCCCCGGAAGGGTGTCCCGGGCCTGGGCCAGCATGGGCTCCACCGGCGGGCGGAGAGGGTCCGGGTTCATTCTCTGGGTCTATCGCCCCGGCGAGTCGGATGCCACTTGAGGGACGACGTTCACCGCACCGTTCTGCGTGCCGCAGACTCGGGGAGAACCGGCCGATTGTCAGACCCCGCCGATAGGCTCGCAAAGGAAGCTTCTCCTCCGTGTGCCGGTATGGGGCTTCGCTGAACCTTCGGCGTCATCGTGCGGAGCCCTCAGCTCGCCGGCCACACCCGCGCACCAGTACGTGCTACACCTGGATGCATCTGCCGAAGCCCGCCCTTGCCGGACTTTCTCAAGATCATCCATCTGGGTGGCAGGGGCGCCATCCCGTCCGCCTCTGACCGGAGACCTCGCACACCGAGGTGCGGCCGCACCTCTCGTCCATACGCATGATCGGCAGGAACACACGGTGGCCCAACCCAAACAGGAACGCGCTCGTGCAACCCGGCAGCGGGTGCTGTGCGCAGCGGGCGAAGTGTTCGCCGAGTACGGCTACCACGGGGCCTCCGTCGGGCAGATTATGGACCGGTCCCACGTGACCAAGGGGGCGCTGTACTTCCACTTCGCGAGCAAGGAAGAGATGGCTGCCGGGGTCCTGGCCCGCCTCCAGGAGCCGGACACCACCGAAATCCCCGCCGGCCCCGTACGCCTCCAGACCCTCATCACACTCATCAACGGCTACGCCGACCCGCCACTCACCGATCCGGTCCTCCGCGGCGCCCTGCGCCTGATCGGCGAGCCCGAGTTCGAGGGCAGCGCGGGGCAGGAACGCCTCCACCTGACGATCACCGGCCTGCTGACCGATGCCGCCCACGCCGGGGAGCTGCTCTCACACGTCGCCCCCACCGATACCGCCGAGCTGATCACGACCGTCCTCGCCGGGCTGCGCCGCTTCGCCCCGGAGCCCAAGGCCGGGGACGCCGCTATCAGCCGAATCGCCGTCATGTGGCGACACCTTCTGCCGTCCATCGCGATCCCGGCCCTCATCCCGGCCCTCGATCTGCAACGGCGGCCACCAGGCACTACCGACTCCGACGACCAGTCCGCGAAGGCCTCTCTTTCATCCCCGAGCCCATCGGCCGGCGGCACGAACTGAACCGCGGAAGAACTGCCCCAGAGGGCCCAGACCTGCGCCCCGGCTCTACGCCCGCGCCAGCTCTCGCTCTGTCCTCGTACGTTGGGAACCATGACCAGCCGCTCCTGGGCGCCGCCCGCGCCCTACGGTCTCGCCCGCACACTGCGGGTGCTGCGGCGCGGCCGTAGGGACCCGGCCTGCCGGCGCGAGCCCGACGGAACCTGGTGGCGAACCTCCCGTACCCCCGACGGCCCGGTGACCCTGCGCATCAGCGGGGACGGCTCGGAGCCGGCCGGTGAACGGACGATCGCCGCAACGGCGTGGGGCCCGGGCGCCGACTGGGCGCTTGAGCAGCTACCAGCGCTGCTCGGTGCCGACGACGCCCCGGCCGATTTCCTGCCCCGTCACCGTCTGGTGGCAGAGGCGCACCGTAGGCACGGCGGGCTGCGACTGACCCGCACCGGACTGGTGATGGAGTCCCTCGTCCCGAGCGTGCTGGAGCAGCGGATCACCACCGGCAGTGCCCACTACGCAGGGCGGCGCCTCCTGACCCAGTACGGGGAGAAGCCCCCCGGCCCGGCCCCGGACGGAATGCGCGTACCACCGGCGGCCGCCACGTGGCGCACGGTCCCCTCCTGGGAATGGCATCGCGCCGGTGTCGACCGGTCCCGCGCGGCGGCGATCCTGCGCGCCTGCCATTGCGCCCCGCGCCTGGAAGAGGCCGCGAAGATGCCGCTGCCGCAGGCGATGGCCCGGCTCCAGTTCATCCCGGGCATCGGCCCCTGGACCGCTGCCGAGACCCTTCAGCGCACCCTCGGCGCGCCCGACGCCCTCACCCTCGGCGACCTTCACCTGCCCGTCCAGATCGGGTACGCACTGACCGGCGCCCAGAACGGAACGGACGAGCAGATGCTTCAGCTTCTGGAGCCGTACGCCGGGCAACGCCACCGCGCGGCCCGGCTCATCCTGCTCGGCGGGCGGCTGCCCAACCGACGGGCCCACCGAGCGCCGCACAGCTGCATCGCCCAGTTGTGACGCGACCGCACCGGACGCCAGTCTCGTCACACATCGACCGAGCGCTCGCCCCTTGCGCCGTTTCCAGCCGGGACCTGGGTCGGGCCGGTGCATGGGGAGCCAGGCCGCTGGCCCGCCCCCGAACGCCCAGCAAAGCGGCCTCGACGAGGCGAGCACACAGAGCAGGGAGTCATCCTTCTGCCGTCGCTGCAGAGACCAGCGCCAAAATGTGCAGAATTGCACAGGCCGTGAAGAGCCCCGCCTCGTTGTACCTCGGGAACGAACCGACGAACCGAGGAGGATCTGTGCTGCCGGAGACGCACAACATGATCTACGCCGACGCGACGGACCGCGAGCGGCAGCTGGCAGAGGCCACGGGCCTGATGATGCAGGCCTTCGCCCGGCTGGCGGAACGACTCAGCCAGGGCGAGTGGTCCCTCACCCGCGATGAAGCTGCTGGACTGCGAGATGCGCTGGCCCATTTTGACGCGCTCCTGCCCTCCGCCAGCGATGAACTCGACATCAACGCGTGCCGGCCCGAGCTGGTGCAGGCACTGCTGGAGGCCGCCGGATTCCCCATGCCGGCCTTGCTGCAACTGGCCGCAGGCGACTACGCCGCGTTCGCTCAGCACGCACGCGACGCGATCCGTCGCGACCTGGTCGCTTACGGCGCCATCAACCGGGGACGCGATGACTTGCTGGCTCGCTCGGCGCGGGTCGGGATCAAGGAGACGGAGGCCGCTCGGCTGACCGGCCTCTCACGCAACACAGTGCGCAAGGTCATCCATGCGCCCCCGACGGGGCAACACGGCCATCGGGAGCCCCCTTGCGATACCTGACTGCCAGCCCGCAACCCGCGGGCCCGGCCGCCACGAGGCCCCGTGACTCGCTGACGACTCCGAGGTGAACGACAGCTTCGGCGCGGAGGAGATCAGGACGCTACCGCTCGCGTCGTGAAGTCCGCATGCTCGGCGGGCGGGATGCTGAGGCCGGGGATGTCGAGCTGCCCGTGGTCTCCGGAACTGATGTGCGTGAGCCGAAGGTCTCCCGGCGAGCGAACGTTCCGGTTCTGCAGCTCCGAGACGAGAAGCCGAGCGGCAGACGCGGCGCCGGCGTCACTCAGCGCGAACTCGGCGTCCCACATCCGGAGCAGAGGGACGAACGTCTGCCATCCTCGTTGCCTCATGCCGTCCTCACCGGCCTGGCGGCCGCGGTCGTCGACAGCGAGGAAGAGATGATCTTCCGGGCTGACGACCACGCACAGCCGCCACCGGCGGTCCCGCACGTCGATGATGTTGAAGCCCGCACCCTCGCTTCCCACCAAGGGGACCAGGTGCGAACACCATGCTCGGAACACCGCTTGAAGGGATCCCTGCAGGTGATCCCAGCTCGGTGCCGCCCGGCCGGGAGGGGGAGGGAGACACATGGGTCCAGGTTGGTAGCTCCACAGGAAGGGCAGCGCGACCTGCGGTGCGCCCACGGCTCGGCGGAAGGCCGCGGTCTCGGCCTTCTCCAGCTCGCTGGTCCGGGTCACCGATACCTGCGGGCACAGCCCCCGGGGCGCGGTCAGGATCACCGTCTGCGAAGGCCACCGCCACCGGACCGCCGGCCCGAGGCTGTCACCGCCGTACTGCGAGGGGGGACCCAGGCGTGCGCTGAGACTGGAGAGCGCGCGCTGCAGGAATGTCTGCTCGGGCTCCTGGTCGTAGGAGGTCCGGAGGGCTGCTCCGTTGCGGTCCGGCGGCGGATCGAGCAGTCCGCTGGCGCAGAGGGCGCCGGCGCTCGGGCTGTATCCGTCGGGGAACCAGCGGGGAGCGAATGCTGCTCCACACTGCGGGCATGTCCCGCCGGGAGCGGCCTCTCGGGTCTGCGCGCGGTTGATCATGACGCTCGCCCTGCTCGGCGGTGGAGGGGGATCGGCACCTTCTTCGCCCGGAGGACCGGGATCGCTTGGTGTCCGTTCGAGATGAACGACGGCAGCGGCTTGAGGTCGGCCGCGGGCACGGCCAGTGACATCGAGGGGAAGCGCTGGAAGAGACGCTCCAGGGAGGTACGGAGTTCGAGCCTGGCCAGCTCGGCACCGAGGCAGTAGTGAGGTCCGTGGCCGAAGGCTATGTGCTGGCGCCGGGAGGCTCGGGTGAGATCGAAATCTGCCGGCTCGTGGTGGAGGAGCGGGTCACGGCCTGCGGCGGCGAGGTTGATGACGATGGCCTCGCCCTGCTCGATCGTCGTGCCGGTCTCGGCGTCGTGGATCGTCTCGACGGCGAACCGGAGGAGGATGTTCGCCACCGGGGACTGGTGACGCAGTGTTTCGTCGATCGCTGCGCCCCAGGAGACCTGGCCGCTCTGCACGAGCGCGAGCTGCTCCGGGTGGCTGAGGAGGCTGACACATGCCTGGTCGAGGGCGTTCATCGTCGTTTCGTGTCCGGCGCCGACCAGCAGCATGAAGCTGTCGATCAGTTCCTTGCGGCTGACGGTGCCCTTGTCGTGGAGGCCGACGAGGTGCGTGGTGATGTCGTCGCCCGGGGATCGGCGCTTGGTCTCGACAAGGCTGTCGAGCAGCTCGTAGTAGGCCCTGCCGTTGGCCTCGGCCTGTTCGGGGGTGTAGTGGGTGGACATGTTCGCGCCGACGAGGTGACGGAAGGTCTCTTCCATGTCTTTCGGTATGCCGAGCAGGAGGTTGACCACCTGGAGAGGTATGAGCCAGGCGAAGTCCTTCCTCAGGTCCACAGGGCCCTCGGGCTGGGCCTCCAGGTCATCGAGACGCCTCTCGACGATGGCCTCGATGCTGGGCTGCAGCTGCCGGACGCGGCGCGTGCTGAAGGCCGGGGCGATCAACTGCCTGAGTCTGGCGTGCTCTTCACCGTAGGTGCTCAGTGCGTTGCGGATGTCGACCCATATGCGGAAGGGCCAAAGGGCGGGGACGCCGCCGTTGTTGTAGGCGGGCCAGTGCCTTCTCGGGTCCTTGGAGACCCGGTCGTCCATCATGAGGCGCTTCGCGAGCGCCTGGCTGGTGATGCTCGTCGCCAACACTCCCCCCGGAAGCTCGATCCGGGCCGCCGGCCCCATGGCCCGGAGGTCCTCGTTCTCGCCTTGCAGGTCCGCGGCGAGGGGATCGAGCCTGAAGGGGCAACGAGGTGTGGTCAGTTCCTGCGTGGTCATGGTGGCCTTCCGGGAGTGGCTGGGGTCCGAGCGCGCCGCGGCGACCATGACCCTCTGCGGTACGAGACACGAGACTGTGGCAGCGGAGTTGGACGCGCTGCACTGCGCGACTGCTCATTTGCTTGCAAAGTCGCTGACGCCCGCTCGGGCTGACGTCATCTCGGGCATGAACCTAACCTGGCTGATTCCGTTTGAGTACCCCAGAATCCGCCTCACCCCTTAAACCGGGCGTCCGCCCGGTTTAATTTCGGGCCGATCCAGGGCTCCGGGCGAGGCCGGCAAGCGATATTACGATTCGTCAGTTCCTGCTTTTTGCAAGGCCCTTAGGGGCATCAGGGGGGAACAGCAGGCCGAGCCGATCCGGGGAGAAGTGGATACGCGCGAGGAGGCCGGGACTCGTTATACCGGGAAGGATGAGCTGCCAGAACAGGGAGATCCTCCTCGGCAGTTCCTTCCTGTCGTCGAAGGCTTTCGAGGTCTGCTGGATCCCGCTGTAGGCGCCGACGAGGATTTCCCCGATGGCCTCCACGTCGAGTCCGCGCTGGGTCTCCCCGAGTTGCGCCGCCTGCCGCAGCAGAGAGGCGGCGTGCGCGGACCAGGCGCGGAAGATGTCGGCCGGATCGATGCTCGGCGGAAGGCTGGCGTCCATCGCGAGCCGTGCACCGGCTCGGGCAAGCGGGCTGGTCAGGAGGAGATGAACGTAGAAGTAGCTCGTGTCCACGAGCTCCTGCAGCTTCATGGGCTGCGGAGGAAGGACGCTCATCGGAACCTGAATCTTCAGGATGTCCTTCGCCAGCGCCTCCTTGGACGCGTAGTGGTGGTAGAGGCCGCCCTTGGTCACGCGGCCCCCCGTCCGCTCCAAGATCATCTTTAGGGTGGCGCCCGTATAGCCGCACTCGTCGAAGATTTCACCGGCGGCCTCGCGTATGTCTTGCACGGTGCGAAGGGACCGCTCTTGCGGCGCCCGCTGTCTTGCGTGGGGAGGCGTCATGGTCAGGCATGCCCTTTCCTTCGGAGCGCCCGCTCCCGGCGGCGAAAGGGCGGGGCGGAACTAGTTGATCTTGATCGCGATTTTTGACTGTTGCTATACAGACCGACCGCCCCGTAATGTTACGCGCTGGCTGGTGGTTGCCAGCCTTCCGCTTGCCCGTGGCAGGGCAACTCAGGGGGAGAGCACGTGAATCGCTTAGCGACGCTTCCGGTCGACCTTCGCCCTGTTTTCTTTGCGTTCGGGACGGTAGAAGGTCGCTGCCCGTGAGGCTGTAGGTCCGGCAGCGGGAGTGGTCTTCCCGGCGCAGAGGGGTGGGGGTTGAGGGCTGTCGACTCCGAGCTGGGGGGCTGGTCGCGGTCACGTATTCGGGTGCCGCCCAAATTCGAACATGTGTTTCTATTGGGGTTCTGGTGCCCTCGCTCGATCGAGGTTCAGGTAGGAGGACAGGTGCGGAGCTGGCTGCCCCGGCGCGGAAGCGCAGGGGGAGGGGGACCCTCCCGTTCGACTGCCCGAGATCGGCGCCGGGCGCTGGCCGCTGAGACGCAGAGCATCGTGGCGTCGATGCCGGTCCCGACGCCGATGACACTGAACGGTTTGATCAGCAACATCGAGCTGGCGCGGCAACGCCGAATCCACCTCGTACCGATCCCTGACCGGCTGCTCGGGGTCATCGGGGTGTGCGGGCTGTGGATCAAGCACCGCAGTCAGCCATTCGACGTGATCTTCCACGCAGGGCGCGCGGATACCTTCCACGGGCAGCAGATCATCTTCCACGAACTGGTGCACCTGTGGCTCGATGACGCCGACGGCATGACCGACGGCGAACTGGACGAACTGCGTGGCGGGCTCCTGCTCGGCATGGTGGAGCGGCTCATCGCCAACGGCCAGGTAGCAGCCCGGCAGGACTACGGGAGCCACAAGGAGATCCGCACGGAGGCCGCTGCCGCCCGCCTCCAACAACTCGCCCACGCAGGTGAGTTCATCGAAGACAACACCGCCCGCCGACTCGCCGAGGACTTCACCTATCCCCTTGGCGGTTCCCGCGAACTCTGGAACAACCGTGTCTGACGTGTTGGCCTACGCCATCGCCGCACTCCTCCTCATTCAAGCCCTGCTCAGGGCCCCTTCTGCAGTGCGGGGACGTGTGCGCAAGCGCTCACTGTGGGGCGCCTTCGCCGCGCTGGCCGCCGCCTGGCTGACGCGCACGTCCCTCGCACACGACGTCCTCGGCAGCTTCGGGATCGTCGACTTGGCCTACCTCGTCAAGCACGTCCTGGCCATCACCGGGATCTGCGTCCTGCTGCGCTACGTCACCGCCGTGTACAGCACCGCGGAACCGTCCGAAAGCATCTCCAGGACCGTCCAGATCTCCGGCATCGTCCACCGTGTCGCCACCCGGGCATCACTCGGCACCATCGCCGTCATGGTGAGCGTCTTCTTCTTCGCGCTCGACGAGGTCGTCGCCGACGTTCTCTACTTCACCGGCCGGTACGCCGGCGAGCCCGGCCTCGCCGTCTACATGGGCCTCTTCTACCTCTACATGGCCACCGCGGCCGCGGTCTGCGCCGTCCAGTGGGGCGGGGCGGTCAGGCGGATACCCCAGCGCGCTGTACGCATCGGCATGGTGATGATGGCCGGTGCGATGGTTCTCGCCGTCCTGTACGCCCTCCTGCGAACCGCGTACGTCCTCCTGATCACGTTCACCCCGGTTTCCGACCGGTTCTCGCTCGCCCAGGAAGCGGTCACCGACACCCTGCTCTACGCCACGTTCCTGCTGTGGGGCCTGGGGGCCCTCGCGCCCGCCCTGCGCGCGGCCCGGCAGAGAGTCCGGGCCCTGGGCGACTTGTTGGCGATCCATCCCCTGTGGCGTGACCTCGCCATGAGCGCACCGCACCGCATACGCCAGAACCCGCGAACGCTCCTGCACGGTGTGCCGGGGATGGCGCACGTCAATACGCTGCATGATGTCTGCAGCTACTACGACGAGACGCCCGATGCCCGGGTACAGCGCTTCGTGACCGAGATCCGTGACGTGATGCTGGAGCTGTCCCGCCACGCCCCTCCTGCGCTCGCCGAGCTGGCGCTCGCCGAGCGCAACGGTCCCGGAGCAGCAGCTGGAGAGGCCCTGTGGATCCGCGCCGCGCAAGCGGCCTACCAGACGCAACCTGCGAGCCCACACGCTTCGCTGCCCTTCTCGGCCGGAACCACACTTGCGGCGGAGGTACCGCACTTCCGCGCGGTCACCGAGGCGTACCGCAAGCTGACCGCCGAGCACGGCTGGCAGGTCCTCCAGGCAGCGACCACCAGCGCGGACCAGCTCACCCAGGTGAAGCCGTGAATATCGGGAGCATCCCTATGGAACAGAACGGTCGCCGTTCCTCTGTGTCGGCCGGAGCCGTCATCCGCGACGAGGAGGGACGGGTGCTGATCGTCGACCCCGTCTACAAGCCCTACTGGAACCTGCCCGGCGGCCACGCCGAGGAGAACGAGGGCCCCCGCGAGACTTGCCGGCGCGAGGTCCTCGAAGAGCTGAACCTCGACCTGGACATCGGCCTGCTCCTGGTCCACGCGACCATTCCGGTGCCGGAGGGGCAGCCGCACGAGTACTTCATCTTCGACGGCGGTGTCGTCTCCGCCCACCGCCACAACGACATCCGGCTCCAGGAGGACGAGTTGCGGGCCTTCCGCTTCGTCAACCCCAGCGATCTCACCGATCAGGACGTCGCACCTTTCGCGCGACCGATGTGGGACAGCGCGCTCCTGGCCCTGCGTGAGCGCCGGACCATCCGGATCGGTGCGCGATGAACCGCGCTCGCGGGCTACGCCTTCTCCGGCGGTCCGCCCTGATCACCGATGATGTCCTGGATCGACGAGGCGATGAAGTCGAGCCACTCGTCGTTCAGCGGACGCTCCCCAGCGCCTCGTGCCGCCATCACACCCAGCGCCACAGTGCGGATGCCGGCGACGATTCGCGCCGCTTCCTCGGGGCTATCGCTGGTGAAGAAGACCGGCGGCGCGTCCATGGCCGCCGCCAGGGCGCCCAGGACATCTGCATCGTCGGTGTCCGCCTCCCCGGTACGCAGCCTGCGGACGAGGTCGTCGCTGAGCAGGATCCCGCCCACCTTCGCGTTGCCCTTCCGGGCGAGCTCGGCATCGGTCGGACGACTTCCGGCGGCGTACGTCTGGTCGAGGAGATAGGTGATCTTCTCCGCGAGGGTCCGCGGTGCTCCCGGCGCGCCCGCCGGCGAGGGCGCTCCACGGCGCACATCCGGAACGGATTTGCCGAAACTGCGTTCCTGCGCCGCTTCGAGCTCCGCGACCGAGACGCCGTACGCCTCCGCGAGCGGGGCCACGAAGTCCGGGTGAAGCCGGCGGAGTCCCTTCTCCGCCGCGCCCACCGAGACGGCCGACTTCGTACCGATGATCTTCGGGGTGTCCCGTTGCTGCAGGCCGGCGTCGCACCTCAGGTCCCGCAGATCGGGGAGCCCGTGCCTCGGTGCGAGGTCGTCCAGCGGAAGGCTCACCAAGGCGGCCGCCGCGGGCAGCTTCTCCGGCGGTGGCTGCAGGAGGCCTCGCTCGTAGCGCGACACCTGGTTCGGGCTCACGCCAAGGAACGCGGCAGCCGCCGGCTGCTTCAGCCCTTTTCGCCGACGCTCCGTATGGAACTTCTCGGCGTTGAAGACACGTTCAGGCATGCGGGAACTCCAGGCAAGGGCACAGGGGCGGGTGAAAGCCACTCTAAGACACTTGATCGAATCGCTGGAAGGCGATAACTTCCGTTCAGCGATCGTGGTTGAAGTTCACCCTAAGCGTTATGCCCCGATTGTTCGTCTTTGAACCACTCGCCTTCACGAAGGCGGCTCACCGGGCCCGGCCACGATATGGCCTCGACAACCTGATGGCCGGGCCCGGTGTGTATCCCCGATACGGAGACCTGGATGAGTCTTGCATCAACCCGACCCCGTTCGCACGCCCTCCACCGCAATCGGTATCCGCTCGTACTTGGCACGGCGGTGGCGCTGGGTGCGAGCATCCTGCTGGCGCCGCACGCGAGCGCCGCGGACAAGTGGGGACCGGGGTACCTGATACCGGACAGCTCCGGCAATCCGGACACGTCCCACATCGGCGGCTACAAGGTCACCGGAGTCGACGGCCTCGCCTACTGCGGAGACCCGGAACTGGCCGGGCCCGACGCGGCCGGCGGCTATGGTGCTCCTCAGCCCGTCACCGCCTGGACCTCCAAGGCAACCGGCAAGTCGGCCTCGCCCGAAGACCTGGCACGTGCGGCATACGTCCTGTCCAAGTACGGACAGACCGCCAGCGACGAGCAGGCCGCAGCCGTGGACGCGGTCCTCTACACCTATCTCGAGGCGGGATCCACCTACGCCCTGCCTGACGGCAAGCGCGCTCTCGAGCGCCTGGGCTATCCCAACGTCTCGCCGGGCGCCAAGAAGTGGGCCACCGGTTACCTCAACGAGGCGAAGCTCTTCGCCGGCCCCTACAAGGTCAACATTCAGCCGGTCGACGGCCCCCTCAAGGCAGGGCAGAAGGCTTCGGTCACCCTCGATGTCACCGCCGCCTCGGGCCGTAAGGTCCCGGGCGTCCAGCTCGACCTCGACGTCTCCGGCGCCGCCGCGGGTGCCGCCAGCGTGACCACCAACGCCGACGGTGTCGCCACGGCGACCATCACCCCGGCCAAGGACGGCAAGGTCGACTTCAAGGCCCTGGCCAAGTCGCTCCCCGCCACGCAGCTGCGAGCTCTCGCCCCCAACGACGCGAAGGCCCAGCGGCTCCTGCTCGCCGGTGGCTCCTCATCCGCCGAGGCCGAGGTACAGCTGACAGCCGAAGGTCTCGAAGGCGGCCTGACCGTCACCAAGACCGCGTCCGACACCAAGAAGCCCCTCGCCGGGGTGCAGTTCGAAGTCAAGGACCCCTCCGGCAAGACGGTCGCCTCCGGGAAGACCGACGCTGCCGGCCTCTGGAAGGTCACCGGCCTCGAGCCGGGCACCTACGTCGTGCACGAGGCGACGGCCGTGGAGGGCTACCAGCTCGCGGCCGACCAGAAGGCCACGGTCGCCGACGGTGAGACGACTGCCGTCACTGTCACGGACGTCAAGATCCCCGAGCAGCCCAAGCCGAAGCCCAGGCCGGTCACCATCCCGGTCCTCCCGCAGACCGGCGCCTGACCACATCACTCGCGGCATCAACCTCCGCGGACCCGGAGGCTGCGGTGGCGGCGGCTCACAGCCCGCCCCACCGCGGCCCACCGGCACCCTCGCCGCACTCACCCGCAGGAATGCCCATGCGCCGCTCGGCCAGCACACCCCGTTCCGACGACGAAGCCACCCAGGACCCCGACCGTCCCAGCCGCCGGCAGGTGATCACCGCTGCCGCGGGCGTAACCGCGACAGCCCTCACCTTCACCGCGCTCATGATCGCCCAGAGCGGCAACGGGGCCGACCAGCCGACCGCTGACACCCCGCGGCCCTCCGCCACCGCAACCGTGCAGCCAACCACCCCTTCTGCACCGGACCCGCTGATCTCCTCCAGCGCCCCCACCCGCGGCCCGAAGCCCCCCGACCACACCGGCGCCGCTCGCGAGAGTGCCAGCCGCACCCTGGCCGACTGGCAGAGCGGCAACCCCGCCGCTGGCGGCGATCACGCTGTGGGCGGGGACAACGGCCGCGGCCCCGGAGGCCAGATCACCGAAGTGCTGCGCATCCCCAAGCTCGGCCCGACCTGGGCCCAGCCGATCTACGACGGCATCGATGACCGGCAGCTCCGCGCCGGTGTCGGCCACTTCCCCGGCACCGAACAGCCCGGACAGGTCGGCAACTTCGCGCTTGCCGGCCATCGGTCCGGTGTCGCAGATCCGGCCTTCCGCGACATCGACCGCATCACCCCCGGCACCGCGATCACGGTGACCACCGCCAACCGCATCACCTACACCTACAAGGTCATCCGCGTCCGCACCGTCGCACCGGCCGATGTGAACGTGATCGCCCAGGTCCCCGGTCAGCCGAAGGCGACCCCCACCAAGGCCAAGCTCACCCTCGTGACGTGCTGGCCGGCCAACGGCCACTCCAAGCGAGTCGTCGTCGAGGCGGATCTCGTCTCGGGCAGGGGCGGTGCTTGATGAACGAAACGGACGTTGCACGCAACGAGCAGGAACCGGAGGAGAACAGCACCCGCGGCACCATCCAGCCGACGCGGCACCGCACCAGCAAAGCCCGCAGGAGCGGCACAGAGCCTCAGCCCGAGGAAGAACTGGACGAACTGGCGGAACTGGGGGACCCGGAGGCGTTGGAGGAACTGGAGGAGACCAGCGACAAGGTCACCATCCAGCCTGCGCGACTCTGGCCCGTCTACAACGTCAGCCGCGCCCGAGCCGAGCTCATCGCCATCGAGATGCTCACCCACGGCGCCTCACGCCTCCGAGTCCGCCACTCCACCAAGCTCTCGCACCGGGAAGTCCAGCGCCTGGCGCGCCTCGTAGCCGAGGAAGCGCGAAGCCCCGCAGCCCCGCGCATCGTGTGCCGCTCTCCGGCCCGCCCGAGGTCCGCTGATCAGCAGCGAGCCATGGCGACCGACGAATCAGCCGAGCGGCCCGCCGCCGAGCCGCTGCAGATGACCTTCTCGATCGACTGCTGAATCGCAGCGCACCCAGCGCCGCCGCCCATCCCAGGCCCGTGACGCCACGGGTCTACTCCGCCACACCCGAAACCCGCCAGGAACCACCGTGCCCACGCCCGCCCCACCTCCCTCGAAGGCCCTGCTCGCCGCACCGGACGGCGAACAGTTCGTGCCCGAGGCGGCCCAGTGGATTGCCCATACCACGGGCCGGCTCGCCCCCGACGCCTACGCGTGGATGCAGGCCGTCCACTGGTTCCACGACCACGGCCCCCGCCTGCGCGGCCGCGCCCACGGGCCTACGCGGATCGGACGTACCACGATGCGCCTGGCCGTCGTGCTGGCCCGCCTCAAGGAGTGCCGCCCCGGAGTAGACACCCTCGCGGCCTGGCTGAACGTCTCCGAGCGGACGGTCCAGTACCACCTCGGCCTCCTCCGTGAAGCGGGCCTGCTCACCTACCTCGCCAAGGGAACCCGCATCAGCGGAATCGGCGGCCGCGCCTCGGAGTTCGCCCGCACCGTCCCCCGCAGGTTCGACGACGCCCTCGGCCTGCGCACAGGTCCCTCGACGGACTACATCCGTGCCGTCCACGGCATCGCTGAACCCCACCGCGCCCTCATGGCCCGGCTGGGGAAGAAGGCCCGGCGAAGCCTCAAGCGAAATCCGACAAAGAGCCCCAACCGGTCGCCGGTGCCGCCTACTTCAGCACCGCCTTCTTGCACCCCAAGGGGGGTAAGTACTTCTACGTCTTCTTCTGCCGGTGATACTTCGCTCCCCCCTGAGAGCAAGCTCGGAACCGGGAAGCACAAGTCTCCCTCCCCGAAGAGGCCCAACCCCCGGCGACAGAAGCTCAACGCCGTCGGACGCCGCCACCAGCTCGCCCACCAGCTCGTCCAGCAGCTGCCTTGGCTCCATCGGGCGGCCGTCCCCCGCATCGCCTGGATCGTCCGCCACGTGGCGGACGCCGGCTGGACCGCCGCCGAGGTCGTCGCCGTCATCAGCCAGCAGGCCCCGCCCCTGCACGTGAGCCGCCCCTCCGGCTTCCTCGCCACCCGGCTCAACGGGGCGCACCTGCTCTACGACACCGAAGCCAAGCGGCAGAACATCGTGGACTGGTGGCGCGAGTCCCGCCGAGCGACGAGGGACCGGCACGCCGACTGGTCGGGGGAGTGGCAGGCTCCCGCCAGCCGATCGGTCGCCCGCCAGGTCGACGAGGTCTTCGCGCAGATGCAGGTAACCGCCCACGAAGGCCCGGCTGTCGCGGCGTTCGAAGGAGGCGAACACGGGATGGCCGATCTGGACCAGCTGACCCGGGACGAGATCGTCGACCTCAGAGCCGCCGCCCTGAAGGACCCGGGACTGATCCGCACCACCATCGCCGAGTGCGGTGAGCCCTACGCCCGCCGCCTGTTCACCCATCACGTGGTCGACCAGCTCCAGCGCCTGCGCGGCACCGCCCGCCTCGTGCTGCACACCCAGTGGAGGCACGCATGACGACCGATGAGCTCTCGGGTATCGACCTCGCCCGGGTCGCCCTCGCCGCGGCCAAGGAACGGGCCAAACAGCACGGAGCCCGCAGCGGACCGGCCACCCGCCGCCGCACAGGCAAACGCGGCAACACGAACCGCACCGACGGACGCGACCCCATGGCTCTCGGCCCGGCTCTCGGCCGCCTGATGGCCGAGCGCGGCTGGGAACGACCGGCAGCCGGCGGCTCGGTACTCCACAACTGGGCAAAGATCGCCGGCGGAGACGGCTCCGAGCTCGTCAACCACGTCACCGCAGTGCGCTTCGACGAAGCCACCGGACAGCTCGACCTGGCCGCAGACTCCACCGCCTGGGCGACGCAAGCGCGCCTCGTCGGACCCCAACTGATGCAACGCGCCAACCAGTTCCTCCACACCTCCACACAGTCCGGTGGGTCAGAGGGCACCGAGCAGAACGTGCCCCAGGTGGTGCGCGTCATCACGGTGAAGCTCCAGAAGACGGGCGCCGGCGCGGGCCGACCTCCACACCTCCCAGGGCCCCCGCCCCAACCCCGCCAGCGTCCTGCCGAGCCTCCTGCCCGGGCGGAACCGCCCGAGGGGTACCACGAGGCCAAGGCCCTCCTGGCCGCGCACAAGCCGGACCTGGGCCGCGACCGAGCTGTAGAAGAAGCAGCGAAACGCCTCACCCGCAGCAGCCGATCCCGCGAGCCCGACCACGTCTTCGCCGACCTCATCGAACGCCACCGCCCGGGCCCTCTGCGCTACTCGCAGGGGTCCGCCACCCGGGCCGAACGAACGGACGCCCTCTCATGAACCATGCAATTCCGCCTTCACCGCGTCACAACAGCCTGATGAGGGGGGCAGCCCGTCGCACTGCGTCGACCATCACCGATCCGGAACTCGACCAGCTCTACGCACAGCTCGACTACCTCCTGGTCATCCTTGCCGCAGTTCGCCTGTCCGATCCCCCGCAATCGCCCGACCGGGCCCAGCGGCACAGCAGTTGAGGGCCCCAAGCCCGGCACCCTTCACACGAGGATCAACACGGGGACACGAACAGACCCTGTCCCCCCTCTATTCCGTTCCCCCAGCTCTCCAGAGAGCCGGCCCCTACAGTGAGCTGCATGCCGTGCATCTTCTGTGGCGCCCGGGGGCGCATGACGAAGGAGCACGTTCTCCCGAAGTGGATGAGGAAGGAGTTTCCCGAGCTCGCCCAGGAACGGGTCTACCAAGGCAGCCACAATGAGTACGACGGCCCATCACCCAGCAGTCCCAGGACGGTGTACCGGGGAGGGCGAGAAGTGGACGGCCCATTCAGCCGTCAGGCCCCGGTGGTATGCCAGCCGTGCAACAACGACTGGATGTCCCGACTCGAGACCGACGTACGGGATCCTCTGACGAGGATGATCCGAGGTCTGCCGACCGTGCTCACCCCGGACCGGCAAGCGACCGTGGCGCTCTGGTCCGCGAAAACCCTGATGGTCGCCTACCGCGCTCCCCAGTTCGGACCCCGCCCGAGAGCGGAGGAGGAAGTGATACTGCCCGCGGACCCGGCAAGGCTCCACCGCGACCGGGCACTCGGCCCGACCATGCTCATGGCCCTCGCGAACTACCAGCCGACGGAGTACACCCGCGAGCCGTTCTTCACCCAGACGTTCGAACGCATGGAGCACGACACCGGGCAGTACAGCTACTGCGCGACGCTCAAGATCGGGCACTTCGCGGCGCAGTTCGTCCGCCTCCCGGACGGGATGTATCCACCAGCGAGGCAGCCACCACCCCACCTGACACTGCTGCAACCAGGAGGCAGCAGCGTTCACTGGCCGCCTCCCACACCGGTGCGCGCCGGCGCCGAGTGGAAAGCCTTCGCCCGCCTTCCGGAAAGGACCGAACCTAGCCCTTCTCGTCCTGCGCCCGAGTGAACCGACCGCTCTCGGCGTGAGGCAGGCTGGCGACGTGGCCGAACACAGCTCCCTCCGACCGCCCGTCGAGGTCATGCGCCCCACCGCCGTACGCGAGCTTCCCACGGCCGCCAGGCCCGACGCCCACCCCCTCCAGTACTCCCTCAAGATGGACGGGTTCCGCGCCGTGGCCTTCGCCCTGGACGGCCGGACAGTTCTTCAGAGCCGCTCGTACCGCGACCTGGCCCCCGACTTTCCCTCCCTGGCCGCGAACCTCAGCCGCGTACTGAAGCCCGGCGTCGTCCTGGACGGCGAGATCTGCGCCTGGTCACACGGCCGCCTGGAGTTCACCGAACTCCTGTCGACCGAAGCCCGGAGGCGAGCAGCCGGCACCACCCTCATCTACGTCGCCTTCGACTGCCTCGCCACTCCCTCTCCGGAAGGCGGACGCGACATCCGTGCCCTGCCGCTCGCCGCGCGCTGGGAGCACGTGCTTGACCAACTGCGGGACACAGCAGCGTACGCCCAGCAGGTGATGACGACTCAGGACCGCGAAGAGGACCTTACTCATCGCGGACTCCCTTACCTCCGTAGGTATCGAGGGCATCGTGGCGAAGCGGCTCGACGCGCCGTACAGACCGGACCGCCGCTCGGCCTGGGTCAAATGTCGGCACGCTGAAACGGTCGATGGCCGCATCCTGGGCATCGTCGGGCCCACCGCCCGCCCGCACGCCGTCATCGTCGAGCTCGACGACGGGACACGCAAGATCACCTCCCCGAGACTGGATCCCCCGCAGTCCCGACGCGTAGCCGAAGCTGTCACCGGTCGTCTCGGCAAAGCGGAGCGCACCACCGACGGCCACATCGTCCACGCCGTCACCGAAGGCCCGCTCGCTGAGGTACACCAGGGCTCGGGCCGGCACGCCACCGCTCGGTTCGTACGGATCCGCTCCAAGGACGGATGACCGGGGCCGAGGGTTACGAGGGCGGGGGCGCTGTTGCTGACCGGCAACCCGTAGCTGCGCAGTGCAGGCCTGCCGCGTGAAGCGATCACCAGCTCGAATACACTCACGGTGCCGGGCAGGAGCAGCGCGTAGCGTACAGTTCAGTTCACCGACGCGGGGTGGAGCAGCTCGGTAGCTCGCTGGGCTCATAACCCAGAGGTCGCAGGTTCAAATCCTGTCCCCGCTACTGACACGACGTGGGGCCCGGCGCAAGTGTGCCGGGCCCCACGTCGTTTGTCCTGTGCCGTGGAGCGATCACTCCGAGGGGCACAGGGCCGACCACTGGTCCGAGGGCAGTGGGTAGGCCTCGGCGAGTTCGGTGATGATCCGGTGTGCCACCTCGCGGTCGGCCTCCTGGTCGGCGCATTCGGCTGTGAGACTGCCCGGCCCGTCGCGTTCGGCGGTCCAGTCGTCGCCGAAGAGTTCCCTCAACTCATCCAGCACGGCCTCCTCGTCGCCGTCCATCCTTCCGGCGGCGAGCCGCTCGGCCACTTCTCGGTGCACACGCTGGAGCGCCGCGGGATCGGCTGACACGCCGTTGATCTCCGTGGCCGTGGCAACGGCGGGGCTCCGTTCAGTGCCGGTCTCCGGCAGCAGCAGATTCAGCAGAACCTCCGCCAGGGCCTCTCGGTCCAGGTAGACGGTCACGTTCTCTGACATGTGCACTCCTCGAGTCGGCTTCGGTCGCGTGGTCACGCAGAGGGTGGTCGGGCGATCTCCCGTGGCGGAGCCAAGAGGCAGACCAGGGTTGGGTTGCCTCAAAGATGCGCGTTCTGTAGTATCTTAATTGTCAAAATGTCTCATGGCAAGGAGATTCCATGCCCCGATCTGCCACCCGCCGCTCCCTTCTGTGCCTCTCGGAGGCCCCCACGCCCGCCGCAGAGCTGGCCCGCCGAGACGGTGTGCGGTGCGTGAGCCCCGATCAAATTCCCCACCTCGTCGACGAGATCTTCGACTCTTCGCGTATTCGCCCCCTGGTCATCGTCACCACCTCGCACCGCAACGCGGATCTTCCGCTGATCCAGATGTCCGACCTCGCAAAGAGCCTCCTGGGCCGTGCCGACGTCGCTCTCCTGAGCGGTCCGGCGGCCGCCTGGGCGATGGATGCCCGACTGCCCGAGAAGTGGCGCACCTTCGGCGGATCCGTTCGGATCTTCTTCACCGACGCGAGCGAGGCGGACCCGGACCAGCGCCACCCCTTGGTCTACGTAAGCCCCGGCCGAGAAGCCGAGGCGATCCGCTACATCACCACCAAGATCCACAGCGTCCCCTCCGTCTGGACCAGGGACTCCGGCGGTTCCCCTGTGGTCAGCGCCCCCAACGGGCAGCTCGCAAAGGAGAACCAGAAGCTCGTCACCCAGCTCAACGCCACCAAGCAGGAACTCGCTGACGCGCGCCGCGACAAGCGGGAGCTCCAGGCCAGAGTCGCCCGGCTCACGAGCACCGGCACCGACGTCCTTTCGGCCCTCCCGCCCTCCGTGTACGACGACGCCGAGAAGCAGCTCCGCTACGAGATCGGCCAGGTATGGCTCTGGCGCTACCCTGAAGCCGAACGCGCCGCATGGCCGTTGCGCCCGTACCGGCTCGGCCCGGACTGGCTCGCCTGCTTCGCCGACATCCGTCCCGCCCAGCGCCGCGACATCCTCGACATCGTGACCGACGTACTTACCGGCCGCGCCGCCGAAGTCGCAGGGCGTCAGGTCCGCCCACACCGGACCCGCGCGGACGGAAGCGCCCCCCAGCGCGTCCGCGAGGACGGTGCAACCGCCTGGCGGTGCAACATCAAGAGCAACAGCCCCGCCGCGCCCCGGATGACGTGGTGGAAGCTCAGGGACGGCAGTCTCGAACTCGGACGAATCTCCATCCACGACGACACCAGGCTGCGGTGAGCGGCCGGAAGACGATGTGAAGGGCGGCCCGGACGGTGCGGGCCGCCCCTCGGTGCTTCTCAGGGGCTTCAAACTCGCTTGAAACCGTCCAAAACGGTTCGGCTTGTCTGCCCGCGCCTACGTCCCGGGCGCTGTCGCGATTGCTGGAAATTATCCACAGGCCCCCACCCATAGCGTCCTTGACGTGTGCTTTTGCCGTCGGGCAGCCAACAGGCGCCTGCCCGCACAAGCGCACACCAGAGCAGACCGCCAGCAAGGGAGGACGACGTGAACATCACCGGCAGTGCAGCGAGCCGGCCCGAAACTCCGTCGCTTTCCGGAGCCCGAGAGCGCGAGGGGCCGACCCTCTGAGCCACCGGCCGGAGGACAACCCCCTTCCCCCGGCCGGACCGCGGTCGTGATTCCCACCCTCCCTGGAGGGCCGAACCGACCGACACAGCGGGGGCGCCGCCCGACTTCACCGGCGGCGCCCCCACGCGGCCCGGACCCTGCTGCCTGCTGGAGAGATGTGACCACGACCGTCGCGCCCACCGGAAGTCCGGCAGGTGACCCTCCCCGGCGCTGGCCCACGGAGATCCGCATTCTGATGGGTGGAACCTTCGCCGTCCGGGCCGCCGGATTCTGCTACCCCTTCCTCCCCTACCACCTCGACGCCCTGCAACTCTCCACACGGACCGTCGGCCAGCTCCTCGCGGTCTTCGGTCTCGGCTGGTTCACCGGATCCGTGCTGTGGGGGTGGATGTCCGACAAGGTCGGCCGTCGGCCCACCCTGACCGCAGCCATGGCCATGGCGGCCATCGCTCTGCCCCTCCTCGCCCAGGCACATGCGCCAACGGCCGTAGCCGGCGCAGCCTTCGTGGCCGGCATGGCCTACGACGCCCCACGACCGGTCCTGTCCGCTGCCATCGCCGAACGCTACGCCGACGACAAGAACCGCGCGCACCTCAACGCCACGCGCAACTTCATCATCAACGTCGCCGCGGCCACCGCCGGCGCCAGCGGTGGAGTCCTGGCCGACAGCGTCGGCATACCGGCGCTGCTGTGGGCCAACGGGACCGTCTGCGCGCTGTTCGGCGTCCTCGCCTGGCTGACCCTCGACAACAGCACCAGCACGGCGGCAGATCAACGACCCGCTGGACTCCACCCGCAGGACGTCCTGCGCGATACCCGGCTCGCCGTCCTACTGCTCACGAGCCTCGCTACCCTCACCGCCGCGGCCAGCCTCTTCTCCAGCCTGCCGATGCTCATGGCCCGAGCAGGGCTCTCCGCCACCGACTACGGCTGGGCGCAGACCGCCAACGCCGCCGCCGTACTCGCCCTCTCTCCCCTGCTCAACCGCTGGCTGAGCCAACGCGCCCACCGCGGCCGCCCCATGACCGGACTGCTCGCCCTCAGCGCTCTCATCCTCGGCACCAGCATGGGCGCGGCCGCGCTCGCCTCGACCGTCACCGGCTTCAGCCTCCTCGCCGCCCTCGCCGTACCCGGCGAGGTCCTCGCCTTCGTCGCCGCCGGCGACGTCCTCGCCCGCATCTCACCCCCGGGCGCATACGGCCTCTACGCCGGAATCTGGGGTACCACCCTCGCCGGCGCCGTCGTCATCGCACCCGTGCTCGCCTCCTGGTCACTCACCCACGGAGGCCCCAACCTGGCCGCAGCCACCACCCTGACCTGCGGTGTGATCGGCGCGGCCCTCTGCTGGCCCCTCGCCGCGCTCACCAGACGGGCCCCCACCTCGTTGCCCGGGGGCGGCTGATGGCGACCCAGCACATAGGACGCGGCACACCCACGACCAGCACTCTCCAGACGACTTCGACGCCCACCAAGGAAGTGACCGTACGACGTGCTGCGGCCGCCCCACGACCGGAGCACACACGATGACCCTCCTCACCACCCGCCGCCGCACCACCCCGCAGCCGAACGCCGACGAACGGCCGGCAAGCCGCCGCCAGCGGCACATCGCGCGACTCCGCCGCCTCGGGCAGGGCCTGGCCCTCCCGATCGCCGCCATGCCCACCGCCGGACTCCTGCTACGCCTCGGCCAGGACGACCTCCTCGGACGCGTCGACTCCCTGCACCAGACCGCCGCAGTGCTCTCCCAAGCGGGCGCCGCAGTACTCGACAACCTGCCCTTGCTCTTCGCCCTGGGCGTGGCACTCGGAACCAACCGATCGACTGACATCGCAGGCCGTGTCCTGGGCTGCGCCATCTCGTACCTGGTGCTCTCCCGCACCGTCCTCGCCCTGAACCCCCTGCCGGCCGACCAACTCGACACGCCACCCGCACGGTGGCCCTACGGAGCACTCCTCGGCATCCTCGGCGCCCTGCTCGCCATGGCCCTGTGGAAGCTCGTGGAACGCAGACGGCGACCACTGCCGCCCTTCGCCGTCTACGCACTGATCGCCCTCGCTGCCCTCGGCTCCGGAGCGCTGCTCGGACTCTCCTACCCCGTGATCGACCGGGCGCTCAGCGCGGCCGCCTCAGCAGTTGCCGACCACGCGGTGGTCGGAGGCGGAGCGTTCGGATTCCTCAACCGCCTCCTTTTGCCCCTTGGCCTTCACCACGTGCCGTCGGCCATCGTCTGGTACGTCACGGGAGACTGCGGCAACGGCGTCAAGGGAGACGTCCCCTGCTTCTTCACCGAACACAGCCCCAGCGCCGGGATTTTCCTGGGCGGGTTCTTCCCTATCAACATGTTCGCCCTTCCCGCGGCGGCCCTGGCCATCTGGCGCAGCGCGCTGCCCGACCAACGGCGCCGTGTCGGATCCATCATGCTTCCCGCCGCCGCCATGTCCGCCCTCACCGGGATCACCGAGCCCATCGAACTCGCCTTCGCCTACACCGCCCCGATGCTCTACCTAGCGCACGCCGTACTGACCGGAGCCAGCCTCGCCCTGGTCAACGCCCTGGACATCCACGCCGGATTCCTCTTCTCGGCAGGCGCCCTCGACTACGTCTTCAACTTCTCCCTTGCCACCCGACCACTCCTCCTCCTCCCCATCGGAGTTGCCTACGCGGCCCTGTACTACGCCCTCTTCCGCTTCGCCATCACCCGCTTCAACCTCCGTACGCCCGGCCGCACACCCGACGACGAACCAGACCCAACCGCGCCCAAATCGGCCCCGCCCACGAAGGAGGAACCCACGTGAACCCCGACCCGCAGGCCGCCTACTACGGCCTCGGCGCGATCTTCCCCGTCGTCGTCATCGACCACCGCCCCATCTGGCACCAGCCCACGGCCCGCGATCTTCCCGCACAACGGCCCCAAGGCCCGGACGTCCTGGCCCTGCGCTGGTGCGGACCAGCCGCCCCGGACATCGACACCCTTCGCCGCACCGCCACCGACACCCCGCCCATCACCCTGGAGAGCGAACTGCCCGCGCTGAAAGGCGCCCTACCGGCCGGCGTCCGGCTCATCACCATCAGACCCGGCGCGCTGATCGGGCCCTGGGTTCAGCGCCCCGGCCGCGCGACCCGATCCTTCTGACTCAACGAAACGGCACCCATGCTCATCCACCCTCAGACCGCCGTCATCACGCCCACCGGCCTCCACCCGAAGCGCCGCAAGTACCTGATCGCCCTGTACGAAAGCCTCCTCACCCAGGACGTTCCGTGGGAGTGGATCATCGCCCCCAACGGCAGACAGGCAGACCCCCGCACCATCCCGCCCCAGATCGCCGCCGACCCGCGCGTGAGGATATGCGCTCGCCCCGCCCCCGGCGCCGCGGCCGCCCGCAACACGGCGCTCAACTACGTCACCGCGCCCTACCTCTGCTACGCGGACGACGACGACATCCTGCCCCCGCACTCCCTCGCCGTGCGCTACCACCGAGCTGTCGAGACCGGGCTCGGCTGGGTCGCCGGCATGTCCGCAGACCTCAAGAGAAACGGCGACCTGGTCACCTGGGACTGCGCCACTCCCGTAGGCCCGCACGCCCCGGGCGACGTGTGGACCTACTGGCCCTCACCCCAAGACGGCAAGCCGCCCATGGGCCACACCATGCTCCTGACCCGGACGGTCCTCGCCCGCGCCTACGGCGGCCAGGGCGGGCTCACGAAAGGCGAAGACTACGTGTACGTGATGTCGATCACCGGCAACGCCGCCGGTGAACTGCTCCCCGACATCACCTACCACTACCGCCACCACCGAGGGCAGTGGACCAAGCAGACCCGCTACAGGGACAAGGCCGAATTCGACGCACGGACCTTCGCCTTCCACCAGGGCCAGGCCCTGCAGGAAGTCCGCCGAGAAACGAACTTGATCACCTAGGAGCGGACCCATGCCACCCCATCATCTCGATCGGCGGCCAGCGGCAGCAGCACTCGCCGTGCTCCCACGCCCGCCGCCTCGACCCCCTCCAGCACCGCTACAGCACCCGGCCCCCAAAGCAGCCCGATCAGCAGAAGGAGTACCCCACGCAGCAGCCGAGCACCGCCCGCCGACCGCACCTCCTCACCGCCGGCCCTGCTTCCGCTCGCGGACGAGCGAAGGACGGCCACGGAGCCACGGATCCGGACCACCCGGCCCGAACCCAAGTACCGATAGGAGGACAGCTGTGAACGACACCGCCCGCGACAGCAGCACTGCACTCCCGGCGGCGACCGCCCCGGATCGCCCCCGCTTCCTCCTGCGGAAGATGCGCTCAAGCTGCGCAACACAGCCGATCTAAAAAATGGACTCTGCCAGCATTCGCGGGAAGGCTTCCTGACGGCCGGACATACAACACATGTCCATCGGCCGGCATCTGCAAAAATCTCTGCTACGCCCGATCCGGAACCTTCCGGTTCTCCAACGTCCTGCGCTCGCACGAGAACAATCTCCAGTACGTTCTCGACGAGCCGAAGGCCTGGGAAGAGCAGATGACCAGGGAACTGGAAAACGCCCGGTACCACCCTCCGAACGTCCGAACTCACGTTCGCGTACACGACAGTGGGGACTATTTCTCGGAGGATTACCTAAACGCCTGGCTGCGGATCATGCGAAACACTCCGGAGGTAGTTTTCTACTCGTACACAAAAGAGATAGAGCTCTTCGAAAAACGAGTTCGGCCCAAACCGCCGGCCAACTTCAGGTGGCGCTACTCCTACGGCGGACTGCAGGACGAGCTCATTGAGCCAGGACACCTCCACGTTGATGTGTTCCCGGACGAAGAAACTCTCGCCGAGGCCGGATACACCTCACAGGCCCCCTCCGATCTCCGTGGGGCCTACGGTCCGGAAACTCTGGGGATACCAGCGAACAACATATCCCATCTAAAGAAACGCCAAGGAGCCCGTACATTCCGCGCGCTTCAAAGAGCCGCGAACGCCGAGAAAAACGATCGGCGCGCGAAGCGAAGCGGCCCAGCAGCACGTCGACCGAAATCCGACTGACGGCCCGGGAGCCGGGCGCTCACCGCGCCCGGCTCCGGCCGCTCAAATCACGAGTCGGGCATTCCTCCGGCCTGACCGGAAGCCGAGAGGGAGATCGTCCCCCGAACGTAAGCGTCGAAGAGGACCTCCAAAAGGTGGCCGAGACTCAGCGCCACCCCCTCCCTGGCGCGCTTTTCATCCGCCCGCTCAAGTAGATCTCGGTCAAGCGCAAGGTCCTTGAGCGTACGAGGATGGTCACCACCCACCAACTGGTCCGTCGAACGGACAGCAATCGTGCCGTCCACATATCCCCGCAGCAGGATCGTCGCGAGGCTGGGCACGGAGATCCGCTCGGTGCCGGCCACCTCGGTGAAGTCGGAGAGCACGCCGGACGCGATGCGGTACGAGGAACGGAACAGACCCATGCTCCGCAGTGTATGGGCCCGGCACATATGCAACTGCCGGCAAGGCGCGACTCTCGGGCCGGAAGTGAAGCCGCCCGCGAAGTCAACTGGGCCGGTTCCCTTTGGAGTGAGGCCATGCACGAGCGCGTAACGGTCCGCCGAGATGGACGAAAGTGCGCCCACGGCTGCCCGTTCCCGCCGGTTGCCCCCACGTTGACCGCCCCGGGTGAACTGCAGCCCACGCTCGAACCGGCACGACCAGCATGATCGACATGATGACGGCGCTCCGGAGCCTGGCAGTGTCGCGATCTCGTCCCGCGTGGCCGCCCTGCCTGACATCCTGTGCTGATGGAGTCCGTCGAAGCAGTCCTGGGCCGCCTGTGGCCTGTCGTGGTTCACGCCGAACGCGTCACGCTGCGCCCGGTCACCCGCCGGGACGCTCCGATGGTGCGGGCCGTGCTGAGCGACCCCAAGGTCCGGGCCTTCCTGGGGGGACCGGTGAGCGAGGCGCGCATCGAGACGCGGCAGTGCGAGTACCCGACCACCCCCGGCGTGTGGGCGGTCGCTCCCGCAGCCGGCGGCGAGGCGATCGGCCTGGTCAGCATCACTGCGGACAGTCGCTTCGCGGGGAGGGCCGAGATCTCGTACCAATTGATCTCCTCGGCCTGGGGCCAGGGGCTGGGGCGCGAGGCTGTAGGCGCGGCCGTCGACTGGTGGGCCGCCGAGGTGCCCGACGGCGGGCCGCTCATCGCGGTCACCCAGGAGCGCAACACCGCCTCGCGGCGCCTGCTGGAGGCGCTGGGCATGACCGTCCTCGACACCCTCCTCGAGTTCGGCGAACCACAGTGCCTCTACACCCCCGGCAGCGAGGAGACCGCTCTGCGGTGGGCCCGCCTGCTTCAGGCGCGCACCGACGAAGTGGAACGCCGGCGCGGAGCCGAGGAGAGGGCGACCGCCGCCGGTCGCGTCCTGCCGGAGGACCTCTCCGCCCTCACCCCCGAGCAGATGGCCCGGCTGTGCCCAGCCCGGCACGGCGCCTACGGGCGTATCTGCGCGCGGGAGGTGAACCACGCCCCGGATCTCCACCTCGGCAGGTCCGCGGACGGGGCCTGGATCGCATGGCTGGGCACCGCCGAGCCGGCCCCGGTCCCGTGACACCGGGCCCAGCGCCGGCCGCAGCCGGCGGCGTCCGCCCGGACTGCGCAGCCGGGCAGCTCGTAGGGTGACGTCGTCAGCCTCCGCCCGTTCCCGAAAGGGCCCTGCCGTGCGACGCGTTCAGCGCGATGGCGACTTCGCCAGACTGGCCGACTACCTCGCGGACCCGAAGAACCACCCGCCCCGCTCCAGCGGGAGCACCGCCGCGGCCGCCCGCACGATGGACGGCGCCGACCAGGCCGTCGGCACGGGCGACGATGAGACGCCGTCGGTCCTCGACAACGTCACTGGAGCCGTGCGGGTCATGACCAGCCGCTGCGGCACGCGCATCGGCCGGGCCGGGAGAGCCGCCGGGCTCACCGACCGGCGGCGCAACACGCTGCTGGGCCGCCGCGACGACGGCACCTAGGACGAGGGCCACACGGTGCGCCACTCGACCTTCTCCGAACACACCCTGCCGGACAATTCAAACGGCCATCCCCCGTCGGGGTGCGCCTGGCCCGCCGAGCACCCGCATGCCGCGCCCCGCTCGCACGCCAAGCGCATAGCCGCCAGCTTCGGCATCCAGTACGTGGACCCGCCCGCCGGCGGGCCGCAGAAGAATCCGGCGCCGCGCACCGCCGGATAGGGTCTCCACAGACCGGGCGAGGACGGGGAGGACCAGGTGGGGGACCGGCAGTCGTTCAAGTTGCAGCAGGCCAGAGACAAGCACGGCCGCGTGATCTCGGCCCGGCAGATCGGCCAGAAGCCCGAGCCGTTCACCCGCCCGCTGCGCTGCCCGTACTGCGAGCACGAGGTCGTTGCCCAGCCGGAACAGCCCCGCATCTCCCCCAAGGGCAAGCCCTTCACCCGCGGAGCGCACTTCGCCCTGGCCAAGGAGAAGGAGAAGGGCCGCACAGCCGAGCACCTGGCCCCGTGCCCGCTGCGCACCGACCACACCGTGCACGCCATCGCCCGCAAGTCACAGGGTCTGGCCCAGCTGCGTTCCGGCGGACTGCAGTTGCGCCTGGTGCTCGCCCCCACCTCCGACACCAAGGCCCCGCTCCTGCCGCCTGCCGGAGCGCCGCTCCTCGCGCCGCCCGCCGGCCCGGTCAACCTCAAGATCCACTCGGTCGACCCGGAACTCCCGCCGGCCGTCACCAGCGCCGCCCGGATCGCCCAGCTCCTGGCCCTGTACGGCAACGATCCCGAGGACGTCGAGCACTTCACCGTCAAACACCCAGGGCTGCGCACCCCTGTTCCCTGGAAGGACTTCTGCTTCGGACCCGACCCCGACGACCTGGCCCGCCTATACCAGCGGCTTGCCGCCGAAACCGTCCGCCACCCCGTCGCCGTCCTCGGAGAGGTCACCCAGATCAGGACCACCGACAAGGCCACCTCCTACCGGATCGTGACCGAGGTCCCCACCGGCCTGCCCGGACCGCTCGCGCACACCGACGTGTACCTCCGCGTTGCTCCCCACCGCCGCCTTCTCCTTGAACCCCTCACCGAAGGCGCCCGCGTACTGGCCCTCGCCGCGCCCGACGTCGCGTTCAAGCTGTGGAAGCCGAAGGCCGGCCGAATGGCCCCCCAGGTGGTGCTGTGGCCCGAGGCCCACTGGCAGATCGCCCACTGGGACGTCGACGCTGCCGGAGTGCCCACCGCGCCCCGCTCGCCCAGCCCGTTGCCTGAACCAGCCCGGCCCCGGCGGCGCCCCGCGCCGGCCCGTCCTGCGGCACCTGCCCGGTCCGCCGGAACCTCGCACCGCCCAGCCCCCGCCCCCGCGTCGGCACCGCCCCCGGCAGCGGAGGCCACTCCCTCTCCCGACGCCGCTCCCGATCTGCCTGTGGTGCCGCTTCCGCCGGTGGCTCCGCCTCCGCCCGCACCGGTGGAGCCCCCGGCGATCCCGCCCCCGCTCCCTCCCCGGCCCGTGTCGCCGCCGACGCAGCAGAAACGGCGGTCGGGCTTCCTCGCGCGCTGGCGTCGGCGCTGACCCGGCCGGCGCAAGCAGCCCGCGAGTAGCCGGTGAGACATGAGTTCCCCTGTTCCGCCCCCACCAGGCAGGTCCGCGGTGGACGATGTGATCGTGACGAACAGTGACACGGGTAGATCCAGGCCGCTGCTCCGCCGCGACGATGCGTTAGCCGCACTCGGGGCGGCAGCTCAACGGTGGGGCTGTGACGTCCCGGAGGATCCTGGAGCGGGTGAGCTCGCCGAGCTCCTCGACGAGTTGCTCGGCCGACTGCGCGTGGACCAGCGAGACGAGGGGTCCCGCAGCGCGGCCGAGGCCATGGCCGCCGTGGCCGACTCGCTGAGGGCGGCGTCCCGGCTCGGCGGCCTGCTGCCCGCCGTCTCGCTGTGGCACCTGCGTGCCGCCGTGGAGAAGGAAAGGGAGGCGCGCGACCGCTTCACACGGGCGGCGATCTCTCAGCCGGACGGGAAGCCGTGGCCCGCTGTGGCCGCCGCCTCGGTGACCTGACTCCCGACGGCATGGGGCCGACGGAAGTCAGGTCAGTCGCTGTCGCCGACGTCGGCAGTCAGTTCCTGCCAGTTGTCGTCGCTCCAGCACAGGCTGTTCTGCCGACTCGAGTGCAGCGGGCTGCGTCGCCGATCGTGTCCCGGCGACGTGTCGCACTGCCTCCAGCCTTCGTTCTCCGAGTCGGCGTCGTAGAACATCGTCGTGCACGTGCCGCCCACCCGCTCATGAGCCGGGCCGTAACCCCAGGTGGTGGGGCAGGCCGTCCGCGAGCTGTTCCGCGGCTTCGTCCTTGAAGCCGGTGGCGGCAGCGAGCAGCTGCACGCGTCGCCCTCACGTGCCCGTGGCCGTGATGGTCGGCAGAGTCGCCTTCGACGGGATCATCAGGTCCTCCGACAGCGGTTTGAGTGACGCCTTCACTCCTCGGCCGCGGCAAGGGCCCGGACCGGCAATGAACTTCGAGGAAGCGCACGCGATGCGCGTCATGGGAGGTTGGGGCTTCGGGCGCCCGGGCTCCGGGCCGGCACTGTCGGTGCGGTGTCATAGGGTGCAACGGCCAGCAGGAACACGGGGCAGTGGGCCCGCCACGGGGGAGAAGTGACCTTCAGATCGCGCATCGAGGTCTCCCGCAACATGTCCGGGGAGCCCGACTGCACCGCGCCGGCGGGCGGCCTCGCCGTGGCCGCGATGTGGATCGCCATGATCTCGGCCATGTACTTCGCCCTGGAGTCCCAGCTCCTGCACAACCACCGCAGGGTGGCGTATGTCGTGATCACCGCTGTGACCGTTATCGCGTCGATCGCGGTCTTCTTCACGGCCAGGGCGTTCTTCCGCCGCTTCGGAGCGCACTGGTGGCACCTTGCGCTCGCCACGGCGGTGCTGTGCTGCGTGGGGGGGGCGGCGCCGAAGGCCGCTGCCTACATTTTCCCCGACCAGATGGAGCGCTACCACCGGGAGCTCGGCGGCCCGGGCCACTGCCTGAACAGCACTCCGTACGGCAGCGAGAATGAGTTCCCGAAGTCCTCGCAGATCGTCTACAGCAACCGGAACCCAGGTCGGATGACCGTCACCCCGCTGGACAAGAAGCACCCGCCGCTGCGCCTGGACCACGCTGTCCGCGGCGGACTGCACCGGCTGACCCCGGCCGACGCGAAGTCCAGCCGGATCCTGAAGACGTACGGCTGCTGAGGCCGGCTACCCCAGCTGGTGGGCGAGGGCGCTCTGCCCCACGCCAGGCCGTGACCTCGTGCGTTCGTTGCTCCACCGACCGATTGCCGCTACTCCCCGTTGTCCGCCGGAGCTATCTCCGGCCGGAGGCGCCTACCGAGGCGCACGGACACGGCGGCCGACCACCCGGGGCGACCGGCGCCCCGGACGTGCCGCGGCCCGCACACATCAACTCGGCTGACCGGCCCGCCGGGCACGCCCTGGCCCAAGAGGCTGGCGGCAGCTGAGGTCCTGGCCGACGCTGCGGAGGACGTACGGACCGAAGCCAGAACCCCTTGACGTGCATGTTCCCGCAACATACACTTGAGGGGTAGGGGAAGCTGTCTCTCGAGGCGGCCCCCTGAGTTCACACGGCGTCGCCCAGCGATTCTGGCCGGGTGCCCGCCGCCGTCCCGACTCTTCTGCTGGAGTTACATGATCCAGATGCCCACCGCCCGAGAGGTCTTCCCTCCCGGCACGCCCGCAGACGTCTGCGTCGACTTCAACCGGCGCCGCAAGTCCGTCCCCACCGCAATGGAACTGTTCCGCCTGCACGGGGGACGTCTGACCGAGTCGGACATCGCGCGCCTCAGTGATCGGCGCATCGCCGAAGCCGCGCGCAGCGCCGGAGTGAAGGTGCCCGGCGGGGACGAGACCCGCAACATGATCCGGGCGGAGCTCCGCAAGCTCGCGGGGCTGCCCCCGCAGCCCGGCGACATCGCGCCCGCCGAGGTGGTCCCGGCCCAGGCCACTGTCACGAGCCTCCCCGCGACGGCGCTCACCGCCGCCCACCTGGACGCGCTGCTCACCCTGGGGCTCCCCGTGGTGCTCGTGCCCACCCGCTCCCGCGCAGCCTGACGCCGCTGCGTCA
Source organism: Streptomyces sp. MMBL 11-1 (assembly GCF_028622875.1). NCBI lineage: Bacteria > Bacillati > Actinomycetota > Actinomycetes > Kitasatosporales > Streptomycetaceae > Streptomyces > Streptomyces sp. MMBL 11-1. Next base: position 75,416 of record NZ_CP117710.1, on the reverse strand, counting down.
TAGAGCTGGAGCCTCAGCCGTCTATGGCCGCCGCCCCTCCGCGGGCGGCGGCCCCCGTACGCCGGGAGGAATCATGACCGAAGGGGAATCGCCCGCCCTCACCCCCACTGCCCGCGCACACCTCAAGGGTGCCAGCTGCCACCCCCACGGCCACCTGTCGGGATCCGTCTCCAAGCGGCTGCTCCGCGCGATGTTCGACGCCGGATACATCTACCGCGAGGACTTGGACGGCTTCAGGCTTGAAGGAGAGGCCGCCCTCACCTACGACAAGCTGACGCCATGGCGAATCACCGTGAGCGGACGCCGGGCGGTTCTGACCCCGTCGCAGGTGAATGCCTTGGTCGACCGGGTCGGCCTTGAGGGCAGGTTCGCCGCTCAGGTCACATGGTCCACCACGCGCTCCCTCGCCGAGCTCCGCTTGGCGGAGTACCGCGACGCTGATCGCGTGGTGCAGCCCAACGACGGTGACGATGGGGTCCGTGGGCCGCGGAACTCCGCCTATCGGACATCCCTCGGGGACGCCGTGGCAGAGCTTGCGGCATCCCGTGAAGGCCGGGCGTGAATCCCCCGTTGGCAGTCGAGCGCCGGGCTCTGATCAGCGCCCCAGGGCTCGGCGCACCGTGATATCGAAGCGGGTACGCAGCCGATATAGCTCCCACCCGGACAACAGGGAAATCGAGAGCGGAGCGCCGTAGAGGAACAGCGACTGCACGTCGGCCGGGGCTGCCAGCGCCGCTTCGTCGGGGGCCTGCAGCAGAAGGGTCAGCCAGGCGAGCAACGGGGACAGGACCGGGGGTAGAACCTGGTGGATGTCACCCGTTCTGAAGACGTAGTGCACTGACAGCACCACTGCGGTCAGGCCGAAGACGGTGGTGAACAGGACCACCGCCAGGACGGCGAGCAAGCCCACGAACTGCAGTGGCCCCAGGATCCGGGTCAGGCGGATGCCTCCGTCGTCGTGCAGGAGCAGCCACAGCGCGAGCGCCGAGGCGAAGAGGGAGGCGAACCCGCCGATCGGCCCGCCGAGTCGGCGCCAGTAGAGCCTGCGCACGGGGGGTCGGGCGGATGCGATGAACACCATAACGACCAGGGGGCCGGCGACCAGCAGGACGCCCGCGGTGGCGAAAGTGTCGAAGATCCGCTCGGCGATAAGTGATGACGCGGACTCACGCACGGGGTACGAGCTGATGAGCCAGCACGTCGCGGCCAGGCCGACGCCGGATCTGAGGACGTGGACGAACTCGGCAGCGCGGTCTGCGACTTGATCCCTCCGCGGCGGGCGGAATATGCGCACCGCGAGAGTGATCGGTAGAAGCAGCAGTGCCGTTCCTCGACGTCGAGGTGCCGCATCGGCCCGGGCGTGAGTTCTCATTTTCCTCCTTCTGACAGTGAAGATTGGCGTAGTGCGTATGTTGCGATAACATACATCATCTTGCGTGAGGTGCCCTTCGCGACCGCTTCGCAATCCACCGGGGAGAGCCGCGAAGCCTGGACGGCCCATGACCATGACCCTGCTGACCTGCCGCTGCCGGCGTGCGGTCAGACCGCCGGCCAGTGCCGCCGCGGGCCCCGGGGTCGACCACCACGAAGTGCGAGGTCCGTACGTGGCTCATCGATGGCGCTCCGACGCCGGAACCTGTACCGCCTGCGGAGACAGGATCGAGTTCGTCTGGAACGGGCAGGTGCTGAGGTATCACCTCAACCCCGACTACTACCTGTGCCGCGGCAGCGTCCGCCTCCCCCTGGAGGGGCCGAGGAGGTCCACCGCGGATGCCACTCCGCCCGAGGAGGCTGTGGCTTGATGCCTGTGCAGGAAGAGCTGCACCTGCCGGACGGGACCGATCGCTGCCAACGCTGGCGCGACCGCAGGCCGACCTGGCGCCGAACGAGTGAAGGAGGCTTCGCCCCGGACCTCCACCGTGTGATCGTGCTCCCGGAGGCCCCTGCCCGCCGCTTCGTTGAGCGTCACCACTACAGCGGGACGTGGCCGGCTGTCCGGTTCACCTACGGTTTGCAGCGGCTCGACGAGGAACCGGGTCCCGGAGAGCCCCCGGGCGGACGGCTCCTTGGCGTCCTGTCGCTCGGCATCCCGATGAACGGAGCGGTCCTCGACATCTTCGAAGGCACCCGCAGATACGCTGAGACCCTTGAGCTCAACCGGCTGGTGCTGCTCGACAGGGCTGAATCCAATTCCGAGTCCTGGTTCTGCGCAAAAGCGTTTAAGTTTGCCGCACTTCAGGGCATTCGAGGAGTCGTCGCCCACTCTGACCCCCACCCGCGTACGCGACAGACTCCCGACGGCCCCGAACTGATCAGCCCCGGGCACATTGGTCATGTCTACGCCGCTCAGGACTTCCTGTATCTGGGGCGCACCCGCCCTCGTCGGCTCACCGTCCTGCCGGATGCCACCGTGCTTTCCGAGCGAGCCGCGGCCAAGATACGGCGCGACGAGATGGGTCACAAGGGAGCGGAAAGGCGCCTGACGAAACTCGGGGCACCACCTCGCGATGACGGTGAGGCGGGCACCCGCTGGCTCGCCCGGGCACTGGAAGCGATCGGCGCCACGACCATCCACCACCCTGGCAACCACCGCTACGCCCGCGCGATCGGGCCCGCCCGCACTCCCATCCGCGCGATTGCCTACCAACGGCCTCAGCACCCACTGCCCTAGCCCCCGCCCCACCCGCTCGACCAACTCTCAGATGAGGCGCGGCCGATGCTCCCGCCCAGATGCCAGTGCGAGTGGTCAGTACGTACGCAGTACGGCGACGACTCTGCCGAGAATGGTCGCTTCATTCCCCCAGATCGGCTGGTATGAGGCGTTCGCGGGGAGCAGCCAGACGTTGCCCCCGTCGCGCTTCAGCCGTTTTACCGTGGCTTCCCCGCCGATCATCGCGGCGACGATGTCGCCGCTCTCGGCCGAGGGCTGCTCGCGGACGACGACGTGATCGCCGTCGGCGATGTGCGCGTCGATCATCGACTCGCCCGTCACGGTGAGGACGAACAACTCTCCGGATCCGACCACTTGGCGGGGGAGTACGAAGACATCGTCGACGTGCTGCTCGGCCAGGATCGGCGTGCCTGCTGCGATGCGGCCCACCAGCGGGACGCGGACCGCGCTGGAGGCATCGGCTCCCTGCGGAGCGGCTGGTGCTGCGGGAGAGTCGTCCAGCTCGGTGTCCGAGCTCAGGCCGGTGGGGACGTAGGCGCGCGGCCGGTGAGGATCCTTGCGCAGCGCACCCTTCCCCTCCAGGACTTGCAGTTGGTGCGCGACCGAGGACGTGCTGGCCAGGCCGACCGCCGCGCCGATCTCACGCATCGACGGCGGGTAGCCGTGGGTGTCCAGATGGGCGCGTATGGCGGCGACGATGCTCTGCTGCCGCTCGGTGAGGCCGTCGTCCATGGTTCGGATCCCGGCCGGGCGGCCGGCGCGGCCTCGTGCGGTGGTGGCCTCCACGCGGGTCCCCCTCTTGATGGTGGCAGGCTGGAACGATATCCCGCATCGCCGACAAAAGCCCAGGTAGTCGGCTGATAGCGGTTCTGGGAGACACCCGTGCGGACTCACCGTGGTGAGTCCGCACGGGTTTCTCGTGCGCGGGGGCGGACTGCGAGAGCGGCCGGCTGGAGCGTGTTGTCGCCGAAGCGGCGGTTGGCTCGGTCGATGACGGGCTCCAGGCGGCGGGCGTCCTCCGTGGTCCGGTCGAACGTGAGCTGCACGGCGGAGGTGGCCGCGTCGGTCAGCCCGGCCGCCCGGGCCGTGACGGACCTGATTCGGGCACGCTGGAGACCGAGCGCGGCGAAGAGGCCGTAGAGGGCCTCCTGGAGGCGGGGGCTGTGGCTGGTCGACTCGGCCAGGGTGCGTGAGCGGACCAGGCTGGTCCGGTCCGCGAAAGTGACCTGGAGCTCGATGCGGGAGGCGCACTGCTGGGAGTGGCGCAGCCGGGCGCCGAGCTGGCGGGAGAGGTCGAGGAGGCAGCGCCGCGCTTCGGCAGGGTCGAGGACGTCGTGGGTGAAGCGGTGGCGGACGGTGATGCTGGGTGGAGGCCCGGCGGGGGTGACACGGCGAGGATCGATGCCGTGCGCGCGCTCGTGGAGGAGGCGGGCGGTGGAGGCACCGGCGATGCGCTGCAAGGTGGCGAGGGGAAGGCTGGCGAGATCGGCGGCCGTCTCCAGGCCGTAGCGGTGCAGGGTGCGCTCCATCGCGGGTCCGACGCCGGGAAGGACGCGCACCGGCTGCTCGTGAAGGAAGGAGAGGGCGGCCGGGCCGCCGTCGAGGATGCGTACCGCTCCAGGTGCTGTGAGGCCGGCGGCGATCGTGGCGATCATGCGCGTGGGCCCGCCTCCGATGGCTGTGGCCAGTCCGTAGCGGGCCATGACCCTGGTCTGGATGAGGTCGGCGAGCTGGGCGGGGGTGCGCTGCCAGTAGCGCAGGGCGCCGGTGAGATCCAGGAGGGCGCTGTCGGGCGGGAGAGCCTGGACGGCGGGGGTGATGTCGTTGAGGGCCGCGAACAGCTCGCGGTACGCCTCGAACGAGGGTTGCTCGAACCTCGCGTGGAGGATGGTGGCGGACGTCATCCGGCGCTCCCGGGGCTGGCGTGCCACATCCGGCCGGCGCCGCCTGCGCGGGGACCGCCGGCCGGGTCGCCTAGGGCAGAGGCGGGCGGCGCGGGTTCGGTGGCGGCCAGCAGCTGGCGGACCGCCGGGTGCCCGCCGTCCTGGTGAGCTTGGGCGAGGTCGGCGATGCTCCAGGCGCGCTGTCCGACGATGGTCACGCTCTTGCCGCGCCGCTGGACCTGCCCCCTCACGAGCAGCAGCCAGTGGTGGAAGACGGTGTGCGCGACGGATTCGTGGGTGTCGTCGAAGAAGACGAGATCGATCGCCCCCGACGAGCCGTCATCCAGCGACACGAAGATCGTTCGGCGGCCCGAGCGGACGGGCGGGGTCTGGATGGCGACCTTGGCGCCCGCGACCAGAACGGTCTCGCCTGTCGAAATCCCGGGCAGCAGGTGCGCGGGGGTGACGCCGAGTTCGGCGAGCAGCTCGCGATGGGATGTCATCAGGTGCCTGGAGGCGTCTATGCCGGTGACGTCCAGCTCGGCGTCCAACTGTTCCTGCGCGCTCATTGCGGGCAGGCCAGTCGCGGCCGCGGGGCCCGCGTCGGCGGAGAGGGAGAGCTGGGCCGGTGCGGTGGCCCGTGAGTGTCGGTGGAGCTCGTCGAGCTGCAGGAGCAGCTCGCGCCGGTGGCAGCCGCGGGCGATGGAGTCCAGAGCGCCGATGCGGGCGAGACGTTGCGCGAGGGGCTGCGAGGGACGGGCCCGGGCGTGGAAGTCGGCCAGGTCGGTGTAGGGCTGGCCGGCCGCGATGCGCTCGGCTTCGGCATCGGTGATGCCGTGGACGTCGGCCAGCGAGATCCGCAGGCCTAGCGTGCCGTCGGGCATCGGCTCGGTGCGGTACCGGGTCCCGGAGTGCTGGACGTCGATGGTCAGGATCGGCACACCGCGGCGCCGGGCATCCGAGAGCACGAGCCGCTTGGGGTACATGCCGGGGTCGTGCTCCAGCAGCCCGCAGTAGAACGCGGACGGGTAGTGGGCCTTGAGGAACGCGGACTGGAGCGTCGGCAGGGCGAACGCAACCGCGTGACTCCGGGCGAAGCCGTAGGCGCCCATCGCCTTCAGCGTGCTCCAGACCCGGTCGACGGTCTCCGGGGGGTAGCCGGCTCCGGCGGCCCGGTCGCGGAACCACGCCTCCAGGGCGGGCAGGCGTTCCGCATCGGCGAGGGCCCGCCGCGCCTCTTCGCCCATGGCGAGGTCCGTGCGTGTCAGGGTCGCGAACAGGGTGATGACCTGCTCGTTGAACACGACGACGCCGTACGTCGCGCGCAGAGCCGGGACGAGGTCGGGGTGCGGGTAGTCGGGGCGCCGATGCCCGTGGCGGGCCAGGAGGAACGGGCGGATCATGTCGGCCTGGACCGGGCCGGGACGGAACAGGCTGATCTGGGTGACGAGATCCTGGAACGTCTCGGGTTGCAGGCGGCCGAGCAAATCTCTCTGACCTGGACTTTCTAGTTGAAAGACCCCCAAACTTTCGCCCTGGCGCAGCAGTTGGAAGGCCCCCGGATCGTCGAGCGGCACCTGCTCGCGGTCGTCCAGGTCCAGGGCGCGGCCGGTGGAGCGGTGGATCTCCGTGACGGCGTAGGCCATGGCGGACTGCATTCGAACGCCCAGAATGTCCAATTTCAAGAGGCCCATGCGTTCGACGTCGTCCTTGTCGAAGACGCTCATCGGCAGGCCCTCGCCGGCCGTAGGCACGACCGGGGTACGGCGCAGCAGCGAGTCGTCGGACAGCAGAACACCGCAGGGGTGCATGGCTACGCCGCGGGGCAGCGCGTCCAGGCCCTCGACCAGGTCCCACAGCGGGCCGTATCGCTCGGAGTGCACGGCCAGGTCCCGCAACTCGGGGAGCTCGCGCATCGCCGAGCGGGCGTCGCGGGCCCGGATGTGCGGGAACGACTTCGCGAGGCGGCCGACTTCGCCTGGGTCCAGGCCCAGTGCGAGGCCCGCATCACGGATCGCGTTCCGCACACGGTAGGTCTCCACCATGGACACGGTGGCGACCCGCTCGGGACCGAAGCGGTCCAGGACCGCGTGGTAGACCTCGAGCCGGCGCGCGCTCTCGACGTCGATGTCGATGTCCGGCAAGGAACGGCGCCTCAGGTTGAGAAACCTCTCCATGATCAGCTCGTGTTCCAGCGGATTGGCCACGCTGATGCCCAGCAGGTGCACGACCAGGCTGCCCGCGCCGGACCCGCGGGCCTGCACCCGGATGCCGAGCGCGCGGGTGTCGTCCACGACCTGGGCCACGGTGAGGAAGTACGTCGGCCAGCCGAGCGTGTTGATCACCCGCAACTCGTCGGCCAGACGCTCGTGCATAGCGCGCGAGCGGTCGTAACCGCGGGCGATCAGCGCCGCCTCGCAGCGCTCGCGCAGCACGCGCGCCGACGTACCCGGCGCGGCACCGACCAGGCGCTCCTCGGGGAAGAACACCCGCCCCAGACCCAGATCGGAGGCCGGGTCCAGACGGCAGTCCTCGGCGGTGCGCGCCGTCGTGGCCAGAAGATGTGCCGCGCCACCGTGGTCCTGACCGGCGGCCCGGGCGACCTCGTCGGCCAGCCCCGCCATCGCAGGGGTGTCCTTGAGCCAGCGCTCCCCGTTGTCCGTGCGTCCCGGCCGGATCGGCATCAGCAACCGCGCGGAGTCCAGCACGTCGGCGACCGGTGCCCGGTCGGCATCCGCATAGCGCACCGCGTTGCTCAGAACGCACAACAGGTCCAGATCGCGGGCCAGGCCGAAGGTGCGGGCGGCCAGGCGCAAGGACCCCGGCCCGGTGCCCGTACGTCGGTGGTGAACGGCTTCGAGGCGAAGGTCAGGACCGAACAGCTCCCGCCACGGCTCCAGGAGGGACGCCGCCCGGTCGGAGCGCCCGGCGGCGAGAGCCCGGATCGGCTCGGACGCCGGACCGAGCAAGGCAGTGATCCCCTCGGTGTGTCCGCTCAGGACCTCGAACGGGACGACGGGCTGGGCTCCACCGCCCTGGGCCCGGTGCGCCTGACCCGCGCTGATGATCCGGCTGAGATTCGCCCAGCCGACGCGGTCCCGGGCCAGCAGGACAACCCGGGGAGCAGACTCGTCGACGAACTCTCCGCCACGAGCCGGCTTCCTGCTCCGCATGACGGCGGACCGGTGAACTGCGGGAGGAACGGCGAGGTCGGCCCCGAAGATCGGCCGGATCCCGGCCGCAGAGCACGCGTCCGCGTGCCGCACCGCTCCACTGACCGTGTCCCGGTCCGTCAACGCCATCGCGCCCAGGCCGCGCTCCGCTGCGCGCTCGGCCAGGGCCGCAGGCATCGACGCCCCGTACCGGACACTGAAACCGGACGCGACATGCAGATGTGGGAACACCGTGCCGCCTCCTTGTTCCAGTCTCCCCCTTTTTTGGTCCCGGTCCCCGCTCCGTTCTTTCACCATAACCGCTATTCGAACTTTTGTGCGAGCGCAGGTTGTGGCTGGTCAGCGCCCCAATCTGGAGCTCCGAGTGTCTTGCGGTGAACGGCCCAGCAGGCGGGTCGAGTTGCCACCAGGCGGTCGCCGTCGGCGGCGTAGATCCGATCCGAAGGCATTGCGGCCGTTCGGTCTGAGTGGCCGTGACGGCCTCGCGCGAGATCGGCTGGCGGTGGGGCGCCGGGTCGCGTCCAGGGCCAGGGCGCAGGTGGTACCCGCGGGCGGGCTGCCCCGGCGGGACGGAGCCACGGCACTGCCTAGCTCCTCCACCCGGCCGCGGCGATTCCCGGAAGGGCCGGGCCGGCCGCGGCCCGCCGTCCGGCCCGGCGAGGGGTGGAGCGGATACTAAAGCTGTTCGGGCGCGCAGCCAGTGCTGCCCGGGCGGGGCAGGCGCAAGCTGCAGAGAGGAGACGGCGTGAAGTCCGTCATCGTTGTGACGACAGCGCTCGCACTCGGCTACGCGTTCGGCCGGATCCGGCCCTGGTGGCGGCTGGATGGCTGGGCCGAGGACCAGATCCGCTTCTCGGGCCGATGGGTCCAGCGCGGCACCGTTCGCCTGGTAGCTGTGGCCCTTGTCCGCTGGCTCACCGCGCCCCGCGAGAGCTGGCGCGCATTCCGCCTCCCGCCTGCCGAGTCCCGGGTGGCCCTGGCGCCGCAACGCGACCCGGACTGGGCCGGCAACCGAGCCCGAGTTGCCCAGGGGGACGAGGGGGGCGCGCGCTCGGCGTGAGCCTCGGGCCGTGACGCGATCTGCCGGCGCTCGGGAACCTCCCACCCGTCCGAGCGTGGCGCGACGTCACGGCTGAGCGGGATACCGCGTACGGCCTCGGACTCTGCCGCGAGGCACAAGCGACCTCTGCCGGGGGGCGGACCCCGGCCAGCGGCCCTCGCCCCCCGGACAGCTTCGGCCGCGCCCAACTGCCTACTTGCAGTGCCGTAATGTAAAAATTGACAAAAAACGCCCCTTGGGCGTAAACTTGGATGATCGAGGAGATCCCGCAGGGAAGCAACCTCCCTATACACCCGCCGACGCCCCTGGAGGGCCCCATCGCGAAGAACACCCACACACGCTTCATGGACCAGCTCCGAGAGCGATACGAGGCGCACCTCGTCGCCGTACGGGAAGGGCGTGAAGAGCCCTTCTCCCTCCAGGTCGGCCCGGGGATCGACTACAACGGCTACCTGGAGCACCGCCACGGCTGGCCGATCACCAAGGACGGCCTGTGTGGGCCGTCGCTCGCGTCACGGTGCTGCGACGAGCACGACGCCCCGGGCACGCCGGCAGAAGAGTGCCGCACTTGCACGGGGCTGCAGCGGCTCTTCGAGCAGCTCACCTGAGCTGACGGGACCACCGTCGCGCCCTGCCGCCCGAACCAGCACACGCGACAGAGTGCCTGCCCCCTCGTACCCCGGCCGACTGCCAGAAGGAGCCTCCGTGCCCAACTCGTATACCCCCGCTGACCTCAGAGCCGAGGCCGCGGACCAGCACTACAACCTCACCTGCGACCCCGATCACATGGGGGTCGGCGAAGCCATGGGCACCGAGACCGTCCCGTCCACGGGGCAGACCCTCACATGGGGGCAGCTGCTTCCCGCCGACGCCGACGACGGGGAGGCGTACGGCGCGGCCGTCGACGAGATTCACGGCCTGATCGACGGAGCAGCCAACGTGTCCTCCTGGGCCGTGGATATCGGAGCGGACGGGCTGCGGCCGTCCCAGTCCGCCATCACGCTCGGCGGAGCCGAGCAGCCCCTCGCCCGTGTCCACTTCGCGTTCGCGCCTGACATGGCCCCGGAGATGCAGTCGGACCTGATCACGAGCGTCAACGCCGTGCTCGCCCAGTCCCGTTTCCAGAACGGCGCCCCCCAGCCTCCGGCCTGATCCGCACCCCATCGACGCCAGGCTGCATCTAAGCAGCCGAGCCCGTCCAACCTGCTGGAGTCTCACTCTTCAGCTTGTCCGCTGTAGCGGCGAGATCCCTGGGCTTCCCGCTTCCTCCGTGGCGGTGCAAACGAGGGATCTCGCCCTCCGCAGAGTCCGAGGCAGACGAAGGGCCCCACCACATGGTGGGGCCCTTCGTGTCGTGCGAAAAGTCAGACGGCCCCATCCTCACCGGGCCGGGACCGCACGATGCCCATGAGCTCGGCGCACGCCGAGGGCCGAGTCCACCAGGGCCCTGTCCCGACTCGGGCGCCAGGGGCGGATCGAACCATGAAGGCCCGTTCCACCCCCGGGGCACGCCAGTGTCAGCCGAGGTAGCCCGTGAGCATTTCGGCGAACTCCTGCTCCGTGACGATGGTGGTACCCGCCTCACGGGCCTTCGCCAGCTTGGAGCCGGCGTTCGCTCCTGCCACGAGCAGCGTGGTCTTCTTCGACAAGCTGCTGGAGGACGCCCCCCCGGCGTTCTCGATCAGTTCCTTCACGTCGTTCCGGTTGCGTCCGGCCAGTGCGCCGCTCATGCCGCCGGTGACCACGACGGTGTGCCCGCTCAGGGGCCCCGCAGCGCCTTCGGCCTCGGGCTCGGTCATGTTGACCCCGGCCGCGGTGAGCTTGTCGATCACTGCGCTCATCGAGGCGATGTGGTCCACGATCTTGGGGGCGTTCGCTGCGGGCAGCTTGGTCACGGCCGCCATGGAACTGGCGTCGGCCGAGCGGATGGCGGCCATCGTCTTGAAGTGGCGGGCGATCTCCCGGGAGAGAGTACGACCGGTCCGCACGATGCCGAGCGCGCAGAAGACGCGGTTGAGGGGCTTGCTCCTGGCGGCGTCGATCTGTTCCAGGAGCGCCACCGCCCGCTTGTCGCTGCGCGCGGCTGTCGCCAGCTGTTCCCGGTTCAGGGTGAAGAGGTCCCCCACGTCGGTGACATCCCCGTTGTCGACCAGGGCTTCCAGGAAGGTGTCGCCGAGACCCTCGATGTCGAGCTGGTCCCGACCGACGGCGTAGCTCAACGCGGCGAGCAGGCCGCAGCCTCCGCCAGCACCGTTGGCGCACTCCCAGCGCTTGCCGGACTTGTCGATGTCCCCGCCGCACTTGGGGCAGGCCTCCGGGAAGGAGATCGGAGTCGCATCATCACCACGCAGGTCCACGACCGGGGCTTCGATGCGCGGGATGACGTCTCCGGCCTTCCACACGGTCACGACGTCGTTGAGCATCATGCCGCTCTTGGCGATGAACGAGGGGTTGTGCAGGGTGGCATACTGCACGGTACTGCCATCGACTTCGACCGGTTCCAGCACGGCCCGGGGCGCGATGACCCCGGTGCGACCGGCCTTCCACTCGACGCCGATCAGCTTGGTCTGCCGCTCGACCGCGGGGAGCTTGTAGGCGATGGCCCAGTGCGGATGACGCGTGGCGAACCCCGCGGTCTTCTGCTCGCCGAAGCCATTCGCCTTGATGACCACCCCGTCGATACCGAACGGCAGCTCGGCCCGCAGCGCGCGGATCTCATCCACGCGGGTCTGGGCCTCCGCCAGCGTTCCGTAGACACGCAGCCCCACCTCGGTCGAGGCCGTGGTCCGCACCCCCAGGGCGGCGATCTGCGCCATGACAGCTTCGTGCGTGGAGCCGCTGAGGATGTCCACGCCGTCGAGCGTGACAGCTCCGTAGGCGAAGAAGGACATCTCGATCGTGTAGCCGCGCGACTTGGCGCCGCGCAGAGCGCCCGCAGTCCCGTTGCGCGGGTTGGAGAACGGCTTCGCGCCGTGGTTCCGGCGCTGCTCGTTGGCCTTTTCGAACTGCTCCCTGCTCAGCAGGGCCTCACCGCGGATCTCGACCGTGGTGTCGATGGCGAGCTGCTTGGGGAGTCCGACGATGCTGCCGATGGCGGCCGAGAGGTCTTCGCCGTGTGCGCCGTCTCCGCGGCCGACGAGCTGGACCAGGCGGCCGTTGCGGTAGCGGGCTGCGATCGCAGCACCGTCGAGCTTCGGCTCAACGGCGTATCCCTCGCGCACCGGCCCGTCGAGGCGCCGGGCCAGGGACGCGTCCCACTTCGTCAGACCCTCGGCGTCGAAGACGTTACCGAGCGACAGCATCGGGACGGTGTGGGCGACGTCGCCAGCGGGGGCTGCTCCGCCACCGAGCTTGCCGAGCGGGGAGTCGGGGCGGACGTGTTCGGGGTTCTGCTGCTCGTACTTCTGGAGCTGCTGGACCAGCGCGTCGTACGAGGCGTCGTCGAGAGACGTGTTCCCGCTTCCGTAGTACGCGGCGCACGCGGTCAGGGCCGCGTCCACGGCCGTGTTGTAGGCCACACGGTTGGCCAAAGGAGCGGGTGCAGTCGTCATGAAGCGATCCTTACGTAGAGGTCTGACATCGCTGCCTGCAAGTCGATCTGCCAGGCGGTGGATCGATGACGTGCAGGGGGATGTCCTTCGACCCGACCAGGTGCCTGTCGGCGCGTTAGGGCCCCGGGCGCGGCTTAGGAGCGGTGCACGGGGTACGCACGTCGAGGGTGTCGGAAGGCGGAGCGGAGTTCGGCCTCCCGTTCCGCCCGAGGGATCAGTTTACTCCATGTGAATGTTTTATGTCAATTATTACATGCCAAAACGCTTCGCCCCGGGCGCCCGGGGGCGTCGCCTACTGGCTGACTGACCGAGGGGGCGGGCTGGGCTGCACGCCCGGGATGCGCGACGGGGCTCGCTCAAGGTCGCCACGCATATGGTAAGTAAAAATTGACACACGGGCACAGTGCGGGTAAATTAGGTTCTGTAGCTCGCACGCAGGACTTTCTGAAGGAGTAGCCCTTGCCCACATTCCGCTCGGCCCAGCGCCTTGGTACCCGGAGTCACCAGTGCGACGCCACCGCCGGCAGGTCCCGCAGGGGCGTCAGCGCCTTCACGTTGCTGGACGGCATCGGCTCCAGCGAGAAGGTCCGCACCTGGACGAGGGAACGCGCCGCCGACCTCGCGTCCGCTGGTGTCGAGCTCGGCGACGCCGAAGCGGCGCTTCGCCGAGTCCATGCTGCCGCCGGCGCCGAGCCCGGGCGGGACACCTGGGGTTGGGAAGAGCTTCCCGCCGCCGTCGCGGTCCTGGCCGTCCTGCGCCAGGATGTGCTGACCGTCGCCTGGTGCGGTGACTCCCGGGCCTGGCACCTCTCGCCGAACGGCGAGCTCACTCTCCTGACCAGCGACCACAACCGCGCCCAGGAGAGGCTCGACGAAGGCATGGCTCCCCGGCCGGGAGACAGGAACACGGTCACGTCCTATCTGGGATGGCATCCGATGGCGCCTCTGAACGGTGGCGGGTCAGCCAAGTTCGGCACTGCGCAGATCGATGGGCGCCTGGGCAGGCTCGTCCTCGCCTCTGATGGCGCGTACGAACCCCTTGAGAGCGCCTGTGATCCGATGACCGGGCACCTGGCCGGTGCAACATGCCAGCAGGCAGCCCAGCGCCTCGCATCCACCGCCATCTATCACGCCCGTCCCCAGCACATCGACAACGCCACAGTCCTGGTGGCAGATCTCAGCTCCTGAGCCGCCTGGAGCGCTCGGGGAGCCGCTGCAGTACCCGTCGTCAGGCCTGAATGCCTCACCCGTTCGGAACTCGCCGACGGCTCCCGAACATCCACCAACCCTAGGGGCCACCCTGTCTCTGCACCCTGCCGCCGACGCCCTTCGCCCGTTCCTTCCGGCAGACTTCGATGAGCCCTGCGAGGATTGTGGAGCTCCCGCGTTCGCGTACTGCCGCCCCACCTGCGGCACGGGGTATACCGCCGAGGACGCACGCGCGGAGTCCTCCCGCGGACAGGGATCGCACCTTCACCCCACCCGGGACTCCTGACACGGGCGGCGCCTCGCGAAACTGGGCGGCCCTCCAGCAACTGCTGGAGGGCCGCCCAGTTTCGCGAGGGCTAGCCCGCGAGCTGCAGCAGCATGTCGCTACGGACCCAGCCGTACGTGCCCTTCTTCATTCCGCTCTTGCTGCGGTGAATGAGCTTCGTGTAGTACCAGTTGCCCTTTCCGCAGTAGACGCGCAGGTCGTCGCCGTCGTAGAGGAAACCCTTGCTGACGTAAGAAGTGCTCGGCCCGGTCCGGTAGTTGATGCCATTGTCCAGATTAGGGACTGCAAAAGCTTCAGCCTTGGCCCTGACCGGCGGCGACACGTCGCGTATGTGTCTGCGACGTTGAGCAGTGATGTTGTCCATAGTTCAGTCCCTCTCGGTCCCTGGTGCAGGTTGGAGTCAGAGCGCACGCTGCGTCGATGCCAGGCACCTGCTGGTGAAGCAATCCTGGAATTCTTGGCCTGTGGACAGAGTCCAGGTATTTTCGGGCCCGCAGGGGCAAGTCCTTCATGTGACGCCACCCAGTTGGCAGATCAGCAGGCTTGCTGGCAAGCGGCGCCGACGTCACCTACTCGCTACTCTGCGAAGTGCCGTCCGGTCACATTGAAGCTGTCGGATTCTCACTCGCTCTCATTCGCGGTGTCGGATTCTCGCTGCGGCACCTGCTGTCGGTGGCATCCGGACACGCCGTATCTACACTTGGTCTCGTGGACAACGACGTACAGATCCGGGACTGGCACTACTTCTCTTTGGACCACGCCCGCGCCGCTAGCGCTCTCTCCCGCAAGTGCGGCGAACTGGAATCCCTGGCACCGTGCTCCGGCGAGGAAGACACCGCGCCCATCGGTACCAGGTCGGACCACCGCTCGTACGCGACATCTTCCGTGCTCGCATCCGGAGCCTTCATCGAGGCATGCATCAACGAGTTCATCCACACGGCCTCAAGAGACGACCTCGCGCGCGTCGAAGGCGCCGAAGCCCGGACAGGACTCCAGCTGAACGAACGGCAGCGAATCGCGGCCGCTGGCGGGGACCTCTGGGAAGAGCCCAAAACGCTTGTGCGATATCAGAAGGTGCTCCAGTTGCTCGGGCGGGATCGATTCGACTGTGGCGTCCGCCCCTTCACCGAAGTAGTTCTGCTCATGAAGCTGCGCAACGAGCTGGTTCACTACAAACCTAGGTGGCGCCCCGAGCACAGCGATGAGCGACGAAGTACTGACCGGCACAAATTTGTGGTTGGGCTCATGGGGCGGAAGTTCACGCCGAACCCTTTCTACTCCGACTCCAGGAACTCCTACTTCCCGGAGAAGTGCCTCGGCCACGGCTGTACCAGTTGGGCATGGGACAGCGCTCTGAAGTTCGCCGACTCCTTCTTCAGCCGCGTGGGAACCACATGGATGTACGAGAGCGCCCGAGATACTCTGCAGCCCTGAGTGCCCGATTCTTCCTCTATCGTGGACGAGACTTCCACGATAGACAGGTCGACTGAGAACACCGACCCCCAGCAATTGAGAACGATCTGGCACCCCCGCAGGTCAGTGCTCGCCATCTGACAGACGCGACGTGACAGGACAAGCGCCCTCAGCCATCCTGATCGACGTCGGCCGCGCCGTCCGGGACGCCGTCCGCGAGGTCGGTCGACCCGCTCACGTAGGTGACGTGAGCGGCCCGCCGCACTCTCACCGCCCTGGTCACTACTTGCACGCGGCTCCCCTTTGTCAGTGACACCAGCGACAATTGGGACTGCTGCACGAGTAGGTGACAGCGGGGTTTATGCAGCCAGGGCTGCGGCTGGGGTCATGATGGTTTCGTACTCGACGGGGGTCAATCGGGCCAGGCGTTTCTGGCGCCGGCGGCGGTGGTAGGTGCGCTCGATCCAGGTGACGATCGCGATCCGCAGTTCCTGCCGGGTGGCCCAGGTACGGCGGTCGAGGACGTTCTTCTGCAGCAGCGCGAAGAAGCTCTCCATGGCCGCGTTGTCGCCGGCGGCACCGACTCTGCCCATCGATCCGATCATGCTGTGACGTGCGAGAACGGCGACGAATTTCCGTGAGCGAAATTGTGACCCGCGGTCGGAATGCACGATGCATCCTGCGACCTGGCCGCGGCGGGCAACGGCGGATTCAAGGGCTCTGACGGCCAGGCTGGACTTCATCCGGGCGTCGATGGAGTAGCCCACGATGCGGCCGGAGCAGACGTCCTTGACCGCGCACAGGTAGAGCTTGCCCTCGCCGGTGGCGTGCTCGGTGATGTCCGTGAGCCACAGCCGGTTCGGCCCGGATGCGGTGAAGTCGCGCTTGACCCGGTCGTCGTGGACCGGAGGGCCGGCCTTGGCGCTCTTGCCCCGGCTCCGCCGCTTGCCGAACGCGCTCCACCAGCGGTTGTCGCGGCAGATCTTCCAGGCGGTCCGCTCGGCCATCGCCTCGCCGGCCGCGCGGGCCTCATCGGCCAGGAAGCGGTGGCCGAACTCCGGGTCGTCGCGGTGAGCGTCGAACAGTGCGTTCGCCCGGTATGCCTCTGCGAGTTCGGTGTCGGTGACCGGCCGGTCCAGCCACCGGTAGTAGGGCTGGCGGGCCAGCCCCAGCACCCGGCACGTCACCGCCACCGGCACCCGGCCAGGGGCAGCGGCGGCGGCCAGCTCGCGGACGAGCGGGTACATCATTTTGACGGCAGGTTCGCCTGCGACAGATACGCCGCAGCCCTGCGCAGAACCTCGTTCTCCTGCTCCAGCAGCCGGATGCGCTTGCGGGCCTCGCGCAGCTCGGCCGACTCGCTCGACACCGGTGCGGGCTTGGTGCCGCCCTCGTCGGTGTCGGCGCGGCGCAGCCACTTTGACAGCGTGATCGGGTGGACGCCGAAATCGGCGGCGATCTGTTCCAGAGTGACGCCGGGCTCACGGTTGCGCGCGACCCGCACGACGTCCTCGCGGAACTCCTTCGGATACGGCTTGGGCACTGCAACATCCTTCCAGGCCGCCTCTCAGCAAGCCAGGTCAGGTGTCACCCAACCTTGCAGCAGTCCCCACCGTCCGGCAGCATCTTCGGGTGCCGTCGGCGGGTGCCTTGCGGTGGTGCCAGCGGGTTCTTCGGCATTGAGGTCTTGGTGTGCCCCAGGAAGGACCTGCTGCGGTCCGCCCTGGTGGGCAGCCGATCGACGTCCAGCGCTTCGCGCAGCTCGTCGTTGATGCCACGCTTCACGCACTGGTGCAGGTAGAAGCCCTTCAGGACGGTCGCCGAGATCGACAGGGCCGACTTGCCGTACGGGCGCTTCGGCGGCACCCGCCACGGCGTCCCGTACGGCATCGGCACCTGAGCGCCCACCGCACCCTGGTAGCGGTGGAGGTCCATGATCTTGATCGTCTCCGTGGTCAGGCCCTCGCGGATGCGCCACCGAAGGTGGTCAACGAGGTAGTACGCATAGGTCTCCTGGGAGCCCGAGCCCTCGTAGAGGCGCAGATAGCTCTCCGCCTCCTCATCGAGCGAGCAGTCGGGCCAGACGATTCCGAACGACCAGCTGCCGTCCGTCCGTCTGATCTTCTGCACCCGCATGTCTTGCAGCACCAATGTGCTTCGCATCAGGCATTCCCTCCATTTCATCCCGTATGGGGCGAACAGAAGCAGACCGTTAGCTAAAGACCTACGTGACGCGGCCAATGAGCGCCTCAACGAGGGACACGAACACTTCGTTAGTGGTCGCTAAACCCATCCACAACTGCATTGTGGTCGGCGATGTTGTAGCTGCAGCTGGCGCTACCGGCCGCCGACGCGGTCGGCGCCAAGGCCGCAGCTCCTCCTGCAAGGAGGGACGTGGAGAGAGCTACCGCGGCGGCGCGGGTCTTCAGATTCACAGGAATTGCAGTCCTTTCACTGATACCTAGGTCTGTCATGGCGGAGCCCCTTGCCCTTTCGACACCTCTCTGTGTCGGGCGGCGGTGGCATCCACTGGCGATCCTCCGAGCGCGGGCCTGTGGACAGGCGCCGATGCCGTCGAGCCCCGGTCCACAAGCCGCTGCCCAAGGCGAGCTGCGCGCGTGTACGGGCCTGCAACCTCACTCCGACACGTAGGAGTCGCGTCCGCCGACGGCGCCGCAGGACTGCCGGACGGGGCCGAGTGGAGCGGCGTCCGCCGCCCGGGCCACGGGCAGAGGGTTTGAGCCCGGCCGTGTCCACAGGCTCAGCTCCATACTCTCCCGGTTCACCCGAGAGATGAGGAGCTCCATGAACACGTCATCCAGGCGGCCCGAAGTGCCAGTAGGGAACAGCGCGCCGAGCGGCGGCTGGCGACGAGTCAGCGAGTGGTGGCAGCACAGCTGGCTCGGCACTCGCTGGGACTACATCGGTGACGCCTTGTACGACGCCGCGCCCTGGGCGCGCGCACTCATCCGTGGCGTTGCTGTCGCGGCTGCTCCTCTGGCGGCTTTGTACGCCACCACGGCCCTGCTGCTCGCCTGGGTCGAGGTTTCCTCGCCGGCCCCGGGCGGTACGGGCCTGCTCGCCGTTCTCACCGAACCTGTGCGGACGTACTTGGAGGACTGCACCCGCGCCTTGCCGATCACCGCCGAAACCGGCTACAGATTCTGGCAGTTCGTCGGGTGCACGTCCTTCCTGTTCGCTGTCTATCACCGCGGCTTCGGACGAGTCATCTGGGGGCTGTGGGGCGCTGCCTCTGTGGCCATGGTCTGGGCGGGGGCGCCGGACACGGGCCGCGCCGTCTCCGCTGGTATCGCGGTGTTCGCCTGGTCCGCCGCCTCCGCCGCCGCGTGGAGGGGAATGCGGCTGCGGCGGCCGGCGCCCGCCGCCGAGACGCGGCTCCGGGAACTGCGTGTCGACGTCCGGCTACACGGAAGCACACCCGCGCCGCGCTTCGAGGGCTGGCTCTCCGGCCACCTGAACTGACCGGGACGAGCCACTGGATGACGGCCCCGCTTCATGCCGCCCGTAACGGTGCGTCCAAGGGCAATCCTGGGCCCGTCGGCCGCTGGGCAGGCCCACCAACGCCTGGACGTCGGTCACCAGTTGGCACCCCGGGTTAGCGACGGCGGGTCTGGAAGTCCACTTCGGGCACGCCGGTCGTCAGCCGGTGTAGACGGGCTGCTGATCGGCCGCGACGTCAAGTTCGTCCACGTGCGCACCCACCAGTCCGGCGGGAATCCCTGCAACGCGGTCGCCGACCGGGCCGCGAGGCGCCCGCAGCCAACGTGCCGGCACGCGGCTCGGGCCGGCCCCGACTGCCCGGCAGCGGCAGGGCCACCCCGCCCCGCCCGTGCTGGTACGTCACCGGCGGGGCGGTGACCCCTAATCCGCGCTGTCGACACGTAAGAATTGGCAAAAGGCTTACCTACTGCTAAA
Source organism: Streptomyces sp. MMBL 11-1 (assembly GCF_028622875.1). Lineage (NCBI taxonomy): Bacteria > Bacillati > Actinomycetota > Actinomycetes > Kitasatosporales > Streptomycetaceae > Streptomyces > Streptomyces sp. MMBL 11-1. The sequence goes on along the minus strand of NZ_CP117710.1, from coordinate 56,234 downwards.
TTAGATCTCGCAGGGCAGCCGACATGCTGGCTTTCCTGCGGAGAGATGTGCAGCGACTCGCAGTCCGTCAGCGGGCTACAAACCCGATGCGACCGCGAAGCTCAGCTTGTACTCTCGGGCCGCGGGGCGGCTCCGTTGCGTGCTTCCTTCTCAAACCCCTGGTATGGAATCCCAGCGCGCTCACTTCCCGCCCCGCATCCGAGGGTTCCGCATGGCACCTCTCCACGCTCCGGCATCTCCAGCCCCCCCGGGCCGGGCCTACCGCACGCCTCACCCGCAGAGCTGACCAGGCCCTGCGTCACCACCGCTCATCCCTCGGCCTTCGACGCCGCCGCATCTGCGCCATCGCCTGCCGAGCGAGCCCGCCCACCGCTGTCCCCGGTCACATCCCGCAGGAGAGGAACGCCATGACGCCCACCACCACCTCGACGACCACATCCACCCGTCACAGCCTCGCGGCGGCGCTCCTCGCACGCCGCGGCACCGTCTATCTCCCTGCTCCAACCAGCCGGCCGTCCGTCGAGACCCTCGCCGGCGTCGCGCTCCTCGACTCCGACCTCCTTGACCGCGGCTACCTCATGTCGGCCGGTCTCCGTCGAGCCCTCACCGAACTCGCCCCGGCGACACTCACCGACCAGGGCAACTCCCTGCTGCAGGACATCGACCGCGCGCTGGGAGCTGACCGCACGCACACCCCACTGTTCCGGAACTTCCCCGACAGCACGCCCGACGACACTGCTGCCCTCTACGTCGACCGCGTCCTGGCGCTGCTCCTCCAGGCACCCGAGCAGCCGTGCGTCCTGTGCGGCACCGCCAGCACGGTGCACCCCGTCTCCCCCTGCGCCCACCTCGTGTGCCGGGCGTGCTTCGACGGGGCAGACGTCTCGGCCTGCCCGATCTGTCAGCGGCGCATCAACGCGGACGACCCGTTCCTGCGCCCCGAGCAGCCCCGCCGGCCCTCCGGCCGCGGCCGCGCGCTGCCCACTCGCCTCCGCGTTCTCGCCCACGGCGGTGACACCGCAGCCCGCTCCGCGGACGTCTCCTCCGAACTGGCCACCCTGCTCTCGCGTCCCACGGCACTGAGCCCGCAGGACATGGACGACCTCAGCCTGTTCCTCGACACCCGTGACCGTACCGACCTGTCGTGGCTGCCCGAGTCGATCCCGGGCCGTGAGACGAAGGCCAGCGTCCTCTCCTGGCTCCTCAACGACCCGGCCGCGTACGACGTGACGCTCCCCGCCCTCGCGGCGAGGATGGACACCGCCACCGACGTTCTTCGCCTGCTCGCGGTCCGCTCGGGAGGCGACGCGGGCCTGGTCATCCTCCCCCGCTTCAAGTCCGTGCCCCGGCCCGTACGCCGAGCACTGCTGGACGTTCTCGACAACCTCGCCCCCCAGCTCGTCGCCGAGGACATGCGCCGGCACCTCACGGCGTGGAAGCACGCCGGAGAAGGACTGCACCCGTTCGAGTACGCCAACCGCTTCCCGAAGACCGCCCTCGCCTTCGCCGATCTTCGCGGCTTCCGCCTGGCGGCCGATTCCCTCACCATGCAGCTGAAGACCACGGCGAACGCGGTGCCCGGAGCGTCGACGGACGGTGACAGGATCCGGATGGGCACCTGGGCAACCGAGGTTGAGCTGGCGCTGTCCCGCTCCGACACCCCGCACGCACTCACGCTGCTCAGCCGACGCCCGGGTGAGCTGCTGCGCCGCCTGGACCACCTACTGCGTATAGCCGGGGGAGAGAGCGTCGAACCGATAGTCCGCGCGCTCGGACACGCCGCTCCCCGTGTGGCCCCGGCCGTCCTGCTCTCCGCGCTCGGCGAGATCCGCACCCGCGCCCGGAAGGCGCCCGAGCAGCGTGTGTTCTTCCCGAAGGGCGGAAACGCCCGGGCTCACATCGTCGCCGACCAGCGGCCTCCGCTGGCCGTCAGCGCGGTCGAACGAGCCGAGGCGGTCCTGACCGGGGAGATCCTGCGCCGGGCCAGCCGTCTGGACCAGGTCGACCTCGCGGTCGTCGACGCCGAGCTCGATGGGGTGATCGCCCCGTTCGCGGAACGCACCGCCTCCCGCTCGCTGGTCACCCTGCCGCGAGGCAGTGAACTGCTCATGCCCGCCGGGCGGACCATCCGTCTCTTCCTCCACTGGATGGAGAGCGACACCTCCGGCGTTACCGACCTCGACCTGTCCGTCGCCATGTACAGCTCCGAGTGGAAGCACGTCGGGACCTGCGACTACACCAGCCTGCGCTATGGCCGCAACGCCGCCGTGCACTCGGGTGACCGGCAGGACGCCCCCGCCCCTGAGGGCGCGAGCGAGTTCGTCGACCTCGATCTGGACCGGCTGGCCGCGGCAGGCGTCCGCTACCTGGTGGCCGCCGTCTACTCGTACAACGACGTCCCCTTCGACGCCCTCGATGAGGCCTTCGCCGGTCTCATGGTCCGCGACGAGGCCGGATCTACCGGAAACGTCTTCGACCCCCGCCAGGTAGAGCAGAAGTTCGACCTCGCCGGGCAGGCCAAGGCGTCCGTCCCGATGGTCGTCGACGTGGAGGCCCGCACCATGCGGTGGCTCGACGTCGCCCAGGGAGTCACCGGGACCAACCACGCGGTGCACCGGTACGCCGAGGGCCTCGCCATCCTCGGCCAGGGCCTCACTGGCCTCTTCACCTCGGGGGCACGCGTCGGACTCGGTGAACTCGCGGCCTGGCACGCCGCCGCCCGGGCCAGCGCCGTGATCGTCCGTCACCCCGACGGATCTCACAGTGCCTACCGCCGCGGCACCGAGGAGACCATCACCGACTTCGCAGGACGTCTCGGCACCCCGGCAACCGACGAGGAGCCGGAGCTGGACATCACCCAGGCCACGCTCGCGTTCCTCCTGCGCGGCGACATCCCGCTGCCCAAGAACAGCGAGGTCTTCGCCCTCCACCCGGCCGACCTCGCAGCAGCCGAGGTCCGCCTCCTGGCGGCGCCGGACGTCGCTGCCTCGCTGGGGTAGCCCATCGGGCCCGGCCCAGCAGCAGGAGGCGGGAGAACAGCGAGAAGCTGTTCTCCCGCCTCCTGCGCGTCCACGTACGCCCGGCCCAGAGGCTGGCCCGCCGACCCAACTTCGAGAACGTGGACAACAATTGCTCACGGTTCCCAGCATCCCCGCCTCCAACACGACCTACAGGAAGTGAGAGTCTGTGCTCATGACACGCAGTCGTACCGCCCTGCCCGCAGCCCTGATGACCTGCCTCGTGCTAGCGCTCGCTTCCTGCTCCTCCGGCGACACCGGAGACAGCAAGCCGGCGCAGGACGCCACCGACCGGCCCCTGACGAAGCAGTTCACGCAAGGGGAGATCACTCAGGCGATTCCGGAAGGCCGGGACGCCCCAGCGGAGTACCAGCTCGGCAACCTGGACAAGGGCCTACCCGGGACGGCCGACGACTGCTCTCACGCCGAGGGCGCGGAACCCGCGGGCTGGACGAGAGGCGGAGACACCGACTACCACTACCAGGGCTCCACTCGCTCCCGAATGATGGACCTGAACATCTGCCAGTTCGACACCGCTGCACACGCGCGAAGTGCCTTCTCGTCGTGGACGCACCGCGAGGGACTCACCAAGCACGAACTGAACGCGAAGGTCGGCGAGGAGACCACGTTCCTCATCAACGAGAAGAGCGGATCCGCGTACGCCTACGCCCGGTCCGGAACGGTCAACATCGAGGTAACGATCCAGGACGCCGGCGGGGACGTCACCGACGCCCACGACATGCTGGCCGCGACGCTGAAGCGCCTTCAGCAGGTGCAGTCAGGCAAGCGGCCCACCGCCACGGCGGCGGAGATGGCCGCCAAGGCCGAGCAGCAGTAGCCGGTCCCACCGTTGCCCCGCCCCCGCGGGCAAGGCCACACGCGGCTCCTTGCGTGGGCGATGCCCTGCGCTCAGGGGCGGTGGCTGTTGTGCATACCGTCAATCTCCTGTACAATCTTACTTGTCAAACTCGTTCGGCTCGCGCCTCCGAGAATCCGGAAGGCAGCCCCCGACAGCCCCTCCGCCCCGACATCCAGTTCGGTCATATCCGCGCGAAAGGACGACAACCGTATGAAACTCCACGCAAATGGCCACACCGGAAATCGGGCCCGCGCCTTGGCGGCACAGGAGCGCCGCAGCTCCAACGCGAGCGGGTTCCACCAGGCCGGGACCAAGGGGAAACGGGACCGCAGGGGGGCGAGGCGAGCCGCGATCCGGTACTCCCGCGAGGCGGGCTAGCTCCCGGGAGTATCCCGCTCGGTCCCTCTGGCCGAGAGAGCATGCGCCACGCAGCAGAAGGTGATCCCCGCGCTGGCAGCCCGGGGATCTTTTGCATGTCCGGAATCGCCCATCGAAGCCGGTGGGCCCCTGTGGTCAACAAGGCGTCGAGCCGCCGACGCTGACGCTGCCGTCCTGACCCCGCTCTTGCCCCTCGTACCTGGTGAAACGGCCAAAACCCGGGCGCAGAGCCAGGGGGCGACATCGCGACGGCCGCCAGAGAAGCTCGGCGGGCTGACGCGTGGCCCACCGAGATGGCCCGGGTCGGAAGGACTGCTCGCCGGGAGAGCTGAGCGGCCCGCCGTCCCGGCGCCGGATCCGCCGGCGCAGATTCGGGTCGAAGCGTGGAGAGCCACCGCAGGAGCGGCGGTTTCGCAGGGCGCGAACCCGGGCGGAGCGTGACTCCCGGAGAGGCGAGGTGGCCCAGCCGCAGGCGAACAGACCACCGATGTGGGGGGCGCGGCCTCCCGCGGCGGCATCCGGCCGTCCGCGATCCGTGTACACAGGGCCGGATCGGCAGCATCGCCAGCACGTCGACCGATGCAGAGGAGCCCATCATGCCCACGCCGCCTTCCAGACGCCGGAGTGGTGCGGGCGCGAGCGCCCAGGTGATGGCAGACGCCATACGAGCCGAAGAGCGGCGCAAACAGCACCGCACCGCCTCATGGGTGCTACCCGTCTCCTCGGTCCCGTCGGCGATCGCGGCCTACCTGACGGCGGACGTCGCGGACTGGCGCGCGGGCAGCGCGGTCTTCGTCATCGCCATGGCCGCGGTCCTCCGCCGCCTCTACCGCAGCAAGGGCAGCTCCTGGGCCACCGGCGCCGCCGGGGAACGCCGGACCCGCCGTACCCTCGCACCCCTTGTCTGGTTCGGGATCGGCCGATGGGTCGTACTGCATGACCGGCAAATACCGCGATCAAGGGCAAATCTTGACCATTTGGTCATTGGTCGGAGTGGCCCCTCGTATATAGACACGAAGTCGTGGAGGTCGAAATCCTCCAAGGTCCGCATCGACGCCCGTGGGAGCCTCTGGTACGGGCGCTACCCGCAGCAACGCGCCGTCGCCACAGTGGTCTGGGAAGCCCAGCGCGCCGCAGAAGTGCTCGGCCACCCGGTGCGGCCCATCATCGCCGTCCACCACGCAGCCATTCCCCGCGGCGGACTCGTCAGCGACGGCGTCACCATCGTCCAGGCCACCGAGCTGCGTCGGCACCTGCGGTCCCTGCCCACAGAGCCCGGATGGAACCGACGCCGCATCCGCGCAGCGGCACGCCTCGCCAACGTGCGGCTGCGCCCCGCCGCATGACCGATCGCTCCTCGCTCCCGAATCTTGCCGAGCAGGTGAACGACGTGCGTATCAGGCCGCCAGATTCAGCGGGAGGCGACGTCGGGTCGGCTCGACGGCCAGCGCCGGGCTCGGGCCGGTGAGCAGACCGAGGAACTCCTGCCTGCGTGCTCGATGCCGACGCAACCGAGACGTGAGCAGGGAATCCCGCTTCCGCAGTCGACCCAATCGCTCGCGTGCGGCAGCGGCAGTCGCTCCGGCGCGCTGCTTGCCCGCAGCGATACGCAGGGCACCTCCGTCGGGCCGTGACAGGTAGTGCAAGGCGAGAGCCCGCAACACGGCCGATGCCCGCTGAGATGTTGCTGCCGGAGCGGACGCCGAAGTGGTCGGTCCCAGCCGGACCTGGGCGGGCAGGTGGTCGGGGGACGTGGGGGTGATGTCATCGCTTCGGCGGCCGTGAGCCCAGCCGCCGCTGAGCCGCACTCCGTTGACGGACGGCTCATCGGCGCATGCCCGGGGCGAAGTTCCGCTCATCGGGCGGCCGTAGGAGATGTAGATGCCCTGTGGGATCGCCTGCGAGTAGTCGTAGAGGTCCGGCCCCACGGTGAAGGTCCCGCGTACACGTCCGCCCTCGACCTCGTAGACGACGCGCCCGGGCAGAACACCGACCTCCTTCTCGCGAACGGTCAGGATGCCCATCGGCACACCGTCCGGCCCGAGGAAAGGCACCCGTGCAGCCCCCGTCACGGGCGGCTGGACATCCGGCTGGCGGCGCCGGACCAGGCCGACGACCTGCCGGATGCACCGCCTGGCGGCCGCGCGATCGTCGCGGACCGTCTGCAACTCGGCCTGCAGCCGCGCAATCTGCCGATCTTCGTACCTCACCTGATCAGCCGCCCTACTGCGAGCGGCAGCACGGACCAGAAGGGCCCGATCGTCACGCCTGTGCCAGTGCTTGACGACCGCGACGACCACCGCCTCGGTAAGTGCCCGAGCTCCGTCCGGAATACGCCGTGTGCGCCCGCCGTCGCTTCGGGCGACCGCATCGGACGTGAGGAAGTGATCACGGCGTGAGACCGTGCGGGGGTTGATGACGTCGGTGTACCCGTGAATACGGACGCCGTGCACGATGGGCTCGTCGGAGCACGGAGCTGACCAACTGGCGCTCCCCTCGGCGTCACCGAACCGGACCCGCACGGCCGTCGGGATGACAGGGCCGCCGTTCGGTGTGCTGGGAACCACGACGACGGTGCCGCGGACGTGCCGGCCGAGAATCTCGTACCGGCTCTGACCGTGCTCCAGGACGCTCATCTGGATCGTCAGCACACCGAAACCGGGCAGGGCCACCTCTTGCGGTTCAGAGGGCCGGCTTCTCCATTCGGCGGGTGCGCTTCTCATGAGAGGTCCGGGTCCTGGGTGAGAACCTGCGTGCTGCGCCCGGCAGCATCCGTCACGTCCCAGAGGGCTTCTGTGATACCGGTGTCGAGCTGTCGTTCACGTGCCTGGTCAGCGGCACCCTGGTCGTTGATCGCACAGTCGATGGAGATGCTCCAGGAGGCGATGTAACTGTCGGGGGCGGTGTCCCGAGGCGGGATGTTCGGGACCAGGACCAGCGACCCGAGGTCGAGGGCCGCCTGCCAGCCGGCCTGCTGCAACGTTTCGCTGTAGGAGGTGGACATCTCCTCCTCCCGCTTGAATTTTTCCGCGTCGAGCGGGTTGTAGCGTACGACGACGTAGTGGGACTGGTTCTCCAATTCCACTCGCTGGAACAGGACTTCGGCCAGGTCGTGACCGGCCTGCTCAAGCGCGATACGCAGCGCCGTGACTGCGGGGTCGGCGGATGTCGGGGTGCTGCTCATGGGACCTCCGGAGTGCTCGGGAAACGGTGGGGTGGGGGTGAAGTCGAAGGAGCGCGGCTACGTGCCGTGCAGGGGTGGCCGGAGAGGGAGCGCCGACGGCCCGAGGTAGATGATCGAGCGTGGGTTCTCGGGCTGGAGATGCCTCTCGACCCAGAGCAAGGCCAGCGCCTCGACCGAGCAGGGGCTCCTCGGAGTCGGCGCTCTCGGTCTTCCAGAGGACGAGTACCCAGTGGTAGGCCTGAGACGAATCTGACATCACCGCTCCCAAAGGCGGACGGCCGCAGGCGCCACAGGTGGGGCCTGGTCCGGCGCGGTTGAGTGGGTCTTCCCGTGCCGGCGTTGGAGTGGATGAGGGCGCGATGCCGCGAAGCCAGAGGCGGGATCTCCTGGTTCGACAGCCTCACGCTGGCTGCGGCGGGGGAAGGGTCGAGTTCGTAGGACCGGGTCTCGGTGTCGATGTGCCAGGAGAGATCGCCCTCGGCATCGGGGCATCCGCAGGCCAACGTGCACACGTGAGTGCGGCTGGGAACGGACAAGGCAGCGCGCAGCGCCTGGGCTACGGCCTGGCTCTCGCGTGGTCGTGCGCATCCGTCACGGTTCCCCCTTCGAGCCCGGCCCACGGGGCTGGGCCGGGCGACACCCGGCTATTGACAACTAAAAATATACATGACGTGTACCGGTCCGTCAAAGTGCGCCCTACTGAATCGACCTGACTGCAGGCATGGATGGTCGATCGGTGCTGCTAGGTGTAGGGGTGAGGATGACGACAGTCGGTGGCCTGCGGTCCATCGGGACGTAAAGTCTAGTTTGACAACACGCCGCCATCCGATAAAATGGCTTCAGTCGATCGCGGACGCAGCCTCCGAACGCTTGGGGCGCCGTGAGCTGCCTGCAGGGGTATGTGCGTAACATCGCACCGCTGAACCTGCCAGAGTTCGGAGGGTGTGAACGATGAAGCGGAAGAGGTCGAGCGGTGCGAGGAGTTCATCTCTTCTTGTAGTCCTCGGTGCGATCGCCTTCATCGCCGCGACCGTCGCGGTGAGCGTGGAAAGCCCGACCGTCTTCGTCGCCGGCCTGGTGATCACGCTGGCCGTCGCCGCGTGGCTCGCTTGGGAGCGATGGCTCCAGTCGACCCGCCGCGAACGGTAGAGCCAAGACTCTTCGGCCCCCGCCGTGCCCGCTCGCCTGGCGCGAGCAGTATCCCGGGCCCACAGCAATACAACGATCAGATCGAAAGCCGGTTCCGACGCGACGACTCGCTTCCGGCCCATTCTCACAATGCCGAACTGGCACGCACGATAGGAGTCTCTTCATGAACCGCAGCGAACTGGTGGCCTCAATCTCCGAGCGCGCCGACGTCTCCCGCACGGCCGCCGACGCAGTCCTGGCCGCCCTCGCCGAGACCGTGGGCGACATCGTCGCCAAGGGCGACGAGAAGGTCACCATCCCCGGCTTCCTCACCTTCGAGCGCACCCACCGCGCCGCCCGCACCGGGCGGAACCCCCAGACGGGCGCGATCCTCCAGGTGCCGGCCGGCTACGGAGTCAAGGTGTCGGCCGGCTCCAAGCTCAAGGCGGCCGCGAAGGGCTAGTCCGTCCACGCCTCGCTGCTCGCACTGGGGACGAGTTCTGCCGCTGGGGCGGCCGTCGCGACGGCCGCCCCAGCGGCATCCCTGACAAGAAAAAGCTTGGTGAAACCCTGTTAGAGTTTGGTCGCCAAACTAGTCGAGGAGGGGTGGCATGAACCAGGCCCTCACCGTGCTTGAGCTGGAGATGGAACAGCTCCGCAACGATGCACGAGCGGCACACGAAGATGGTGACCACGCGACCGTGCGTACCGCCTGCGAGCAGCTCCGCCTCGCGGAGAACGCCTGGTACACGCGGATCGGCCAAGTGCCCCAGCACGCTGCCCAACCGCGGCTCCAGAGCAAGGAGCGCATGCGCCTCACGCTGGCGGTCATCGGCGTTCCCGCATCTCCGAAGGAGATCCGGCAGGTCACCCGGGCCTTCACCGGGGAGGACTTGCCATGGGCGCCGCTGGCCAGCGTCCGGAGGGACGAGCAGCGCCGCTACAGCACATCCGCACGCGCAGCCAACTACATCTGCCCAGCTTTGAAGGCAGACGACTTCACGCCCATGCGCGGCCTGTACGCCTTGAGCGAGTGGCCCCTGGAGCGCCGCCTCCGTGCCCCCACGTCTGCCCGAGTCGACTTCCTCAATATGGTCACTCGTCTCGCCGCTCACGATCAGAGCAGCTCACCCCCGGTACAGGCACTCCTGCGACGCATGGCGGACGCCATCCCGGGCGCCGACGTGAACAAGAACGCCTCGATCGCGACGGCCCTCGCCCGGGCGGCCGAGGCCGAGCTGCGCATCATCACCCACGACGACCTGGTCCGACGCGCCGCCGCCGCGCATACCGCCCGGCACCAACTCGACCCGGTCCAACAAATCTTCGGAGCACCCCGCAACTGACCGTACGCACGGTGAGTTATGAGCACGAGCGAAAGGCGAGAGGGTGACAGCGCTGCGACTCACAGGTTGCCGCCGATGCATGGGCTACGACCGGCCCGGGTACATCATGGTGCGCGAAGAGGAGACGGGCTGGAAGCCTGTATGGAAACGCTGCCCCGAGAACTGCACCCAGCAGACACGCGACGCAGAGATCCGACGCATCCAGGAACTGCGGGAACGCGAAGCGGCGGCGACATCAGCCCCAGCCGCGGACCCGAGGCCCCCCGTGACCGAACCTGAGGCTGCCCCTCCCCGTCACCCAGCAGCCCCGCGCCGCCCAGCACCGTACCGAGGCACCCCCACACGAGCGCGCCGCACCACCCCAACTGCCCGGCCCAGCACACGGGCCGCGGCTGCCCCACCACGCCGCTGGCCGGCTGTTGCCCTCGACATCGGCCCCGAAGGCTGGCAACTGGACATCCCCCAGTTCCCGGCCCCCGCCGGAACGAAGCTGACGGACTGGTTCGCGTGGCTGGGCACCGGACTGCCCGTACGCGTCGACCGCGTCCACGACGCCGGCCGCAACGGCGACGGCATCATCTGCCTCTCCGCCTCGGCACTCAAAGCACTCGGCCTCCCGGCGAATCTCCCCACAACGGACAAGTCCCGCGCGCAGCTCTACAAGAAGCTCACCACCGCGGCAGCTGGTGTCGGGATGGAACTCTCGGAAGAGGTCGGCCCGACCATGCACGCCTTCCGCCGCAAGGGTGCCCCCGGCGGGCCGAAGACCTCGGTCCGCATCGTTTTCACGCCCTGGCTCGGGCAAGGTTCCGAGAAGCAGAAGGCCACCAACGACCAGGCCGCCCGACTCGCCTCCGTCGCCGGACAACCGGACGCAGCGGCGCTCGCCCGCCGAACCCGCGCCTACGTCGCCCAGATCGGCGTCGCCCCCGGCTCGACACCGGCAACCACCGGCATGCTCCTCCTGGACGCGGTGCGTCCACGCGAGCACTGGGTCCAGGACGAGGAATCCGGGGAATGGAGCTCACAACTGCGCGACGGCGCACTGCCGTCCGGCGACATCTGCGTTCCGCCTGCCGCCGGGGCACGCCACCCCCTCACCCGTGACCTCCAGCAGAAGAACGAGGCCGTGTGCCAGGAAGAGGACTTCAAGTTCTGGGCTCGCCCCCTGACCGAGAACGAGAAAGCGATGCCGTACGCCGTCGTCGTCGACACCTGCGCCTCCTACCTGGCCGTCACTGAATCGCTGCGCCTTCCGGCGGGCCCGCTGAAGCACCACACCAACGCAGTCTGGGACCCCAAGGTCTCCGCTCTGTGGTGGTGCGACTTCTCCCAGATCGCTGTTGACGAGGACCTGCCGCACCCGGCGAGCTTCGACGGGCAACCACCACAGGGGCCCGGCTGGTACGCGACACCCACCGTCGCCTACATGGTCACCGAGTACGGATACAACCCCGCCGAGATCACCGAGGGTTACCTGTCCACGCACACAGTCCCTCTCCTCAAGGAGTGGACCGGCCGAGTACGCGCCAGTTACAAGCAGGCCTATGCCGAACTCGGCCTCTTCGATGGCCAAGACCCGCAGGAGTTCCTCGACGCCTATGCGGCCCACAAGCAGACCGGCGACGACCCCGACGCCGTTGACGCACTGGTACTCGCCACGCTCATCAAGGAGCTCTACAAGGGCGGCATCGGCAAGTGGACGGACAGGGCCCGTAAGTCCATTGAAGACGACGAAGTGTGGCTCAAGAAGATCGTCGCCAAGTGGCACTACCGGCCCGAGATCCGCTTCACCATCATCGCCGCCGCCCGCATCGCAGCCCACCGCCGTATGCGCAAGACCTTCAAGCTGACCGGCCGCGTCCCCTTCGCCGTGAACGTCGACGCCTCCTTCTACGCCGCCATGGAACCCACCCCCCTGGAACTGCTTATCTTCACCGACGCCGGTAAGCCCGAACCTGGAACGCTCCGGCTCGGCATCGCGCCCGGCTCCTCCAAGCACGAGGCGAGCATTCCCATGGACGCGGTCGTCGAGGCGATGGACGCCGGGGACCACCCCTCCCGTCTCACCCACCACTACGGGACCGACGGACAGCCGGTGGGCGATGACGGCCAAACACCCCCCGAGGAGGCTGCCTAGACATGTCCGCCAACGACCCGAAGATCGGCGTGGTGGCCCGTGTCAGGGAGAACCTCTTCCGAGGCAGAACCCCGGTCCGCACCACGACGCAAACCGCCCACGTCCTGGAGCGGAAGTACGGCGGCAACCGCCAGGCGATCGCCGCCGCGTACGGCGTCCACCCCGCGACCGTGGGCCGCTGGTTGAAAGGCACCCGCACGCCCCAAGGCGAACACGCCGAGCGACTTCGCGCCGAGGCCACCGAAGTGCAGACCACAGAACGGGGGCGGCAGATCCGAGCACGCCAGATCGAGAAGGCCGCCGTCGGCGCCAACGCCGAAGTCGACCGCGCCACGACGTTCGAGATCCGCGGCTCCGGCGCTGTCCGCTCCGGCTACGTCCCCCTGCGCCTCTCCGCCGACGAGCTGGCAGCCCTCACACTGGCAGATTCGGATGCCGAAGCTGAACAGATCATCGGCGAAGCAATGGCGCGATACTTCAACGGCGGCGGAAGCTACGCTGGGTTCCACTGGGACGATTTCGCGTGGGAACCCGGAGATTTCCGCCTCACCTGATGTCCCCAAGTCGACCTGAAAGGCTGATAGATGAGCAGCGGGCCGCCTGTGAGGCGCACTCTCACGTTCGACGCAGACACCTGGGACCGAATCGGAAGGATCGCGCGAGAACTGGGCACATCCCCGGATATACTCATCGCGGGGGTGGCAGCTCGGATTGAGCTCTCACGGGACGGGGATCTCAGGATTGTTCCCCGCGGGTAACATACATCACCCACTCGGCAGGACTGCAGGCGCCAGGCCGTCTCAGGTGCGCAGACGTCATGATGCTGCGGGAACTCGCCAGGACGCCGGACGCAGCCCGCTCGCGTGAGCAGCAAGAGAATGCCGGTCCTGTTTCTGGCGGGCAGATAGCGGGGAGCGGAGATGGGCGACCAGGACTCGGTCACCGTGAGAAACGTCGTCACGGCCTGGGGGAGAGACACACCGACGGGGGCCCGAGCAGCCGTGCTCCGTCTGCGGTACCGAGCGGTCGGGAACGACTGGGGACACTCGGGCGCGTCCAAGAGACCGACCCGGATGCGCGAGCCCGGGGTCACCGGGGACGAGCTTGCCGTCGCCGCACAGCAGCGCCAGAGCCGCCTGGCCCAGTCGGGGCGCCGGCGGTGCGAGCCCACAGCTCGTCGGGGGAGTCGAACCCAAGGACCTCGTCCTCGGCGCCCGGCATCCGTCGCGCCGGCGGGACCTCGAACAGCGATTCAGGGGTGCCGTGGTTGAAATCCAGCGGAACCAGCCACGCGGCCGCAGTATCGCGTTCATGCGGGGTGAAGGAGTCGTGCGGCCGAAGGCCGGGTGTGGAGGCGATGCGCAGGTACTCGCCGTCCTCGCCGTAGCGGGGCACCTCACACAGCAGCCCGTCCCGCTCGGTGATCACCGACAGGATCTCCTCACGCAGCCTTGCAGTTGCATCGAGGGTCAGGCGTGCCGGGTCGACGAGCGCGAACAATTCACCCCCGGCCGGTGAGCCGAACCCTCCGACGTTCTCATCGCGTTCCAGCGCCGCACACGCGACCTCCTGCAAGAGCGTCCTGCCAAGGGCCGGGGCGGCCTCCTCGGTGCATTCCACTGTCGGGGTCGGTGTGCCATCGTTCTGGTCGGCCGCGAGTTCAACGGGAAGGCTGTCGTCGCCCCAGGGACGCCACGGCCTTCCGGCCGCGTCGACCACCGGCTCCTGACGGCCATGGCCAAGGCGCAGGCGGAGCTCCTGATCGGCCCCCAGCAGCCCCGGACGCCGGAAGAGCGCTGACAGATACGCCTCCGATCCTTCCAACTGCTCCTCGTCCGCCTCCTGGAAGTCGACTTCATCGGCCACCCATTCGTCCGGGCCGGAGAACAACAGTTGCGACCGCGACGGCAGTCCCTCGGCAAGGCTGCCGAGGGCTACCTTCCAGACCGGCCGTGGAACGCCTGAGAGGATGATCCGGCCCTCGCTTCCCGGCTGCAGCAGTACCAGCCGCTGCCGCTCGTGCCGGAAGCGCAGCCCCGGCACCCCGTACGACGCCATGATCTGACTGTCGTGCCGCACGAGCGCGGCCAACAGATCGGTCAGTGCCTTTGGGTCCACCCGCACGTCCAGCTCGTGTGACCGCGGGGTGACATGCAACAACCCGAACCTTCCAGCGGCGGACAGCGAGGCTGGCACGACGCTGCCGAAGGCGCGCACCCACCGCGCGAATACCTGCGCCTCGAACAGCATTTGCTCTTCCGTGGCGGCGGGCGGAATCAGAGGCGCGTCGACACCTACCGCCGCAAGTTCCGCCCTGGCCGTGGCATAGGGCTCGTTGGTGTACTGCATGCGCACCCGCGCACGCGACTTGAGCACGTCGTTCGACACGTGAAGTCCTTCTGCTGCGCATCCGGCCCTGCACAGCGAAGGAACAAAAGGGAGAGAGCGAGGTGAAGCGATCATCTACCCACGAAGTCCTGTTGCTGCTTGGCGTGGCCAGGCCCCGTTTTGCCGCTTTGACTACGTCGCCCGGACCGGCGGGGACGCATCTGCGACAAGGCTTTCCGATAGCCCTCCGGTACAGGCTGCCACGGGAGTTTCGTCCCTTGCAACACCTCGCAAGCCGGTCCGGTCCATCAGCCTTGGGCTATCTCAGAGCTGACCGACACAGGAGTTGACGGTGTCCGTCCACCCCGCCGCCGGGTCGTCCGTCTTACGGCGCCCCGGTCGTCCTGGCCGCCCGCCCCCGCAGGAGGGAGGTGTCCACGGTCATCGGGCCCCGCCTGCCGACCCTGCACCGCGACGCCACGCCACGCCTTCGCCGCCGCCCGCCGCACGGCCTCACCGGCCTGACGGGCTCTCACCGGCCGCCGCCTGGCTGTTGTACGGGCCCGCCGACCCGCACCTGCTCCTCGCACTGGACCGGGGGCTTCTGCTTGCCGCGCCGCGGCGGCGGGCGTGCCGCCGGTCCTGGCCCGGCGGGGCTGCCCGGCCCGGGTGCTGGGGATCCTCTCGTGGCGCTGCGCCGCGCACCGTCACCTTCACCGTGGAGGATCTGCTGGGACTGGCCGCCGCGGATCCCGCCGAGCTCCACCCGGACCAGGCCAGGCGGTGAGCACGGGCGGGGACACTGGCCGCCCAGGCGCCCGGGCCAGCCCGCGGCGATCCTGCCGATGCTCGGCCGTGCCCCCTGGCTTCCCCGTTCGGTGCTCGCCCACCACCCACCGCTACCCGGCGTACGCCGGCCGCCCCGCCTCGATGGCCGTGCTGTGGGTTCGCCGGTGTGGTGCTCGACACGTGGCCGCTGTCCACAAGCAGGCCGTTCCAGCTCGCCTTATGACAGAGAAGATGGCTTCCGTCCAGCCGATAGCGCATGCTCTCGATGAGGCCGCGCGAGCGGTGTATCAGCTGCCGTGGCCGCGCGGCGACCGGGCGCGGATCCGCTACCTGATGCGGCACCGGCACATGGCGCTTCCCGACGTGGCGGACTGGCTTCACATGCCGTTGTCGAGCGTGACGGACCATCTCAGGCTCGGTCCCTGCTCCCACGCGCGGGAGTGTTCTGTCGGCGCGCGGCTGCGGGCCGAGGTGCTGCGCCTGGGACGGCCGGCCATGCTTGATCACGCCCGGGCCGGCGCCGTGACTACGGGAATGATGGTCCATACCCGCGCGCGGTTCGGGTACCGCAACGTGCCCGGCGGCCGCGATGGAGCGCGTGTGCGGCTGATCACCCAACTCGTCCGTCCTGGTGAGGCGTGTGCCCTGCTGGACGCCCACAGGGATGGGGCGCCGGAGACGGAACTGCACCGGCTTCTCCAGCGCGGCCTACTTCCGGCCGGACAACACCAACAGCATCGACTGGATGTTCGACCTGGGCAAGCTGGACTTCATCGACGTCGACCTCACAGCCTGACGCGTCGTCCCGGCCTGATTCCCTCGCCGTCGCGCCTGCCTCGGCGCTACTGCGCCCGTCTCTACCGTCCGATCGGACAGCCCACCTCGGGGTGCTAGTGATCGCGGCCCTGGCTGCTCCCTGACCGCAGTGGTACGACGTCCTTTCACCGTCGCCCACCGCGCGTACCTGCGTGTCCTGCCCACGGACGGGCGCCGTTCACCGCGGCGGTGCCGCCCTCGGCTGCGGGAAGCGTCTGTCGCGATCCCCGGTACCCGGTCCGCAATGCAAGGTGTTCACCGCCGTGCCGCGAACCGCGAGCACCCCCCTCATGACAATTGAAAATTGACATGAGGGGCGGTTGCGGGATATTCTTTTGCATGTCCGAAGCGGGCGATCGACCCCTTCCTCCGTCAGTCGGTGGAGAGCGCCGATTCGCTTCGTCTTGCAGGTCCGTAGCTCAGTGCGGAGAACGTCCCCCACGCCGGGGGCGGGTCAGGGCTTCAATCCCCTTGGATCGCGATGCGTTGGCGTGCGCGCCTACAGAGGCGATGTCCCCGTTGAGAGGGCGCACGCCAACACAAAGGGTGAGCCTGCCCGGTTGATCCCCGGTGCGGGTTGAAGGAGGGAAAGCGCGTCCTCGTGGAGTAGTCCGGCTTGTCTCGGCCTCTCTCAAGGGGGAGACCGCGGGTTGACATCCCGCCGAGGGTACGCACCAGCGGCACACCACGCTCGCTCCTGTCGTCCAACGGAGAAGACACCGGACTACGGATCCGGAAATCGGGGTTCGATTCCCCGCAGGAGCACTCACCGCTTCCCCACGAGCGGTGGTCCGGCCCGCCGGGACGGGATACGCGACCGCACGGCCCCCTTACCGTGCACCGACTCGCTTCCCGTCCCGGCGGACACGCCGGGCAGTGGTACGGGCAGGTTCGGCCTGTCGCCCACGACCTGAGCTGACCGAACGAGCTGCCACGCCGTCTCTCCTACCGACCCCGTGGGCGGTAGTCGCTGGGCGGCCGGCCCGGAGTCCCTCGCCGATCTCCTCCTCGCTCCGGGCGCCGACGCCAACCAGATGGTCGTCAACTCGCGGACGAATTCGGCGATCGGCCCGCACGCCGCCCGCGTACCCGCCCAGAAGCACACCACCTGAACATCCGGCTGCTTCCGTTCACCCTTTCGGGGGCGTGGTGGCGGCCGCCCCAGCACAAAGCGACGAGAGGATATCCGTGACCAGCAAGACCCAGGCCCCGGCGCTCGACGGCGTGAACTGGCGCAAGCGCGCCTCCGAGCTGCCCGGCCGCTACAAGTACAACGTCGGGATGCTCAAGCCCGAGGAGACCACCAGCGGGCTCGGCTACATGGTCGACTGCAATCAGAGCGAGACGAAGTGGGCTGCGTATCGCTATACCGCCGACAATTCCCAGTGGTGGGCCGCGCACGGGGATGGCAACCCGCGGGACCTTGTCGCCCGCCTGGAAGTCGCCTACGGCAAGGACTATGCCGCCGTACAGCAGATCGACGGCCGCACCGCCGCCTTCGCCCAGGTCGCCGCGATCGACTGGAACAACGTTCCCGTCGCGGCGGGTGACCACCACGTCTCCCACCTGCTCGCCGCCAAGATCCGCGACTTTAAGAACTACTACCAGCCCGAGTACACGCATCTGCGATCGACTGTCGAGGACTGGCTCACCCGCTACTCCGCTGCCCACGCCCACCGGCCGGAGAACTGACCACGGCCGACAGCTCTGGACCACCGCCCGGCTGCGTGCGGCATGTCCCGATCAGGTCCGAGCAGCAGGGGATGCCGGACGTACCAGCGCATGGCGATCTCGGAACCGAAGCGCTCCCGTCATTTCTGCATCAGCTGCCTCCGTACGGAGACCAGCCCCTCGTGCTTCCGCCGGTCTTGGTGCTCCGAGACGCCGGACTGCTGATCACGTCACCCAATACGAAACGGAGTTCTGATACCCATGCCCCGCTGGAAACTGTCACAGCGGCAGACACTGCCCTCGCCCGCAGTGGCACAAGGTCCGCCCGCGCCCTCGGGACCGAACGGCTTCTGGCTTACCGACCCAGGCTTCCGTGACCGTCTGCACAGCGCGACGCTGATCCTGCTCGACCTCATCGAGGGCGCCCTGAATGACGGCTTCCCGCTCACTGAAGCCCTCGATGACGTCGGCAACCATGCCGAGCACATACTGGGCGTCCCCAGCCCCTACGGCATCCTCGTAGAAGCCGAAGCCGCCGCGCTGATTGTCCAGGCCTCCGGCCTGGAAGCCGGATCCCCCTTCGGACTGGCTATCGCACAAGGGCTTGCCAGCGTCGGACGGCTTCCCGTTGATCAGCAGCAGCAGTGTGTCCGTGCCGCCTCCCGCCGCTACGCGATCACCGCGCCCTCCCGCTCACCGCACTCTCGGTGAAGAGATCCCAGACGAGGAGAGAATGAATCATGGTGATGTGCAAGAAGTGCGGTGCGGAAAAGCACCGTTGGTCCCGTCTGTGCTCCCGGTGCCGCCGTTCTCAGTCGGACCGGCGGGATGCGGCTGCGGACGCTGGTGAACTGGTCGTGGAGACAGGGCTGCTCGGGTGGATCGGGCGAGGATTCATGAGTGTTGTGCGGCAGGTGCTGCGCGCGGTCGACTGAGCCAGGGCCCTCTCCGTGTCGCTGGCACGACCTCCGGCAGCCTGCCTACCACTGGATCTGCCTGGTGTCGCCTTCTTCATCTGTTGTATCGCCGTGGCGTCGAGGCACGCCACCCTGATGGACCCAGCCTGGTGGGGACCTCACGAAGGCGCCGCTGCTCCCCGCAGATCCGCCGACATCGTCGTGCGGGTCGGCGGGCACCCCGGTGTCGGCCCGTCGGCGTGAACCGGTCCTTCCGCGGCTTCCTTCCCGGGCGCCGTGTCCCTTTCGTGGTGGCCCGACGGGGTGGTGGTGCGCCGTTCGCTGACGTCCGCCGTGTCGCCGCCCGGGGCCGCCGTGATCGTCTGGCTCTGTCCCGGCGCCCTCGTCCTTGTCCTCGATCCCGTCGTGGACCCTGGCTGTTGTCCGGGGGTGGACCGTGGGACCTGGCGGTTGTGCGGGGAGCAACGGTGAACGGTCCCCTTGGTCATTCCTGGCCCTGTGCGTCCGTCGTGACGCCTGGGCCCTTGGCCCGGCCGGCCGCTGCGCTGCCGGGCTCTCGCCTCGGCACCGGCACGGGCCGCCAGCCGTTGAGCTCCCCGAACTGCTGGGCCCGGGCCGACCGCGCGTACCGCACGGTGGTGTCCCATCTCTGGCCTGCGTGAACCTTGCACTCCAGGCCGCCTGAGCGCGGGGTCGCGGCGTCACCGCTCCGCGCCGGCACTGTTCCGATTCGGTGATGCTGCCTCGGTGTCTGCTGGGGTGGGGTTCGTGCGATGTGCGGGCCGCCGCTCGGCCCACGGCCCCGTGGTTGCGCCCGTTGTCGTGCGGGCCCGTGTGTCGTGCCTCCGTCCGACGTCGTCCAACTCTGTCCGACGGTGTCCGATACCGTTCCGGCGTCCTCGTCCTCTCCCACGGCCCGGGGGCCGTGGGTTGTCGTCCGGGGTGGCCGGGGTGTTCCCTGTTGCAGGGAGTTGTTCGGCGTTGATCGCTGGGCTTCGGTGCACAACGCTGTGCACGTGCCCGGACGCTCCCGAGTGTCGGAGCGTGGCGCAGATTTCAGTACCGCAGGGAAGATTTCAGTACGTTCTTCAGTGACGCACCGATGATTTCAGTGAGGGACCACCGTGGCAGATCCGAAGCAGCCGAATCCCGCCCTGCGGTTCGAACCCGTCGATGACCCGCTGGGGACCCTCGCCCTTCGTCAGCTGACGGGACGCGCCTGGGTGTCGTACGGCATCGCCCTGCATTACCAGGCCGAGGATGACGAAGCGGCGGCGACCACGGAGGCTATGAGCCACGCCCTGCAGTCGGTGTCGCCTGGATTCGCGGCTGCTGCCCTGCTGCGCATCGCCAGCGACCCACGCCTGGGCCTCACGGACGAGCAGTTTCTCTATCTTCATGAGCGGGCCGCTGAGTTGGACCTGTCTGTGGTCGAGGACCTGACCGGTGCCAACGGCGAGGGCACTGACACCTGTGCATCGGTGAGCACTCTGTGAGCCACTGCACGGAAGATTGCAGTGCCCGAGTCAAAGCCGCGCCGATTGAAATCCTCGGTGCCGCCCGACACCGAGTGCCCCACGCGTGCGTCCGCGACTGGCGGCTGCTGGGCGGTGGTGTGTTCGGAGCCGTACGGCGGACTCCGAGCTGAGGTGCTCGGCCGAGCCGGCCGCCGTTCCGCCCGCGCTGCCGCCGCACCCCCGTGCCGCGCCCGCCGCCCCGTCGCCGTACCCGTCCCCCGCTGGTCAGTCGTTGTCTGGTTCGTGTTCGCAGCAGTCGCAGAGGAATGCTTCTTTGAGGTAGACCATGGCGACGCTGACGTCGGCGGTGTAGCCGGTGTCGGCGTAGAACCAGAGGGCGGTGTACCAGGTGGCGGTGCCTTCTTCGCAGCGGGTCCAGGTGGCGAGTCCATTGGTCCGGAAGTTCCCCATCTCGTACATTCCGGCGAGGAAGCTCTGGTAGCTGTCCCTGGTGATGGCTGAGGTGCCTGAGCCGCCGGTCCAGAGGTCGGTGCGGGTGTACGTCGTGGTCATCTGCGCTCCGGGAAAGGGTGGTTGGGAACGGGCGGCCATCGATGCGATGGCTCTAATTTACTCTAAGGCGCGCACACGTGTCAATTATCACGTGTCGTAGGGGGTGTGTCCCGGTCGCGCCGCCGCGTCGGCCGCCGCTTCCCCCGTGCCGCCACTGCGCTCCGCCCGGGCCGCCTCGTCGCCGCCCGCCGCCGCGCGTCCGCTGCGCCCGCTGCTGGCGGAGGTGTCCGGTGGTGTTCGGCGGTGTTCGGCGGTGTTCGGTGGAATCCGATGCGGCCGCGCACCGCCGCCGTCCGCCGTCGCCCGTCGCGCGGCCTGCCGCGTTTCACCGCCGGCCGCGGCATCGCCCGCCCTGCCGGTCGGTCCAACGGGTGTTCGCGTCCTGTTGCACCCGTTGACTCGGAGCCGCGTACGCGGCCTGCCCGCCGCTCGCTGCTGCGTCGCCCCTGCCGCCGCGGCCGGCCCGCGCCGTGCCGCCGCCGCGCCGCGCCGTCCCGTATCGGGGGGTCGCCCGTCCGGTCGGTGGCGGGTCCGATGGGTCCGATGGTCAGGGACGAGGCGGAGAGAGTCCTCGACCGTGCACATGCGACTCCGAAACCTGCATGAGGACGCGCAGGATGCCCGGGCGCTTTCATGAGAACGTGCGCGAACGTCGGTATCGACCGGGTGGCTCAGGCAAGGAAGGCCGGTCGGCGTACTCGTCGCGCCGCTTGGCCCGCCGTCCGCCGCCGCCCGCCACTGTCCACCGCCCGCGCTGCTGGTTGGTTGGGCGGACCTCGGCGTCCTGTTGCGCCCGTCGACCTGGGGCCGCGGTCCGCCGCCTCCCGCCCTTGCCGTCGTGTTGGCGTTCCGCCGCCGTCCGCCGCCGTCCGCCGCCGTGCCGCGCCCACCGCTCGCTGCTCGGCGGCCGCCACCGCCCGCTCGCCCCGCCCTGCAGTCGCCGCCACCGCCGACGCGTTCGCCCGGCCTTTCCGGCGCCCAGCTGCTCTTCGGCCGCCGTCGCCCGGCCGCACCCGGCCGCCCCGGCGTCTCGCTGCGCCGTCCACCTTCCGCACCCGGCGTCTCGCCGTCGCTCGGCGCTCGTCGTGCCGCCGCGCCGGTCGTCGCCGCCGATCGCTCGCTCTTGCTCGCCGCCCACCGTGCCGCCGGGTCGCCGTGCTCGGCCGTTCGGCGCCGGTCGCCCCTGCCGTCCCGCTGCTCGGCCGTTCGGCGTCCGCCGCCGCGCGCGCCGCCGCGCCGCCGGCCCGCGCCGCGCCGCGCCCGCCGCCGTCGTGCCGCTCCGCCCCCGCCGCCGTCCCGTTGCTTCGCCGCCGCCCGAGCCGCCGCGCCGCTGTCCCGCCCACCCCCGCTGCGCGGCATGACGACCCGGCGGTGACGGACTCGTCCAGCTGCTGCGCCGTGCCCCTCCCCGCCCGCCGCCGCCCGCCGTGCCGCCGGGTCGCCGTGACGCCGTCGCGGCCGCCCGTCGTGGTGTCCCCGTGGTGTGGCTGGTTGTGGTGGTGTTCTGCCTGGTCACGCGCTTAGAGCCTGCTGATACGGCGTGCTTTCACAGCACGCTCGTGTGTCGCTCTCGTACTGCTCGCTCGCAAGTCGTGCTGATGGTGCTGGCTGAAGTCGTGGGGTGGTGGCGTGAGTGTCGGGCGTGGGGTGGTGGTGTGTGGTGCGGGCGCGGTGTCGTGTCGTGCGAGGCGGGCGTGTTCGGGTGTTGTGCGGGGTGGTCGTGGTGGTCAGTTGTGTTCCGGTGGTGGTCAGTTCTGGTCGTTTCCGGGCGGGGTGCGGGATCCGCTGAGCTGGGAGTGTCGGGGGTACTACGGTCTTGCGCTATGGGTGAGTTGAGGGTGCGTCGGCTGGTGCCGACGGGGATCTGTTTCTGCGGGTGCGGCTCGGACGCGGAGATCGGCCGGTGGTTCGTGCGGGGGCACGACATCACCGCGAGCGCGGCCCTGCGGGCGTTGGAGGGAACGGGTCTGGCGCAGCGGCTGGTGGCGGCCGGGTACGGGCCGGAGCGGTCGGTGGTGGGGGAGGCGGTGGCCCGGGCGGGCTGGGTGCGGTGCGCGGGGTGCGCGTATGCGGGGTCAACGTCAGGGCTGGCGGCTCATGTGCGCGGCGGCGGGTGTGCGGGGGCCGGCCGTGCGGTGCCCGGGCGGCCGGCCGCCACCGTCACCGCCGTGGCCACCACTGCCACCGCTGCCGCCACGCACGCCGCCGGCGCCGAAGCCGCCACCAGGGCCGGGGCCGGTGCGCGGGGTGAACGTGGTTCCGCGACCGGGGTGTTGGCGGAGGGGGAGACGACCGGAGAGAGCGGGCGCCGCCGGCGCCGTCGGGCGGGCGGGGAGGACACGGGTCCGGTGCTGGCCGGGGCCGGGCCCGGCCGGGGGCTGCTGCTGCCCGGCTCGGGGGACATGGTGTGGAAGAAGGTGCCGCTGCATCTGCGGGTGCACCTCGCGGGGGCCGCGTACCGGCTGGTGACGCCGGAGCAGCAGGTGCTGCGGGAGAAGAAGAACCGTGAGGTGAAGTTCGCGGTGCGGGCGGCCGGCAGCAAGCGGGCGACGGGGAGGCACTGGCTGGTGTTGCTGTCCTCGCCCAGGGAGTCGTTCGGCAGCGCCCGCAGCGAGAAGGCGGACCGGGTCTACGAGGTCCTTCAGCAGATCGTGGCCGAGTACGTCGCGCCGGCCGTCGGGAAGACCGCGGCCGAGGGGCCCGGGGAGCCCGGGGGTACGGAGAGGACTGTGGCCGAGGGGCCCGGGGTGCCGGAGGGCGCGGAGGCGTCCGGCGTCCTGCCCGCGGCCGGGGGCGGCGGGGGTGAGGGCGCTCTGACGGCGGAGCCCGAGCCGGAGACGACGCCCGCGGCCGGTCGGGGGGCGTCCTCCGGGGGAGCGGGGCCTTCGAAGCCAGGGTCCGTGCGGCGAGTGGAGGGGGTGGCGGGGGCCGCCCGCGGGCTGCTGCTGCCCGCGCAGGACGACCCGTCATGGAGCGCTGTGCCGCTCCCGCTGCGCCAGAGTCTGCGGATGTCCGCTCACCATCTGGTGACGCCGGTGCCGGGGCCGTTGAAGGCGAAGCGGCACCGGGGTGTGCTGGCCGCGGTGCGGGCCGCGAAGCGGATGCGGGTGACCGGCGCGCACTGGCTGGTGCTCCTGACCACCGAGCGGGAGACCTTCGGCAACGGCGAGAAGGCGGACCGGGTCTATGAGGTCCTGGAGCAGATCGTGGCCGAGTGCGTCGCACCCGCCGTCGAGAAGACCAAGACCGAGGGGCCTGCAGGAGCCGCAGATGAGGAGCGCGGCAGGTGAACCGGGTGCGCCCCGGCACGGGGCGCTCGTCAACCGGTCTCTGTCCGGGCCGGTGGGCGGTGCCGCGCGGGAAGGCCCTCGTGGACCGGGAGCGTGAGCCCGGTCTTCGTAGAGCCGGGGTGTCTCCGATGCTGGTGCCGCCGGTGAACGGCTCGACGAGCGCGGGGCGCGGTCCCGCGCCCTTCAGTCCGGGAGCCTGGTTCTGGAAGAGCACGACCGCCACGCCGCGCCGCATGCCGTGCGCGGAGGGCTGGAAGGATGAGGTCATGAGCGAAAGCAACCCTCGGGCCACGGCAGAGGCCCTGCGTGAAGAGATCGATCTGGCCGTCAGTGGTCTCGGCGGCGCGATGATGGGCATCGCGGACTCCTATATGGAACTCGCCTACGGCGCCGGTAAGGGATTCGGGGTTCACGCCGAGTACCGGGAGAGCAACCTGCACACCGGCAAGCCCCAGATGGCACTTGCCGTACAACTGGCGGCCTGGTCCTCTGAGATCGCCGCGAAGGCGGCGGCGCTCGACGCCAAGCGCGAGATGCTCAAGCGCTTGGTCGCTGAGGGGAGCGACTGAAGACCGACGCCCGTGGTTCTCCGGCGCCGCACGCGCCCGGCCGGGTACCTGGTTTCCGGCCCGCGCGCCTTGGCGGCGCCCCGCTGCTCATCGGCCGCTGCTCCCGGCGGGTACGCCCGTGCGGCTCGTCGAGGACCGGCTGTCCGGTGTCGTCCGAAACGTCCGGTGTTGTCCGAGGACGTTGGTGACCGGCTCCACGAGCGAGGGCGCCGTCCTCCGCCTGTTGCGGCGGGGAGCTCGTCCACCTGGAGGAACGCGAGTGCCGGTAACCGAGTCCAGGCGTTGCCTTCGGGCTCGGTGTGCCGGATCGCCCGAACACTTCAGTAGCGCACGCGTGACTCCAGTAGGTTCGTCCATACCGCGCCGGAGGGTTCAGTAATGTCACCGCGATCCGAGGAGAACGTATGAACGAGAACGGCCAGCAGTCGGATCGTCGTCCGGTGCAGTCAGCGTCGCTGGAGCGGGTCGACCGCTCGCTCAGGACGGGCGGCGTCACCAAGTCCGTGCTGAGCCTCGAACCTTTCAGCAGGCAGCTGACCGGTCGCGCGGCTCGGCGTGCCCAGCAACGCGCGGCCAAGTAGAAGAAGTAGTAGCTACTGGAATCTGTGCTGTGGCGTCGATGCCCAGGGACACCGCATCGACGGCAGTTCCCAGGTCAGAGGTCCGGCCGCTGAGCGACAGCGGCCGGGACGGGGCGCGCGGGCCGGTGATCGGTGTGCGGACGCGCCCGGCGCCCCGGTCCGCGGGCGGCGTTCTGGTGGTCGTCGCGGGCCCGCGCACGGTCTTCCAGGAGGTTCTGCTGCCGTGCCCGTGCCGGGGGTTGGGTACCTGGCCGGGATCGTCGACGGCGCGGGCGGTCTCGGGCGGGCTGCTCACTCCCGGCCGCTCCCGGAGCGCGCGTCCGGCGGGTCCGGCCAGGTGGCGGGCGTGACCGGCGATGTGTACGGATCCACCGGCGAGCGGTAGATGACGCGGCCGATCCGCCACCCGGTGTCCGCGGACGCGGCGGGGGCGGACGGGCACCCGGCCGCGCTGGCGTTCCGTGCTGGGCACTCCGCGCACGGGGCTCGCCCGCTCTGTGTAGGGCTCGGGCGCCGTTGCGCCTGCGGGCCGCTGTGGTCGTGCCGTCCCGCTGGAGGAGCGTCGTTGCCGGCGAGGCTCCTCCAGCGGTTCGTGCGTCGCCCCGGCCGCGTCGTGCTGCCCGGGTGGAGGGTGGTTACCGGGGGTGCTGGTTGTCGAGGTGGTCGAGGTAGCGGGCGGTGAGGGCCGTGATCACGGCGTTCGTCTGGTGGCGGGGGAGTGGGTCCGGGGCGTGGGGGGACTTGAGGGCGGTGACTACTTCGCGGGCTCGCGGGCCCAGGCGGTAGAGGCCTTGGCGGCCCGGGGTGAGGGGGACGCCGTGGGTGGTGAGGAAGTCGCGTAGGCAGCCGAGCTGTCCTGCCCGGTGGCGGGGGGCGGTGCGCAGGGCGGCGTCGAGGTAGTGGCCCGGGTCCACACGGGGCGCTGTCCCAGAGGTGAAGCTGAGGTGGTGGCTGAGGACGGCACCGGGCGTTCGCGCACGGTCGACGTTGAGGCCGAAGACGGTATGGGGCGCTGACATACGGTCGGCGTCGACGCGGGCCATGAGCCGGGCGTGGACGCCGGGTTCGAGACGGAGAGCGAGGGTGTCCCAGCTGCGGCGCTGTTGGGCGGCGGCGACGCTGGTGTGCAGCTCGTGCCGCGCCATGCGTTTGACCTCTTGCTGCGCCCAGGCGAGGGCTCCTGATCGGGGCGCGTCGGGGCCTTGGTCGGCGTGGTAGCGGGCGAGGAGCTGCTGGTAGGTGAGTTTCAGCGCGCGAGCGGCGTGCTGGAGACGGCGGAATTCGGTGGGCATGACGCTCCAAGTACCGTGCTCCCGGCGGCCGACGGCTCGGAGGAACAGGACCGGACACAGCAGATCAGACCCGGTCACCGGGCTTCTGTCACACCGTCGGACCGGGACCCGTGAGTGTGTTGACAAGGACCCTGGACGGCCCCGGCAGCTGCTGCCGGGCTCACGGTAGAACACCCCGCCACGCCCGGCACAGCTGACGTGTCCGGGTTCCCCCGGTCGGATGAACCGCCCAGGCGTGGCCGCCGGCGGGTTCGGCCGCAGCTCGCCGCGGTGCGCTGCGCCCGTGCCCGGCCGGGCTGACTGAACCGCGTACGCCGAGCGCCTCACCGGCCGCGTCGGCCGGGGCGTGTTCGGGTCGTCCGGGTGTTGTCCTCGGGTTCGTGCGGACCGTTCATCCGGCCCCGGGATGCCCGGGAAGTGCGCGCACCCCGAAGGGGCCTAGTGGTGCAGCCTCCCCACGACCTGGCGCACACCCCTTCACACCG
This sequence comes from Streptomyces sp. MMBL 11-1, assembly GCF_028622875.1. Classification (NCBI taxonomy): domain Bacteria; kingdom Bacillati; phylum Actinomycetota; class Actinomycetes; order Kitasatosporales; family Streptomycetaceae; genus Streptomyces; species Streptomyces sp. MMBL 11-1. Next base: position 29,414 of record NZ_CP117710.1, on the reverse strand, counting down.
CAGCCGTTCAGTAGCCACAACGGCACAGGCCGGAAAGGCTGGTGTCCCTGTTCCTTTCCCGGGCCGGAGCGGGAACGATGGCTACGGACACCGGGCAGGCTACGAGGGGGACCGATGGGCAAGGCAGCGGGAAGCGTGTTGACGGCGTGGAGGTTGGAGACTCGCGTCTCGCCCTCGGCAGAGCTCCTTCGCGTTCACGTGACCCTCCGCGATCTGTCGGCCGAGGAGGGAGAAAACGGGCCCGCTCTGCATCTGATGGCACCGCCGAACTCCGGGCCGGGGATCAAGGAGAGCGCATCCGTCCTCGTGGTGGACGCGACCAACGTCCCGTCGCCCAACGGCGCGTTCGACGTTCTTGAGGACGCGGTGTGTGCACACCCTGGGGCCTTGGTAGTCGGTGCTGTCACCGGCCGCCACAGCGCTCTGGTGTGGGTGCGCGTACAGCCGCCGTCGGTGTGGCAGCCCGTTGGGTACACCGTGCACGTACATGCGAAGGGCGGACTGCCGGAATTCTACGCGTCGGCCCTCTACGGCTGGATGCGCTGGTGGCTGGAGAACCTCGACCGGAGCGCGCTGCCCGACGGGTTTCCGCTCGGCGTGCTGCTGCCGCGCCCTCCGGAGATGGTAGAGATCGTGATGGCGGAGACGTCGGCGCGGCTCTCGATCCGCAACGCTGAGCGCGCCTCCGACCGGCCTTTCGAGATCCACGACCCGGAGGACCCGCTTTACCGGTAGCGACCGGCAACGAGTTGGCTCTCAAGCACATCAGCGTGGCCACAACGGAGGGATACGCCGCGCGCCCCGGTGGCTCACAGCGGCTCTTCCTCGCCGAGGTCGAAGCCGCTGACGAGGAGAACCAGGTCGCCCTGACCGTTGAGGCGTTCCGCGAGTTCGAGAACGGGCAGATGCCCGCGGGACCGGGTGCGAGAAGCCTCATCGAGTTGTTCGCCCACATCGACGCGGTACTACACGAAGCCGCGCGCACGCCGCCGAAGATCCTTGAGGACGACGCCCACCTGGAAAGTCTCCTGCGCAAGCTGGCCGCCACTCGCCACATCGGCCCGGCGAACTTCTGCTGGTTTTGCGACCCGTCCAAGGCACTGTGCCTGAAGCTGGCCGGCACCCCGAACTCGACGAAGCCCCTGATCGGCATGTGCGACTCCGCCCGCTGCCCGCAGGCCGCCCATCACTCCTGCCACCGGCCCCTGTGGGCTCGTCAGGCCGACGCCATCGAGGACTTCATCACCAACCGCCGCGTCGCGAAGGGCGAGCGCAAGCGCCTCGAACCTGAGCGCGACCGCGCACTTCGCGTCGTCGCCGAGATCGACTCCGCTACCAGCGCGCACCTCGTGGGAGCCGACTGACACGGCCCGGCTCACCGCCACCGACCGGAACCGCAACGAAGCCGCCGTCCGCGCCGCGATGGAACGGCTGCTGGGTGGAGACCTCCCGCCGGGCGGCAAGTGCGACCTCAAGACGCTCGCCTCTCTTGCCGGTATCACCCGCACCGGCTTCTACCCGAAGAAGAATCGCGACGGCACCGCGCGCCCCGGCACCTACCAGCATCTGGCCGAGGAGTTCGAACGCCGACGCGCCGAGCTTCAAGAAGCCGGTGAGATCATTGACCCGCGCGACGCACAGATCGAGCGGCTCAAGGCCGAGGTCGCCACCTTGAAGACTCGGATTCTCGCCCGCGATCAAAAGATTGAAGCCCTCTCCGAGTTCAAGGCTCTGGGCATTTCTCGGCTCGCCGCCCAGCACGACGAGATCGAACGACTGCGCCGACAGGTCGCGGGAGCCGGCGCTGTGCGGCAGCTGCCGCACAGCGCGAGCCGCAAGGCACCGTACGGCTCATGTAATTGAGACAACCCTGGCGTTGAAGGTCCTTTGGGATTCTCAACGCCAGGAGGCACCGTCTCGCTGCGGCTGAGGCTCCGGTTCAGCCGCCCTCGATAGCATCAGCAAGGGCACGGTGCAGGGCCACGCCAAGGCGCCGAGTTTGAGCGCCGTAGTAAGGAGTCGTATGGAGTTCCGTCCGGTCAAGCGCACCACTGGAGCGTTCCAGCAGTCGCTGCCCCCCGAGGAGATCAAGGCGGTGTGCGACCGGGCCTTCGGTCCCGAGTCCCGCCTGCTGTCCGCCGTCGAGCTGGGCCTGGGCATGTACAACAGCACGTACAAGGTCGAGCTGGCCGGCCAGGACAGGCCGGTAATCCTGCGGGTGGCGCCGGAGCCGGGCAGCCAGTTCCGTTCCGAGCAGCAGTTGATGCGCAACGAATACGCCTCCGTGCCCTGGCTGGCAGTGATCGCGCCGCTGATGCCACGCGTGATCGCGGCGGACTGGTCGCACGAGGTGATCGGCCGGGACTGAATGATCCAGACGTACCTGGACGGCGTCCCGGCTCCGGAGCAACTGGGAACATACCCGCGCACCGTGTGGCCGACGTTCTTCCGGCAACTGGGCGCCATCACCCGCTCCGTGCACGACGTGCGGGGCCCGCACGTCGGGCCCGTCAACGGCCCGGGGTACGGGACCTGGAGCGAGGCGATGATCACGTCGCTGGAGGAGATCGCCGCCGACCTGGACGACGCCGGCCTGGACGCGGCCGACGTGCGGAAGGTCGCCGCGGCGGCCGCGCACGACCGCGCCGTGCTGGACGAGGTCGCCGAGCCGAGCCTGCTGACCGGCGACCTGTGGACCGTTCACTAGGCAAGTCGGATGTCGGGAGTGATGTTGTCGGGCTCCGTGCCTGGCGTCACGGAGCCCGACGATAGCGTCAGCCGGACCGCGATCTCGCTGTCGTAGCCGCCGTTGACACTCTGGACCCGGTGGACCAGGCCGGTTCTGTCCTCGACCGCAGTACGCGGTACGGACGGTGGGGTGGTGGTAGATCAGCTCAGTGGATGCGCGCCGTGACCATGCTGATCAGGTTCGGCATGTATGTTCGAGGGGCCCCATAACCCGTACAAGCTTCGCTAGTTGGCTGAGCTCGCTACGCTTCCTCATCAGCGTGAGGCAGCGATCGGCCATACGGCCGGGGAAGGGACGTACAGGTGGCGGAGGGTGCGTCCCCGATCTCTTCGGGTGGTGCCGGCACGGTCTTCGAGTACCGTGCCGCGGCGTTGGATCTGGTGGCGCTGCTGTGCTGCGTACCTGTCCCTGGACTTGAGGTCATTCCGGATGCGGTGGAGCTGCAAAAGGCGTCCATGGCTCCCCTCGACGACGTCGTCGTGAGCAATTGGAAGGGCCCGTACCTGCTCGTTCTCGAACGGCAGATCAAGCGCACACTGGAGATTGTGCCGTCGGCGAAGGCATGGAAGGGCCTGATCAGCCAGTGCCTGGAGAGCCTGGAACGGTTCGGTGACGATGTCGACGCGGAGCGCCGCCGTTTCGGTGTGACCGCCACCGGCCCGTCCAAGGACTTGGAAGACCTGCGTGAGCTCGCAGCCACCGCCGCGGCGCAAGCCTCGCTTGAGAATTTCCTCCAGGAGGCGCTGCCGCCACTCGGGGGGCAGTACCACCGTGTGTGGAAGCATCTGAAGACGACGATCACCGACGCCATGACGAAGTCCGGCGGCTCGGCTCTGGTGCCGGAGTTGGTGGAACTCACCGCGTTTCGGATTGTGCGGCGCCTTGTCGTCCAGATCGAGCCCGAGGGCCCCGGCGCCCGGTACACCGCACTGTGTGCTGCGCTGGAAGAGCGGCTGATCCCGGCGGGCGCCGACTATGACGCCCCCGAGGTGTTCCGGATCATCGAGGACCTAGCGGAAGAGTGGGGGCCGCGTAGCGGGTCTGTCGACCGGCAGATGCTCCGGAACCGACTGTCGGCCAAGGGGCTGGTGCTGCGCGGGGATCCACCGGCTCGCCTTGAGCTGGAAGCGGTCGAGGAGTGGACGGATGTCTTCCTGAGCCGGCCGCAGGTGAGGGACCGGCTCGGCAGGAACCGAAAGCTCAACCGCGTCGCGCTGAGGGCCAAGCTCGCCAGCACCATCGACGCGCACAAGCTGGTGCTCGTGACCGGCCCTGCGGGCACGGGGAAGAGCGCGCTCACCCGCGCAGTCGCCGGAGAGATACGGCAGCAGGACCAGGTGACGGTGGTCGGCTTCTCGCTCACCGAGCACACCTGGGGGACGGTCGCCGACATCGACGGTGAACTCGGGGGACCAGGACGCCTCGCTACTGCCCTGCGCGGTGCCCCGACCGGCCGCCGCGTGTTCGTCATCGACGGCGCCGAACAAGCCCTGTCCGACGGCGGGAAACTTCTCAGACGCCTGCTCTCGTTGCTGCCCCGCGACGAGGAGGGCGAGCCGCTTTGGCATGTGGTCGCGGTCGCCCGCGAGCAGGCCGCCGATGACGTGAGTGAGTATCTGGCAGCCAGGGACGGGCGGGTCGAGAGGATGCGGATCGGCGGTCTTTCGGACGGCGAGCTCCGCGAAGTCCTGGACGCCTTCCCGGCCCTGGCCCCGATGGAGCGCTTGCCTCGTCCGGCCCAGCTGCTGCGCACCCTCTACACGGTAGACCTGCTGGTGAGGCTGCTCGATGTGGGAGCCAACCCCCAGCAGATTCTCGGTGAGGAGGATGTCGCCGACTTCGTGTACGACCACTTGGTGCGCCGGGGAGGGAGCGAGCGTCCCGGGCTGGGACACCCCGACGATCGCAGCGATGTGTACCTGGACTTGTCGGAGGCCGTCGTCGTCAATGGGCAGCGGTTCGCACGCCTGCCGCAGTCCGGCACCGGTCCGGCGAAGTACGGCCTTGTCAGCGACGGCATCCTGAAGCAGAAGCGATCCGAGCTCGGCTTCGCTCACGATGCGATGCTGGACTACGCCGTCGCCTTCCTGCTGTGCGAGGAGTCGGCGCCGGCCGTGGCTGCCGTGCGGCAGCCACGGCGGCTGCTGCGGGGTATCCGGATCGCGGCTCAGTTGCGCCTGGCCCGCGCAGGACGCCGTTCCCCTGCCAAGGTCCTGGCCGCCTGGAGGTGGATCACAACCGCCGCACAGGAACTGTCCGAGCTGGACGGCGCTCGATGGCAGGACCTTCCCTTCGAAGCGCTGTTCGAGCTCGGCCACCCGGAGCCGGTCCTGGCGGGGCTGGACGATGAGCTGCTGGCCGACGGCGGCCGCGCGCTGGTGACTGCGGCCCGGCTCCGACTGCGCAGCGTCGTGGCTGCCCTGCCGATCCTCAGGTTTCTGACCCTCCACGCCGACGACCTTGACGATGTCGCAGCAGGCGGCGCACTGCGACTGCTGGGCAGATGGCTGCCGGCGGCGGCCGACGGGATAGACGATGACCTGGCTGCTCGTGTGCCTCACGCGGTGACCAGATGGTTCCACAACGGAGCCGACACAGCCGCGCCGACGGCGATCGCGCTCGCCTGCACGGCCCAGCACCTGGACGCGACCAGTCGGCAGCTCTTCGAGCATCTCTCGAACCACGCCCCCGCAGAGGTACAGCGTGTTGTGGAAGAGCAGCGTCTTGCCACCAACCTCGCCCGCCACGAACCGGAGCTGCTCGCGCTCATGGCGCACTCCGTCTACGTGGAGCATCCCGATAGCCTCATGCCGGTTCCGTTTCGGGAAGGTGTGCGCGACATAGGTTGGCCATCTCGCTACCGGCCGAAACCCGTCGCGCCGTTCACGACGCCCTCGGTTCCGCCGTGGATTCCGGCCGACGCACCGGACCCCGCTGAGCTCGGACCGTTCGGCGCTCTCCTCACGCATGCGCCGGACCAGGGCCTGCTCCTGATCGGGCAGGTCGCCGATGCCGCCACCGAAGCGGTCACGCGCATCGAGACAGAGCGCGGACGCCGGGAGTACTCGCTGGTCTGGCCGCTCGATCAGGGCGAGGCTGTGTTCGCAGGCACCGCCCGGTCGTGGGAATGGCCGTGGGCCGGGGCGCTGGGGCCGGGACCGGCGATCGCGGCGCTCGCCGCGCTGCGCCGTTGGGCCCACGCCCAGGCGGCGGCGGGGGCCAGCCTTGGAGAGCTGATGCAGCGGGTACTCGGTTGCGGGCGCAGTATCGCCCTGGTGGCCGTCGCCGCAGGGGTGCTGGCCCTCCATGCCCGGCGTGTCACCGACGAACTGGATCCGGTGCTCGGCCAGTCGGATCTGTGGGCGCTGCCGTCCTCCAATGCCGTGCAGCTGACCTACGCGGTTCCGCTGATCGTCCTGCGCGCGTCCGCCGAACGGCAGGACGCCTTCCGGGAGATGGGACGCCGCTTGACGGCCGAGCACGAGCAGCACCGTGGCACCACCGGTGAGGGCGACGCGGCTTCGGATGGCGTGATCGCGGAGGCGGCGCTGCTACTGGACAGTTCGAACTACCGGATCGTGACTCTCCCCGACAGCGACGGTCGGGCAGTCCCCGGGACCGTGACTGTCCCGGACCGCGACGGCCGTGCATTGGTGAACGAAGCCGTCAACCGCAGACGCATGGAGCAGTCGGACGGTGGTGCCGCCTTCCGGGAGTTCGTCGAGCGGTTCGCGTTGCTGCGTGATGCCGAAGTCGCTCGCGATGGTGACGGCAAGGCGGATGCGCGGGGGCTGTTCGAGCGCTGGGAGGCCCTCGACCGCGTTCACCGGCTCTCACCAAGCGGCCGGCCGAAGGAACTGGACGCCATCGGCCCCATGGTTGCAGCCGTCGTCCTGCGGTCAGCGAACGCAACAGCCGGCGGGGTGGAGCCTGAGCAGGTGCGATGGGCGGCGAACGAGCTGCTCACAGCAGCCGAGGCCACGCCATCCGCTGTCACGGCCGACTGCGACGTAGTACACGAATCCGTTGATCCCCGGGCTGCAGACCGCTCGGCGGCAACGGCCCTGCCAGTCCTCGTGGCAGCCCCAGCACTTTTCCAACAGGCCGACACCGCCGAGGAAACCGTACGCGCGGCCGTGCTCCAGCTCGCTGGCAGCGCCTACATTGAGGTGCGGTCGCTGCTGTGTTCGGCGATCACCCAGCTGTGGAGCGCGGGGGTGTGCACCGGCCCGGACGACGCCCTGCACACTACGAGCCTCAACGCGTTGACCGAGATGGTGGTCACCGCCGGCCTGACGGCCCAGGAAGACATGTACACCCCCCGACGGCCATTTCGGCTCACTGGGCCGGTGGATGCCGCCCTCACCGAGGCCGTACCGTTCGTGGATCTCCGGCTCGTCGCCGCAGCCGCAGCAGCCGCTTACCTCGCCGCCAACTTCGACTGCCCGCACAGCGGGGCAGCTCGGCACCTTGCCGAGGCGATGGCCCATCACGACCGGCTCACCTGGATACGGCAGTCCGAAGCGATGGCCAGCCACTCAGCAGAGTGGCGAGACACCCACGACACGATCACCGCCGAGCTCGCTCTGGACGGCGACCAGGCCCGGCTCGAGGCATACCTGAACGTGTTCGATTCGGACCCGCACGCGCTCGCGGGGCTTCTCAGCGCCCTCGCACAGCAGGCCACCAGCCCGGCGCGCGTCCGGAAGCTTCTCGTGATGTGGCCAGGCATGCTGGACCGCTTCGCATCCCGGGGCAGCAAGGCGCTCGGGCAGGCGCTGCTGCCGCTACCGGCGCGCGGAGTGCCCTGGACGCCTGCGCAGGCGCGCGATCTCATCCGTGCGTGGGCTCCTCTCCACAAAGCCCGGCCGCATCTGGCCGACCGCCTCCTGGACGTTCTCGACGCCCACGGCCTGTTCAGCGGCCAGGAGGTCAGCCTCGTGCTCGACGTCTTGGGTGACCGGTCGGATGCCGTCGCCGTCTCGGCGCGCCGGGTCGTGCCGTTCCTCGCACAGGTCCTATCCGACGACGTCCATCGCACGGGGCCTGACGCTGAACGCGCCCGTCGTCTCCTCGATGCTCTCTCCGCTGCGGGCAGGCAGGAAGCGCTGCAGGTTCAGCACCAACTGGAGGAGTCCTTCGGTCTGAACTGACCAGGAGGGGGCAACAGCGTGAGGCCACCCGTACGTCGCTTCGGGCGCCCGGGGCTATCGGCCTCCACACGGTGGCCTACAACAGGGATCTGAAGCTTCCGGCTCGTCACCGCTGACGGTCGGACCGGACTTCAGACCACGGCGGCCAAAATGCCCGCGAACGTGTCGTAACTGTCCCGGACGCCGTCCGCATTGCCGAGGCGGTGTCGCTCGAGACGGATGGCGCCGAGGTGCCGGGCTTCGTAGATCTTCGAACGCCAGGCTGCGGCTTCGGACTGGTCCAAGGAGCCATAGGTGTCCCAGAACGTCGTGCGCTCGTCAGATTTGGCCGTGACCATGCGGATGGTCCAATCAGCCGCCGGATCGCCCCAACAGGTCCGGTCGAAGTCGTACGCGCCAGTGATCACGGGCTCCGGGGCCTGATGATCAAGCTGTGTATTGGGGAGCCACAGATCCCCAGCCAGCATCCGGGGCTCGGTGATCTCATCGAGGACGGCCTGGTGGCGGCGTGCAGCCGTGATGACCTTGCGTACATCGGATGCGTCGAGGCCGACGCCCTCCAGGTCTGTGGCGATGTCCTCCAAGGACGTCACGACCGCCTCGCTCCACCTGCCGAATGCGGGGCCGGCGATCGGGCCGAAGGCAGGACCAGGGACGTCGTGGACACGCCGCGCGATCTTGCCGAGCTGCCGGTAGTACACCGGCCACAGCGACCGCGGGTACGTGCGCAGGTGCTCGGTCGCCGGGACGCCGTCGAGGAACGACTGCACCATGTAGTCCCGGCCGACGACCTCGTGGGTGAAGTCGGCGACGAGGACGCGCGGCAGAAGAGGCGCGAGCGCCGGGAGATACGGCAGGCTCGCGTACTCGTTGCGCATCAATGCCCGCTCCGAGGTGAACTGGCGCTCGGGCTCGGGGGCGATCCGAACAATCACCGCCTGTTCCCGGCCCGCGACGGTGACCCGGTACGTCGAGTTGTACATCCCGGTGCCGAGTTCGGCCGCGGACGCCACCTTGGTGTCCGGCCCGAAGGCGCGGCGGCAGATCGCCTCGATGTCGTCAGCGGTCACGGACTGCTGGAATGCCCCGGGGGTCCGTGTGATGGGCCGGAACTCCATGAGCGTCGTCCTTCCCCTGGCGTGGTCTGCCAGGCACCGTATCGCGGACGGCGGCTCACGCAGGTCAGGTGCCGTCCAGCTCAGCGAAGCCTGCGTCAACTACGGCCGAACTCTGCAGAACCCACGCGCCGTGGCCTACTACAACGCCACCCTCGCCAACGCCGCCGCCCAAGACAACGACCGCACGCTCGCCACCCAGCACCTCGCCCTCGCCGAGACCGCCATCGGCAAGCCCCCAACCGGCACTGGCGACTCGTGGGCAGCCCACTACTCACCCGGCCGCTGGGCCCACGAAGCCGCGATGATCCACACCCGCCTCGGCGACCTCACCGCCGCCGAAGAACACCTACGCCCTGCCCTCGAGATCCACGGCCTTGACCGCCGCCGCACCCGCGCCATCGTCCTGGCCGACCTCGGCGGCGTCCGCCTACGCCAAGGCACGTGGATGGCGCCCTGTCCACCTGGGCTGACTTCCTTGACTGCGCCGATGGCATTCGCTCCGTCAAGGTCCGCGCCGCAATCCAGGACATGCGTGTGCGTCTCCGCCGCTTCCCGAACTTGCCCGAAGCCCAAGAACTGAGGACACGGGCGACAGCCCTCGCGTAAGCCTGTCTCCGAGCGTTATGGAGATGACAACCCGGCATTTTGCCACCGGACTTGGAGGTCGCGTCGGTACGGTGGCTCATGATGAAGCCGTTCACGTTTCAGCAGGGCAAAGACTTGTGGGAAGCCGGACGTACGCCGTCCTTGCTCCACGCCTACGTCACCGTCGATCTCGGCCAAAATCCGGAGCTCGCCGAGCTCATTCGCGGCGTCCGCAACGCGACGAAGGACGACCCCCTGACCCACGTCGGCGACGAGTGGTTCCACATCACGCTGTACCAGCTGAGTTCACGACATGCCCGCGATGTCCCGGAAGCTGAACGCGAGGCCCTCGCTGCCGAGTTGTCCAAGCAGATGCACTCCATCGCCCCGTTCACCATCACCGCTGGAAGTCCTCTGGCGTACCCCACCGGGATTCTTTTTGACCTTGGGCCGGACGAGCCGCTGAACGCTCTGCGCACCGCCGCCACCCGGGCCTTCGAGCTCGTTTACGGGGCCGACGCGACGACGTACGAGTCCGGAGTGCTCCACCTGACTGAGTCGTACGCCACGGCCGAGGTGTCCTTGGATCACTTCCACCAGATTCATCGACGCGTGCGCCGCGTCCGGCCAAGCCACGCCCCGCTCCGCGTGGACTCCATCGAGCTGGTCGACGTCACGGCCAGCTCAGAGAAGAAGACGATCACTTGGGAGCCCATTGCCCCTCCGATCCCGCTCGGCTCCGAGATGTGATGCCGGACACATCGGGAAGAGCTTGGAGTGCTCGAATGCGACACCGGGGCGCGGCATCCAATACGACAGACACCGCTCGGTCGGCCACGCGGAAAGTGACACGACCTGCGGGGGACACGCCCTGTGCCGCGACTTCCACAGGGGTGATCGCGGACCTCCACCCGGACGACCAGCTTGCTGCCCTCCACCGCGCCGCCCGTGAGGCCATCCGCACGGTCCGCGGCGACGACGCGGTGCGCTACCCATGGGGCCTCCAGCACCTCACTATCTCGTACGCGCGCGGGGAGGCGTCCTCCGACGATGCCCAGCGCATCCTGCGCCGGGTTCGCCCCAGCCACGCGCCCCTGCATGTCACCGAGGTGCAGCTGGTCGATGTCACCGCGGACAGCACCTCCAAGACGATCACCTGGGAGCAGCTCGCAGCCATCCCGCTCGGCGGCCAGGCTCGGGCGGTTGCACAGCGCGCGTGGTGTCCCCCGCATGACCTGCACCGAGGGTAATGCGTGTTCATCTGGTGCCGGGGGGTCCGTTGGCCGAGCCGCTGCTCGTCGCCCGTTGCTCGTCGTGCCGTTAGCCCCGGCGGCCAGGGAGGCACCGCTGGCGTGCCGCCCGTACGACAGCGTGCTTCCCGCCGTGATCGCCTCGGCGGCGGTGCGGTCCGAGGGCGACAGCTCGCCCTCGCCCAGCATCGCCGTCAGCCATCCCGCGCGGCTGCGCGGTCGCTGGTGCTCAAGGGCTTCAGCAGGTCGTACAGGTGGAATGTCGCAGTTATGTCGCTTCGCCCGAGGGTGTGTCGACGGGAGTCCGGGAGGCCCTGTGTTGCCGCCGAAGGTGACGGGCGTTCCAGACCAGGCCGGCCGAGGCGATGACGGCGACTGCGGCGAGTTGCCCGGCCGGGAGCCCGTCACCGGAACGTGCCGCGACCGCGCCGCCCGCGACGCCGACGGCGAAGGCCGCGAGCAGGAACCTGCGCTGCCAGAGCAGCACCCGCCGCCAGCACTGTTCCTGATCCACTGAAGTCTCCTGGGGTGCTGAGGTGTCGTCTCGCATGATGATCCCACCGTCCGCTGCACCCCGCTTCGACCCCCGCGCCGGCGCCCCGCCGCCCGCCGTCGCTGTCCGTGGCCCGTCGTTCGGTGCGGGCCTGAGGCGTGGTGCTGGCCGGGCGGGTGCTGGTCGCCTGTCTTCGGGTCCGTGGGAGTGCGCTGCTGCAGGCCGGGGGAAGGCGGGTGACCGCCGCTGGCCCTCTGATCCTCGCTGGCCCGTGTGCGCTGGCTGTTCACGAGCACCAGGAGCATCAGCACGCTCACAGCCCAACCGTTCCGGGCGTCCTTCGACCCGAAGTGCACGGTGTGGACACCGTTCGCGGCCGTCCGCTGCATCTCGGTCCGCGGCGGCGGCCGTCTGCCGCGCCGCCGCGCGATGCGCTGTCTACCCCGCCGCCGTCCGTCGTCCTCGCTGGCTCGCCGTGCCCCGGCTCGACCTCCGCGCCAGCGCCGCCGCCTTGCCCCGGCCCGCTCGCTGCCCGCGGGGCGCGGCCCTGGGTCCTGCCGTGGTCTCGTGGGACCGCTGCGCCGTCACCCTCGCCTTTCCCTTTCCGTCGACGGAACCGGCCAGCGCCGGCCGCTGGGCTGTCACGCGCCTTTGATCCCCGTCGTGGCGCTGACGTTGCCGGGTCAGGTGAGCGCGCTCGTGTCGATGTCGAGTTCGAACGGTGCCGGAAGACGGACGACCGTCCCGAACGGGTAGGGTCCGTCCACGCGGGTGTATCCCAGCTTTCCCGGTTCCGAGAACAGCGTCACGCTGTGGTCGATGCGGTCGACGAGCAGGTACAGCGGCGCGCCGTACTCGGCGTACCTGCGCCGCTTGACGATCCGGTCCGTCTCCGCGTTCGACTCGGACGTCACTTCCACGATCAGCAGTGTCTGGTCGGGGAGAAGCGCGCTGCCTCCCTTCGCCAGTTCCTCCGGCACGACAGCGATATCGGGGATGTACCAGTTCGACGAGCCGGGCAGATCCAGATTCCCGGACCCTTCGACGCAGCCGAGCTCGTCCACCCGGTTCTCGATCTGACGGCGTACGAGCTTCGCGGCGCGCTCGTGGTCCCACGTCGGTGACACCGGTTCGATGATCCCCTCGATGATCTGGACGCGATCCCCACGGATCCGCTGCACGGCGAACTTCAGGGCGCGCTCGGCGTTGATGCCGTGGCTGTAGTCCGGTGCGCTGGTCATGACATCCTGCTTCCATCCACGTGCGAGACAGAGGTGTGGCGCATCACGGTACTGCGGTACAGACCGATGTGGTGAGCCCCTGCGGGCGATGGTCCGAACCTGCCACCGGGGCGGCGGCCGGGACTACCGGTGTGGCATCCCGCCCAGCGGGTCGGGTAGGTGTCGAGGCTGGCAACGACGGCCGGTGGGGCCGACTAGCTCGGTGAGCAGGGCGTCGGAAGCCGGAGCTGCTGCCGATTTTCGTGGGCACTGTGGGGGTCCTCTCAGGGGCCGGGTCGGTGCGGTTGGGTGGCGGGGGCGGATGTCCGCTGCCGGTGGCGGGGGCCGATGCCGGGCCATGCGGGGAGGCCGGGCGCGGGCAGCGGTGGCCGGCCGGCCTGTTCGGCGTTGTCGGCCAGCAGTCGGGCGAAGTTCGCCCGGTGTTCCTCGTTGCCGTGGTGGCCGCGTTCGACGTCGGCGAGGACCTGCCGGAGCGGGTGGGTGCGTACCTCGATCCGGCCGCGGTGGGTGGTGTGCTGGTGGTGGGTGAGGATCTCGACCCAGGACCAGGCGTCCAGGCCGCGCGCGAGCGCCAGGCGGTCGATGCGGTCGGCCAGGGGCCCGCTGCGGTCGGTCCAGGACGCGTACAGGCGTACCCTGCCGTCGGGTTGGGGGATGTCGGTGCGCACCAGGGTCTCGGGCCCGGCCGCGGCGAGCGCGTCGGCCACGACGGCTTGTTCGACCGGGCCGCGCCCCTCGGCGGGGGCGGGGGCGGGGTCGGTCGCGGGTGGGGCCGTGTGGACCGGCACGGGCAACTCCAGCAGGCAGCGGCGAGAAGGGGGTTGAGGACTCCGCCTCCTCAACGCTGAGCCGGCTGGACGGTTACGGTCCCGGGCCCGCCGGGCTCCGCGCTGGGCGGGGGTCATGCGGCGGTAGTGGGGCTCGAACAGGCCGGTGGTGGAGGACGATCTGGTGGGCGTGGGGCGGGATCGCCCGCTACAGGATCGGGATCCACCGCCGCCTCGGCGACTCCGGCACCGCCCTCGCCCGCCCGGCTGCCCACCGCCGAGCGCCGCGCCCGCACCGGCACCGTCCGCTCCCTGCTCGGCGCCGGCGGCGCGGCCGGGCCCTCGCCGGGTTGCGCCTGGACGGGCTCGCCGCCGCGCGGGGGGCCGCCGGCCCTCCGTCCGCTCGGTGGTTGCACCGCGCGCTGGGCTGTGCCCCGGAGGGCCGCGTGCTGGCCGCACCTCACGGCGCGCACTGTGGTGTCCCTCGTGTGACCTGCGCGGGAAGCCGTGAGCCCCGGGTGTTCGGTGGTGTTCGGTGAACTCCGCCGAACACGGTTGAACACCCCCGCCGAGTTGCTGTCCACCCCGCCGCGTCGCTGTCCGCCGTTGTCCGCCCCGGTCCGCCCGGTCCGCCCGGTCCGCTCCGGGCTCGGCGTGGTGCCGGCCGCCGTGACCCGCGTCGCCCGTCGCGCTGTGTCCGGTCGACGTCCGCCGTCGGCGTCTGACGGCCGGTTTCGTGGGGCCGGGTGCCGGTGGGGTGTTGCGGGTCCGGCATCACGGCCCGCGGGCCGGGGGTGTTGGCCGTTCGCGGGGTGGGTTGGTGGCCGGCGGCGGATACTGCGGGTCGGTGGCGAGGTGGGCGGGGGGAGTGGTGGGCGTGGAGATCGGGCATCCGGCGCTGGCGGGTGAGGTGTGGCCGGTGATCGGTGTGCGGGTAGGGCGCGAGGCCGGCCGGGGGCTGTGGGCGGCGTCGTGGCGGCCGGGGCCGTTTGTGGTGTTGGAGGACGTCGTGCTGCCGTGTACGTGGCCGGAGCTGGAGGGGATCGCCCGGATCGCTGTGGGCGCGTCCCGGGCCCGGGTGTACGTACGTGAACTCGACGCCGCCGGTTCGTTTCTGGTGCTGTGTCTGCGGGGAGCGCCGGGTGCTCTGCGGGTCGAGGGTCCGCTGTCCCCGGTGGCCGAGCTGCTGGCCGGCCGGGCCCGGGCCGCGGCCCTGCATGTCGCCGCGGTGCACCGCGCGGCCGGCCGTACCGGGCAGGCGCAGGTGTGGCGGGGAGGGCCCGGCAGATCCTGAAGGCCCGCCGTTCCGCCCGCCGGGGCCGGAGCGTCCGTACGGCCTCGGCGGGGCTGCCCTCCCTGGGCCACCGCCGCTGACCCGCCGTTCTGCCCGCCGGGGCCGGAGCGTGCGTACGGCCTCGGCGGGGCTGCCCTCCCTGGGCCACCGCCGCTGACGCCGCTCCCGCTCCCGCTCCCGGCCCGGTCGCCGGCCGGGCGGCGGAGAGCCCGTCGTGCCGTCCTCGCGCGTCTGGGCGGTGGTTGAGCCCGGGGGGTACGGGGTGGGGGGGGCTGGGCTCGCTTCGCGCGTGCGGCGGCGTACGAAGGTGCGGCTCGTGGGGGGCGGCAGCGGTCCCGGGGGCGGGTGGTGCGGGCGGTGACGGGACGACAGGGAAGCGTGGCCGGTGCCGGTGGGGGGTGCCGCCGTGAGGCCGTGGCCGGCCGCACGGCTGGGATGCCTCCTCCCCGTCGGGGCGGACGCGCGGCGCCGCGGTCCTGCACGTGCTGTGGCCGGGGTCGGCGTCAGGGGTCCGTCGGGGGCGGTCGTGCGGGTGGGCGGGGCGACGCGCCGATGGCCGCGGGGAATGTTGTGAACGTAGGACCCGGTGGTGCGCGCGCTCCTGGATACGTACAGACAGAGCCACGCCGGAACTGTGTCTGACCTGGTGTTTCGCAGGTTCCGATACCGGTTGGGCGATCGGATGTACCGGTCGGTGGACCGCATCATGCCGTTTCGCGGAGCGGTTCATTCAGACTCCCCGGTCCGGATATCCCGGTCGCGGGAACGGCATGCATGTACTGGAAGTACATGTCCAGTCAGTTCACGGATCCGGCACGGGATATCGTGACGCCTGTACTCATAGGACATGTCGAGGGATTCGGAGACTCCCGATGCCGCGCTCCGCGCACCAACGGCACGACGGCCGCGGCGAGCCGCAGACCCGTTTCGGCTACATCGGCCCCTACAGCACCATCGACAACGTCCGCCTCGAAGCCCTCGCCGCCGTGCCCAGGAAGCAGGGCGGCCTGACCGACCGGGAGTTCCGGATCCTGCAGTGGTTCGTAGCCGCGGCTCCCGGATTCGACCAGCCCGTCATGAAGACCACCGCCTACATCGCCCGGCGTAACGGGATGACGGGCGACGCCCTGGGCCGGATCATCCGCACCCTCGTCAAACGCCGGCTGCTGTTCTTCGCTGACGAGTTCGGCCGCCAGAAGTTCTACAAGGTGACCCCCTACCTCGCCAGCCAGGGGACCTCCGCCGAGCAGCGCGAAAGCCATCCGGGCCTACAACCCGCCCGATATTCCAGGTCTTGCCCACGGACCCGCAAGGGGGAACCAGTCGTGATGACCGCCAACGACTCGCAGGCGCTGGCGCGACAGATCCTGCGCCGCTCGCAAGCCCTGACCCCGAACCAGCGCCTCGTGCTGCAGCTGTACGCGCTCATGCCGAAGGAGCCGAGCGGCGCGGTCCGTGTGACGGCTCGCAAGCTGGCGGAGGACGAGCTGGGCTGGACACCGAGCCTGTTCTCCCGCGTCCGCGGCCAGCTCGTCGAGGAGGGCTGGCTGGAGTTCGTCGACAAGCTCTCCAACTCGCCCATCTACCGCCTCGGTGAACGCGCGACCGGCCAGCGCACCGTCATCCAGCTCCACTCCCGCACCGCCTGAGGCACCCCGGCGCCCGCACCTTCGGGCGCCGGGGTGCCTCAGGGGGAGGGGCCCCGGGGGCCGGGCTGCTGTCCGGCCGCGCCGGGTGCAGGTGCGGCGGGTGTGGACCCGGCAGGTCCTGAAGGCGCCGAGGCTGGAGCGCACGCACCGCCGCCGTGGCCGGGCTGCCGCCGCCGGTCTCGCCCGGCCGCCGGTGGGGCCCGGTCCGGTTGCCGTCCTGGTCCCGGGCGGTCACGGCCCGGGTGCCGCCCGGAACCGGACGGAGAGCAGCCCTTCCAGCCCGCCGTGGGGGCCCGCGGCCGCGGGGCCGGGGCCGGTGTGCTGCTCGGCGTCGTCGCCGAGCTCGTCGAGCAAGGCCTCGGCGTCCGTGACCCAGTACCGGAAGGCGGCTTCCTCCTCGTCGCGCCGCTGCTGCTCGTACCAGTCGAGTTCCGGCTCGGCGAGCCAGGGCCGGGCGGCTTCGTCCCGCTGGCGCCGCTCCTCGGCATGCTCGACGACGGCACACGGGTAGAAGGGCGGCGGCGGGGGGCCGTTGAGGACGCGCCGGTGTCCGGCCAGGAGCGCGGCGGTCGCCTCGTCGCCGACCTGGCAGGCGGCGGCGAACGCGGTGAGCTGGACGGCGGTGGGGAACTGCTTACCGGCCAGGAGGCGGGAGAGGGTGCTGGCGGAGAGCCCGGGCCCGGCGAGGCGGGCCAGGGTGCGCAGCGTGGTGTCGGGGGCGGTGTCGCGGATCCGGTTCATGGCGTTGGCGAGACCGGCCCGGGTGGTGAAGCGCCCCGGGACGTGCGGGGCGGGCCGCGCGCGCGGAGGGTTCACGGCGCGGTCCGCCGCCGCCCAGAGCCGGCGGGCGGTCGCTTCGTCGGCCCCGGTGGCGCGCGCGAAGGCCACCGTCGTACGCAGGGTGGGCAGGCGTCCGTCGAGGGCCTGGCGCAGGGTGCAGGCGCTCACCACGTACCGGGTGCCGGCCGCGCTCGCCCGCTCGGCGAGGTACGGATACGTCGCCCGCCGGCCCTCGGCGGCCGCCGTCACGGCGGCGGCGGTCTTGCGCCCGCGCAGCCAGCCGCGCAGGACGGCGAGTTCGGCCGGCTCCGGCTCCGGCTCGTCCCGGCGCGCGGTCCGGGTCACGGGCGGGGGCCGGCGAGCGCGGTGAGCAGGCGCAGGGCGTAGCCGGGCAGGAGCAGCAGCCCCGCGGCCACGGCGAGGGCGGCCAGCACGGCGGGGACCGGGCGCTGAAGGACGGCGAGGACGGTCACCGAGGCGATGGCGGAGATGACCGTGGTGGCCTCGGCCGCGCCCAGGCGGCCGGACGAGGCGCCCACGGCCACAGCGGTCGGAGCGGCCGGTCCGGTGGCGGGCGGGAGCGGGAGGGGCGGGTCGGCGGGCATGCGGGTTCCTCCGTACGGGCGTTGGGACATTCCGGCGAGCCCGGGGCGGTGTCCCCGGCTGCGCCCGCCGATCGTGGCAGCGCACGGCCCCTCGGCGCGACCCGCCGACCACACCGGCCCGGACCGGCGTACCTTCCCGACCGCCCACATCACCCCAGTTCAGAGGGGAGAAACGAGAGGATGCCGTTGCGTCCCCGCCCGGCGGTCCGGGGACAGGTCTTCAGCCGGTCACGCCCGACTCAATGGTCCGCTGCCGGCCCTCCTCCGCTACGCCCGCGGACTTCACCGTCGACCACCGACCGCCCTTCACCGGCTCCCGGGGCAGCCGGGCATCACCGGTCCCGTCGTGGCTTCCAGCCGGGAGTACGACGGGGCCGGCCACACCGGGCCGTGCTGATCACCGGCTTGGCCCTGATGGGCGGCCCCGTTACCTGGTGGGCCGTGCCGGCCTGAACCGTCGGCAATCCCGCCGCGCCTCCACGGCAGTTGGAGGTGATCCGCCCTGCACACGCCGTGCGACCGCACCGAGGTCCCGCTGCCGCCGGCCGGGCAGGATCAGGTGCTGGCCTTTGCCGACGCCCAGCTGTGCGCTGACGGTACCGCCGCTCGCCCCGGCAGCGCGGACACGCTGGCTCGACGCGCAACTGCTGCTTGTACCAAGTGGGTTCGAGCCTGTTTCGGCCCGATACCGGTCTGCCGCACGGGTGAGTAGCCATGTGCCCCGTGGAGAGTGGCCGAGTCCGGCATAGTAGTGACGGATCCCTGGCGCTCACCGGGGTTGTGGTGGAGGTGAGCGCGGATCTCTGCCCGCGTCAGCGGGGGTGACAAGCACGGGCTTCCGTATCGGGCGGAGGACCTGTCACGCCTGCTGTAAGGGGATTTCCATGTCCGAGAAGAAGTTGACGGTGCAGCCGGTCACCGACGAATTGGAGCTGTACTGCTGGGGTGGAAGAAGAGTCCGAAGCGCGAGCTGCGTTCCTCACCCTGAACCTGGAAGAGGGTGTCCTCACAGCGTGCCATGACGACTCGCCCGATGGCCGGAGCGTGGAGGCGAAGGCTTTCCATCGCATCGTGCGGTCGTGGGAGGTTCCGTTGCTGAGTATGCAAGCGGCCAACGAACTGCTGCTGGAGGTTGCTCCCCTCGCCCAGCGTGTTCTCGACGGCGCGGACATCATCTGGGACGGCCACAACATGGTCGGCCAGCTGACGACCGAGGATGCCGTCCGGGCAGATGCCGAGCTCGGGGCATGCTGCTCCGAGTCATGCTTCGGGCCCGAGGACCTGCTGTCGGTCTGGGACGTCTACGAGATGGGTGACACCTGGACGGCCGAGGAAGCCGGGGTCACCGCCAGCACTACGGACCAGGAGCTGGCAGAAATCAGAGTCCGGCTGCTGGAGAGGTGGCGAGCTGAGGTAGGCGAGCCGAACCCTGTTCTCCACGGGTTGTGGGGGTATCTGGAGAACCTACGCGACGAGTTGTCCGGGTTGTCCCAGGAGTGAGGCCGTCCTCGCGGTGCCTCTGGGCAGCAGCCCTGGGGTACCGGCGACTCGCAGCCTACCTATTCCGGCCGGGCTGCCGACCGCTGCGCGGAGCGGCGTCTCCGGGGCCCGGGAGCGGCGCCACGCCGGCCGGGCGTCGCCGCTCCCCGTGGGCCCGACCAGGGCCGGGGGTGCGGTCGCGGCACCGGGCGGGAGGGCCCGTGGGGTGCCGGGGGTTGTCGGGTTCTGCTCCGGGCGCGGGGGCCGGGGTTCTACGGTGCAGCGGTGGGTATCGAGATGCCGCCGGTCGGCGGGGACGCGGGGCGTGGGGCGGAGTTGTCCGGGGTAGTGCCGGCGGAGGTGGACGAGGTCCTGGCCGGTGCGCTGGCGGCGCAGGGTGATGCGGGCGTGCGGGCGTTGGGGCTGCTGCTCGATGCGCGGCGCGCGTTGACGGGGGCGGGGTTCGCGCGGCCGGCGGAGGTGGCCGCGGCGTGTGTGCGGGTCCGCGGCGGACGCGCTGCTCGGTCTGCCCGGGGCCCCGCGGTCGGTGGGCCTGCAGGCCGCGGCGCAGGACCTGGTGGCGGCGCTGGACGCCGTCGGGGACGCCGCCTGCCGCGGGTTCCGGCTCGATCGGGGAGACGGCCGAGGGGGCCGCCGTCCAGCAGACGCCGTCCGGCGGTGCCGTTGCCGCCGGTGACGGCTCCGGTGATCCCCTGGGCGTGCCGGGCGGGGCGGGGGCGCGGTGGGAGCGGGTGATGTGGGCGGCGGAGGTGGTGCGCGCGAGCTGGAGCGCCCGGGCGGCTACCACCGGGGCCGGGCCCGCGGCGTCATCGAGCGGCTGACGGGCGTGACGCTGGGCGCGGCCCAGGAGCAGGCGCTGGACGTGTGGGGAGTCGTCTACGGGCTGGCGTCGGGCATCCTGCACGGCCGTAGCGCCGGCCCCGACGATGCCCGCCTCCTGTACACCGAACTCCTGCACGCGGCCCGGGAACTGCTGGTGCCGCTGGCCGAGCGCGCGGCCCGGGTCCTTGAGCTCACCGCGCTGAAGGACCCGGGCGCGGCTGAGGCTGCCGAGCTCGCCCGCTGGGCGGACCCGCGCGCCGAGGCGTACTTCTTCCGTTCCGGCCCGGCACCGGTGTGGTGGGGCGTCCTGGCCGAGCACGCCCCGCACCTGCTGCTGCCGGACGGGTCGGCCGGCGGGCGGTGGCCGGCCGCCCCGTTCCTCGACGACGTCGCCGGCACCGACCCGGACGGCGTCCGGGCGTGGCTGACGGCACCGGACGGCCAGGACCCGGCGCTCAGCCGGGCGCAGCAGGTGGCGGCGGCCGGCCGCCCGGCTCTGGATGCGCTGCTGGGCCTCGCGCTGCGCCACGGCGACGTCGTCGGCGCCGCCCTGGTGCGCGCCGTCCTGGCCGACACCGCGGGGTTGCGCGACGGCGGGGGCCCGGCGGCGGGGGCGACGCTGTGCCTGGCGGCCCGCTGGGCCCGTACGGTCCCGCGGGCGGAACGGACACGGGATTGGATCATCGCGGCCGAGGGGGCTGCTGGCCGGTGCGGTCGAGGACGAGCACGCCGGCCACCTGAGCCTGCACGCTGTCGCCGAGCGGGTGGCCGCCGCCGAGGAGGCGGCCGAGGATCTGGCGGCGGCCGGGGATCCGGCCGCCGCCCAAGCGGCGATGGCGGCCGCGCTGGCGGCCGAGGAGGAGATGCGGGAGCGGGTCGCCGAGCAGACGGCTGCACGGCTGCCCGGCACGACGCCGCGGAACTGCTGCGCCGAGGTCGCGCTGACGGCCTACCCGTCCGGCCCCAGCGGCCCCGCGCACGGGGACGTCGCGATGATCCGGGCGGTGCTGGCCGGCCTGCTCGCCCGCGACGTCGCGCTGCTGGCCCGCCGCCGCCCGGCCGCTGGTGTTCCGCGGCGACCTCGACGGGGTGCACGCGGGCGACAACGGCCGCGTAACGGCGGCCCCCGGCTGGCGCGCACCGTCCTGGACACTGGCTGAGGCCGACGCGGACGCCGGCATCGCCCTGGGGGTGCGCACGCGCGCGTTGCGCCGGGTGGCCGCCGTCGACGCCCCGCTGCACGGACCGCCTGATGGCCGCTCACCTCGCCGCCCGGCCGCCCGCACCTGCGCCCGCCGGGCAGACCCCGGTGCCCGCCGAGGTGGTGAACGAGTGGTGGGAGCGGGCCATCGAGCTCACGGAGCGTCCTGGTGGCCGCACGGCCCGCCCCGGAGCCGGCCCGCCTCGTCGACCTCGTGTTCAGCACAAGCCCGCCGAAGCGCGCCGGGGAGTTGGAGACGCGGGTGCGCACCGCGCTCGGCTGGCCCTCCTGCGCCCGCCGAGCTGGAGCAGGTCCTTCCCGCCGGTGCCGGCCAGGTGGACGGCACCAAGGAGCCGCTCGCCTCGTGGTTGCGGGTGTGGGACTGGTCGCCGCTGCTGCCCGCGCGTGTGCTGGCCGGCTTGGGACCGGTGCTGGAGCGGGTGCGCCCGTTGAAGCCTGCCGGCCCTGCGGATCCGCGCACCGTCCCCGCGCCGGTGCCGGTCACGGCGACCACCGCCCTGACCGCCGAAGATCTGGCCGAGGCGGCCGAAGCCCGCGGGCCGGCGGCGGCCGCCCCGCCGCGCTGGCCGCGGCACCGGACGCAGGCGACGACGGCTACGCGATGGTCCTGCACCACCTCGTCGCCGACGCCCCGGCCGCCTGGACTGGCCGACGTGCCCGCGATCCCTGAACGCCCTCAAGACACCGGAGCTCGGCGCGTTCTACCTCGCCGCGGCCGCCGGCCACGCCGACCGCCCCCGGCGCCTTCCCCGGCAAGACGCTCACCGGCGCCGTCACCGCGCGCTCGACCTGCGCCGCGCCCTCGACGCCCCGGCTGCCACAGCCGCCCAGAAGACGGCCGCGGACCGGGGCACCGGGCTGGACATTCGCCGACCAGGCCTGGCCGACCTGCTGACCGCCATGTGGCGCACCGACGCCGTCCTGGACCCGGCCAGGAGAAGGACGTCCTGGCCCACCTGCACGCCCTGACCGCCGAGCTCACCGATCCCGCCGCCGACGCAGAGGAGGCCGGAGACAGGTCCCGTTCCCGCCGGCGGCTCCGCCGCGCCGTCGGTCCGGCCCGGGGGCTTCCCGCGGACCGCTCCCCCGCGGCCGGAGGCCCGGGGGTCCGGTACTGCTGGGGTCGGACCCGCGGGTCCGGGCGCTGGGGTGCCTGCTCGAGTACGCCCTTCCACCAGGCGCGCGCCCGTGAACAGATGCCGGCCGAGGTGCTCCAGGCGGTGGCCGGGCGATCCCCGCGGCCGCCGCCCAGGACGCGGTGGCCGACGCGATCGGCGTACGGCTGCCCGCCCTGCACGACTACGCCCCGGACTTCACCGCCGTCCACCGCACCGCCCTGTACCGGATCCCCGCGCAGGGGCCCTCGCCGGCCGGGTCGTGGCTGCGCTGGGGACCGCCCAGCCCGCCGCTGCTCGCGGCCCTGGACCGCGCCGACCTGATCGGCGCGCTGCGCGGCGCCGGCGGACTGGCGCGCGACGCCGCGGGCCACACCGCGGCCGCGCTGGCTGACCGATCCATCCCTCCTGGGCGAACCCGCGCCTGGTGGACGCAGTTGGGCGACGCCGACGGTGACGAGAATCGGCGGCCGCGGTCTCAGTCCTGCTGGAGGCGATCGCCCTCCGTGTGCCGCGGACCGGCGCCGCGCGCCCGCTCCCGCCGGCCGAGCAGGCGCGGACGCGGGCTGCTGTGGACTGTGGCGTGCCGCGCTGGCCGCCGGCCTGCCGCCGGCGGCGCTGGCGGGACGGGCGCGTTCGCCGAACGGCCGTCGACGAGCCGGTGTGGCTGGAGCTGCCGCGTACCAGCGCCGAGCACTCCCCGGCCCTGAGCCACGCCGACCTCGGCGCCGAACGCGCCGCCGCCCACCCCGGCAGCCAGGACGCCCTGCTGCTCGCCGAACTGCTTGGTCACCCGACGCACCCGGGACGTGGACCGACACCGCCGTACGCGGGCACGCCCGTACCCCTGCTGGACGCGACGACCGCTCTGCCCGCTCCCGAACGCCCCCCGGCGTGGCAGGGGTTGAGGAGGGCGCTGGTCAACGCCGGCGACGTCGCCGCCGCCCGCCATCAGTAGCCGTCCCGCCCGGACACCGAGGAGAGGGAGAGAAGGGAGCCGGCATGCTGGGCGCCGCGTCCACGTCACCGGGCCGGCCACGGCTCAAGCTCGGGGCCGAGCTGAAGAAGGCGTACACCGCGGGGGCCTCGGTCCGTACCCTCGCGCACAGTTGCGGGGCGCAGTTAGGATTCGTCCACCGCCTGCTCACCGAGGCCGGCACCACCCTGCGCACCCGCGGCGGGGGACACCCGCCGCCACGCCGCACGCTGACGGCAGGACGGACAAGACGGCAGGACGGCAAGGACGGCCGCGACCGGCCGGTTCTCGCCCACCGCTGCGCCCGGTGGCCTCTACGGTGCACCGGTGAGCACCATGATGCCGCCGCCGGCGGCGAACTGCCCGACATACAGCTGCCGGTGGTCGACGAGGTCCTGGCCGCCGCCCTGATGGCGCAGGGCGCTGCCGGCGTGCGGGCGCTGGTGTCTGCTGCGGGACGCCCGCCGGGTCCTGGCCGGTACCGGGCTGAGCGGCCGGCGGAGGTCGCGGAGTCGTGCCTGCGCGGTGCGGCGGACGCCCTGCTGAGCCTGCCGGGCGCCCCGGACGCGGTGGCCTGAAGTCCGCGGCGAAGGACCTGCTCGCCGCGTGGGACACTCTTCCCGGCCCGTCCGCCGCGCGCCGCCGCAGGCCGCCGCTCGGCCGGGTACGCCGGGCGGCGGGGTGCTGCGCGGGCAGCTGACGCGCCCGGGGGGCTTCCACCGGGCGAGGGCGGCGGGATCGCCGAGCGGCTGATGGGCGTGGCGCTCGGCGCCTACCACAGAGGCAGGCTCTTGTCGGTGGGGCGAGGTGTACGGGAGGACGTCGGCACGCTGCACGGCGGCGAGGCCGATCGGGCCGGCGCGGCTTCTGTCTACCGGAGGTGCTGCTGCTGGCGCGGGAGTTGCTGTGCCGCTGCACGGCCGCGCCGCCCGCGTCCTGGAGTTGGCCGCCCTGAGGGAGCCGGGCGGGGCGGAGGCGCGAGAGCTGGCCGGCTGGGCGGACCCGCGCGCCACCGCGGTTCTTCTTCGGCTCCGCCCGGCCGCGGCTGGCTGGGGGCCCTTGAGGAGCACGCGCCGCAACCTGCTGCTCACCGACGAGAGGGCCGGTACCTGGCCGGCGGCCCCGTTCCTGGAGCACCTGGCCGCCACCGCCCCCAAGGCCGCCGGGCTGTGGCTGGCCGACCACGCCGCCGAGGCTCGCCCCGGCCGGCCCCGCGTTCTCGGCGCGCTGCTGCGCCTGGCCGACGCCGGCGCCTCCGCCCGGCCGGGGTGCGCGGGCTGCTCCCGCACGTGCTGTCTTCGGGCCGGGCGGAGGGGCCGGCCGAAGCACGCGGACGTGCCGCGCCGGCTCGTGGCCGGCTGGGCGGGCACCTCCCGGTGCCCGCACGGACGGGGACTGGGTCCTGGTCGCCGAGGAGCTCTGCTGAAGGACGCCGTCGACCTCGGGCACCGCCGGCTGGGCGGGCCTGGCGGGACGAGCGCTGGCGCGCGCACGCCGAGCGCCGTCCGCTGCCCGAGCTGACCGACGTCCTGGAGCGCCAGTGGGCGGCCCGCCTGCCCGAGCACGACATCACGGGCCTGCTGCGGGAGCTGGTGGTGAGCGTCACCCCGGACGCCGGCGACGGTGGCGGCTCGTTCCGGTGGGCCCGGGCGGTCCGCGGCGCGCTGGCGGGCCTGCTGTGCCGCGACATCGAAGCGTCCGGCCGGCGGCCCTGGTCGGAGTTCGTCGACCTGGACGAGGTCCGCGTCCTGGACGCCACGCTCTTTTTGGGCCCGGTCCTGGACATGGGCCCGCTGCTGGCCCGCGCGGTTCTCGACCTCGCCGCGGCGGACGCCGCGGCCGGCCTGCCGCTGGCCGACCGTCTGCGGGCGTGGCCGAGGATCGCGGCTGCGGACACAGGAGTGCACGACCGGGTGCTCGCCGCCCACCTGGCCGCCCACCCGCCGCACCCCGGCGCCGGGGACGAAGAGGCGGGGCAGTGGTGGGACCTGGCGGTCGAGGCCACGGTCCGGCTGCTGGCCGGCCACCCGACGCCGGAAGGCGCCCGCCTGGTCGACCTCGTGCTCACCACCTGCCCGCCCGAGCGCACCGCCGACCTTCACCGGCGGGCCCGTCAGGCGCTCTGCGCGCCCGCGGCCGCCGAGGTGGAGCGCGTACGGCCCGCCGGCGCCGAGCGGGCCGGGGCCTGGTCACCGGTCCTGCCCGCGCCCCTGCTGGCCGGCCTCGACCCGTCGCACCGGGCCCGGCCGGACGGGCCGCCCGACCCGCGCAGTGCCGCCCGCCCCCTCTCGCGTCATCGCACCGCCCTCGAACTGGAGGACCTGCGGGAACTGGCCGCCGCGGGCGGCACGCTCGCGGCCGCGGCCGCCCTGGCCGGCGCCCCGGACGCGGGCGCCGCCGGCTACGCGATCGTGCTGCAGCGCCTGGTGGCCGCCGATCCGGCCGCCTGGACCGCCGACGTCCCCGCCCTGCTCACCGCCCTCGTCCTGCCGGAGCTCGGCGCGTTCTACCTCGCCGCCGCCGCGACCGCCGTCCGCCGTCCCGGGGCCTTCCCCGCCGGCCCGGCCGAAGCCGTGCTCGCCGCTCTCACGCTCAGCCGAACCCTGCCCGCCCCCGCCGACCCGCACATCCCCGACGCGGGCGAGCACGCCGGCCGGGCGTGGTCCGGCCTGCTGGCCTTCGTGTGGCGCACCGGGGACGGCCTCGGCGGTCACCTCCCGGCCGCCCTGGACCGGCTGCATGCCCTCGTCGAGCCGCTCACCCGGCCCGCCGCCCCGCCCCCGGCCCCGTCGGTGTCTGCCGGCGGCCCGGCAACGCCCGCCGCCGGCCGCACGGCCGGAGAGGAACAGCAACTGCCCGCAGGCCTGCCGGAGTCCCACCCGGCGGTGCGTGCGCTGGACTGCCTCCTGGACTACGCCGCCGCCCAGGCACCCCGGGACGGCCAGATGCCCGGCGACGTCCTGGACCTGGTCGCCGCCGTCCTTCAGGCCCGCGGCGGCGACGAGCCGGTCGCCGGCGTGCTCGGCAAGCACCTGCCTCTCCTCCACCGCCGCGCCACCGCCTTCACCGCCGCCCACCCCGACCTGTATGCGCTCGTCCCCGGCCGGCCCTCCCCGGCCGCCGCGTGGCTGCACGCCCGCCGCGGCCCCGGCCTCGATCCGCTGCTGCTCGCTGCCCTGGGCCGCCGCCAGCTCCTGGCCGCCCTGCGCGGAGAACCCGCCGGGACGCTCGCCTTCCGCGTGGTGCACGCGCTCCTGACCGGCCATGACAGCCTGCTCGGCGACCCCACGGCCGCCTGGCGGGAGTTGGCCACCGGTCCGGACGGCGCCGAGGCCGCCTCCGGCTTCCTCGGGTACCTCGCCCTGTTCACCTCCCTGCGCCCGCTCGACCGGACCTCGGTGGACACCGAGCAGATCTGGTGGACCGCCGCTCTGGAGGCCGGCCTGCCGCCCGGGGCGCTCGCGGGCGCCGGCGACTTCGCCGCGTCGCTGCCGGACGAGGTCTGGCTGCCCCTGGCCCGGCGCAGCGCCGCCCACACCCCGGCCCAGACGGACGCCGGCCGAATCGCCGAACGCGCCGCCGCGCACCCCCGTGAGCCCGACGCCCTCCTCCTGGCCGTGCACCTGCTCACCCGCCCCGCCCCGGATGGCGCGCAGGACAGCGACGTCCGCCATCACGCCCGCGCCCTGCTGCAGGCCGCCGAGGCATTGCCGGCGCCCGACCGCCCGGCCGAGGCCGCGCAGCTGCGCCGTGCCCTGGTCGAAGCCGGCGAGGTGGACCTCGCTCACGCTCCGGCAACGACGAACTGACCGGCCGGGCCCGCCCGCCGGCCGTCCTCCGGTCTCCGCTCGCCCGGCCACGGTGTGCCTGGCCGGTGCCGAAGGACCACGTGTTGGAGTTGCCGGTGTCGCTGCCCGTCCGCGCCGCACGCGTCCTGCAACTGGCCGGCTGGGTGAAGGCGCTGAGCGAGCACACCGAGCACCTGCTGCTCGCCGACGAGGTGACCGGCATGTGGTCGACCGCCCCGTGCCCTCGAGCACCTGGCCGCCGCCCCGGACACCGCCCGCCCGGGCCGGCCGCCCGCGCCCGGACAAGCAGTCGCCGGGGGTCTGGACACGCTGCGCCTGGCGCTGGCCGGCGCCCTGCCCCGCCGGTGTTGTCCGCCCGCTGTTCCGTACGTCCGTGACGATCCGGCCCGGGGGTGCCGCGCCGGTCTCGCCGAGGACCTGCCGGCCACCGGGTCCTGCTCGCCCTCAACCGCCCGCCGCCCGCCCGTCGGCCCGTGTCCACAGGCCGCTGGCCAGAGGCTGCACCGCATGACGATCTCTTCGAATGCTTCCGTTGTCACCGCGCCGGAGAGCGGCCCGGTGGCGCACCGTGCCGCTTGGCTCTGCCCCGGCTGCTACTCCAACGTGCCTGCCGACCGTGTGCCCAAGGACTCGTGCGTGGGCCGCTGCGCGTTGGTACACGAGGACAGCGACGCCTGCCGCAACTGCCGGGAGTGGCTGTGCGTCGGGTGCGGCAAGCATCCCGTGGACGTGTGTGCTGACGCTCTGCCCGATGTGCTGCGACGACTGAGCCGGTGAACGGTTCGACGTGGCCGGCGGACGGGCTCCGGGAGCGCCTGGCCGTGCTGCGGGGGTGGGCGCGAGGGGTGAGACCGGCCCGTGGTGCCCCGGCAGCCGTGCCGGAGCAGGAGACGACGCCCGCCTCCGCGCCCGGTCCGGCGCCTTCCGCTGCTGCGTCCCCTGCCGGTGACGGACCTGGTGGGCGGCGTGGTACCGGGAGCCCGGGAGCGCCGCCGGCACCGGTATCGCGCGGCGCCCGGATCGTGCCGGTGCCGGTGGTGCCGCGCGCCCGGTGGGAGGCCCGCCGTACTCCGCCGCTCCTGTACGCGCGGATGTCCCATAGCCAGCGGGCCGCCTACCGCGACCGTCACCCGCAGTGCCGGCTGTGCCGGTGCCGCCCGACGGCCGCCGTCGACCACGACGCGGTCACGGGGCACGTGCGCGGCGCGGTGTGCCGCAGCTGCAACAGCTGGCTGGGGTCGATGGAGGCGGCGCTGCGCGTCCCCGCGCGCGCCATGCAGCAGCAGGCGGCCTCCTGCACTGGAGGTTCGAGGCCGACGGCACGGACGCGCTGGCCCACTACGCGGGCGAGTTGTCGTATCTGGGGCTGACCGTCAAGGAGTTCGCCGGCGGACTGCTCGCGGTGCGCCGGCTGCTGGCGGTGCCGTGTGTGTACTGGACGACCAGGCCGCAGGGCCTGCCCGTGAGACCGGGTGGACGAAGACCGGGCCCCTGGCGGACGCCGAGGAGGCCGAGCGGCACCATCGCCGTCTGCGAAGCGCTTGCGGAGTCGCCGTTGTCGTCACCGCGTTCGAGCCGGACGACGGCGTGAACAGCCCTTCTCCCCGCGGTCTGGTCAAGTCCTTCACCGGCAGCAGCCCCAGCACCACTACGGCAGCCGGCGCACCGGCCTGGACCGCAGCGGCCCGCCCGGCGGCGGCCAGCAGGGCCGGGCGGGCCCGGGCAGCCAGGCCGGGAATGACCGACGAGCCCGTGTGCCCGCCCGCTCCCGCGCTGTCGCCGAACCTCGGCCGTACCGCGACGGTCCCCGGCGCCCGGTCGCGGTACGAAGCAGCTGCGCCCGGCGCTGGTCGAGGGGACCGCCCGGGGGCGCTCGACCGGCTGACTGGTCCGGGCCCCGGGCCGGCCGGGTCGGGAATGATCGGGGGATGAGCGATGACCACCTCTCTGCCGAGCCGGCTCCCGCCCCGGCGCCGCGCCCCGATGCCCGTTCCGATGGCCGGGACGAGCTGCGCGCCTGGCGGCGCCGCGGCGGCTCTTCGTGGACGAGCCCGTGTTCACCGCCGAGGGGCTGCCGGGACGTTCCGGCTGCAGTTGTTCACCGCGCCCGGGGTACGCCCGGTCGCGGTGGCGACCCAGATCGCCGGCGAGGAGGGGATGGGGCTGATGAACGGAGTCGAGCGGTACGCGGGCGCGGTGTGGGAGCGGCACTGCCGGGCACGAGGTCCCGCCGGTGTGGGTGGAGCGGCAGCTGTGGCCGGAAGGATCACGGCAGGAGGCCCCTTT